>WNDX01000058.1 GCA_009914615.1 Herbaspirillum frisingense
GAAAGCGTTCTCCTCCTCCAGCCGCGCCACTTCACGTTTGAGCCGTGCATGTTCGGCCAACTCCAAGCGTTGTGCCTGATCGTCCTGGTCGTGCCGCCGCGCCTGGGCGCGCCAACTGTACAGCTGGGCAGGCTGCAACCCCAGATCACGAGCCACCGTGGTTACCCCTTCTGTGGCCGCTCGCAACAGTGCCTGCTGCCTGAACTCCAGGCTGAACTCCTGCCCCTTTCTGCCTGCCTTGCTCTTGGTCATCGTCCACCTCCTATTGCGATAGTTAATCGCTTATAGGGGTGTCCGTGAAACGGGGGCAAGATCAAGCCATGAGCACCACCGACCGCTCCCTGATCCTGTTCGCCAATGCGCTGGTCACCGGCCACCACGAGGCCGCCTGGCGCATGCCGACGGCGAAGCCGGAACGCCTGCGCGACATCGGCTACTACCAGGAGATCGCCCAGCTGGCCGAGCGCGGCGGTTTCCACGCGCTGTTCGTGGCCGACTTCTTCGTGTACTACCCGGGCGTGCGTCACAGCCCGCGCTGGGAACTCGATCCGCTGACGCTGCTGGCCGGGGTGGCGCAGGCCACCGAACGGCTGGGCGTGATCGCCACCGGCTCGGCCACGTTCAGCAGCCCCGCAGAGATCGCGCGCGCCTTCGCCACGCTGGACCACGTCAGTGGCGGGCGCGCGGCCTGGAACATCGTCACCAACGGCGAGCCGCAGGCCGCCGCCAACTTCGGACAGGACAGGCCGGTGCCGCACCAGCAGCGCTACCAGGTAGGCGCCGGGGCGGTGCAGCAGGTGCTGTCGCTATGGCGCGAGGAGACGCATGCGCCGGCGCCGCTGCAAGCCCATCCGGTGCTGGTGCAGGCCGGTTCCTCGCCGGACGGACGCGATTTTGCCGCCCGCTTCGCCGAGGTGGTGTTCACCGCGCAAAACACGCTGGCAGAGGCCCAGGCGTTTCGCAGCGACATGCATGCGCGTGCCGCCGACCATGGCCGCGCCGCTGACGCACTGAAGATCATCCCTGGCATCAGCCCGGCCATCGGCAGCACCGAGGAAGAGGCGCGACGCAAGAAGCGCGAGCTCGACGAGCTGATCGCGCCAGAGGCCTCGCTGGCCTGGCTGGCGGGCTTTGGCATCGACCTCGACGGCCACGACCTGGACGGCCCGCTGCCGCCGGTGCTGGGCGACATCGATAAATTCGAAGGCATCAAGAGCCGCTTCGGCGTGATCGCCGCGGTGATTGAGCGGCATCGTCCGCAAACCATCCGCGCCTTGCTGCACCTGCTGGCTGGCAGCCGTGGCCACGCTGCGCTGAGCGGCACGCCGGAGAGCATCGCCGAGATGATTGGCAGCTGGTTCGAACAGGGCGGCGCCGACGGTTTCATGTTGATGCCGCACGTGTACCCGACCGAGCTGCAGCTGTTCGTGGATGAGGTCGTTCCGCTGCTGCGCAAGCGCGGCATCCTGCGCGACCTCGGACCAGACGCCAGCCTGCGCCAGCGCCTCGGCCTGCCGGCACACGGACTGTTCAATCAAGTAACCCACTGAACCAACATTGCAAGGAAAGAAGATGACTGAACGTTTCAAGAACAAGGTGGCATTCGTCTCGGGCGGCGCCCGTGGCCTGGGCGCATCGCACGCGCGCCGTTTCGTGAAGGAGGGCGGCCGGGTGGTGATCGGCGACATCCTAGTGGACGAGGGCCGCGCGCTGGCGCAGGAGCTGGGCGCCGAGAACGCGCTCTTCGTCACGCTCGACGTGACCGACGAAGCCTCGTGGGTGGCCGCACGTGAAGCCGCCGAGAAGGCCTTTGGCCCGGTGTCGATCCTGGTCAACAACGCCGGCATCCAGAAGCTGGGCACGACGCTGGATTCGTCGCTGGAAGACTTCGACGTGGTGGTCAAGGTGAACCTGCACGGCACCTTCCTCGGCACCAAGGTGATCGGTCAGTCGCTGATCAAGGCCGGCGGCGGCAGCATCATCAACGTCTCGTCGATCGCCGGCATGATCGGCTTGCCCAACACCGTCGGCTACGTGGCCGCTAAATGGGCAGTGCGCGGCATCACCAAGGCCAGCGCGCTGGAGCTGGCGCCGCACCATATCCGCGTCAACTCGATTCACCCGGGCCGCATTGTTACTGACCTGACCGCCGGCCTAAACAGCCCGATCCGTCCCAACCAGGTCATCAAGGAACCGGGCCGCCCCGAAGACATCAGCAACCTGGTGGCCTTCCTGGCCAGCGAGGAGTCGCGCTTTAGCACCGGCGTGGAGTTTATCGTCGATGGCGGCCGTTATGTGGGCGAATCCGATCCGGTGAAATAGTCCTGCACCGGAAATGTAAAAAGCCGTCACTGCAACGTGACGGCTTTTTTATTGCGGTCACCAGCGCCTTACTTCGGCTGCAACTGCCCACGAATCTCGCCGCCCGGATGCGCGGCGCTGTGTACGTTCACGTACAGCGTGCCGGCCTGGTAGGCGGCGTATTGCTCATCGGTAAACTTGGTACCGGGCGGCACGCTCCAGGTGTTGTCGCCGTTCTTGGTCAGCGGCACGATCACCGGGCCGTTGGCACCGGCGGCGCCCGTGTGGATGTGCGCCACGCGGCCTTCGATGCCGGTCGTGGCGACGCTGCCGCTGACGACCTTGTCGGCGGCCACGCTGATGCTGCCGGTGCCGGTAGCAGTCGATGCGTTGGTTGGGACTTCATTGATGCCCTTGAGCTCGACGTTGGCGGTCTGGCCCATGGCGGTGGCCGATGTCAGCAGCAGGGCGGTCAGCAGGGTGCAATAGATGGCGGTGGATGCGGTCATGTTGTTCCTCTTCTGGTTTTGGTTGTAGTGGTGATGAGTCAAACAGCTGCGCGGGCCAGTATAAGACGTGCGCCGCGCCGACGTACAGGAAGCAATCCGAATGATCTTATGTCGGCGGGCGGTCGAAGAAGCGGTTGCCCGGGCGTGGTAGCTCCAGGTGATCGCGCAGCGTCGAGCCTTCGTAGTCGTGGCGGAAGATGCCTCGCTGCTGCAGTGCCGGCACCAGCTTGTCGACCACGTCCTCCAGTCCTTCGGGCAGGTAGGGGAAGTTGAGGTTGAAGCCGTCGCTGGCTTCCTCCTCCAGCCACACCTGCATCTCGTCGGCGACGCTGTCGGCAGTTCCGACAAAGGCCATGCCGGCATAGCCGCCCAGTCGCTGGGCCAGCTGGCGCACCGTCAGGCCCTCGCGCCGGGCCAGGTTGACGGCGCGTTCGCGCGCGCTCTTGCTGGCGTTGGTGTCGGGAATCTCGGGCAGGGGGCCGTCCGGATCGAAGCGGCTGGCGTCCACGCCCAGCGCAATCGACAAAGAGCCGATTGCATTGGCATAGTGAACCAGGCCATCTAGCGTCGCCCGCTTGGCACGAGCCTCTTCAACGGTGTCACCGATAATTACCAGCGCTCCAGGCAAGATTTTCAGATGATCCGGATCGCGTCCGATGGCGCGCATGCGCCCCTTGACGTCGCGGTAGAAGTTTTGCGCCGACGGCAAGCTGTCGCCGGCGGCGAAGATCACCTCCGCCGTTTCCGCCGCCAACTGCCTGCCGGCGTCCGAAGCGCCGGCCTGCACAATCACCGGCCAGCCCTGCGGCGGGCGCGCGATGTTGAGCGGGCCGCGCACCGAGAAGAAATCGCCCTTGTGCGCCAGCGTGTGGATACGCTCGGGATCGACATAGATGCCGCTGTCGACGTCACGCAGGAAGGCGTCGTCGGCGAACGAATCCCACAGTCCCGTGACCACGTCGAAGAACTCGCGCGCGCGACGATAGCGATCACCATGCTCCATGTGTTCGTCCAGGCCGAAGTTGAGCGCGGCATCCGGGTTGGAGGTGGTGACGATGTTCCAGCCGGCGCGGCCCTCGCTGATGTGGTCCAGCGAGGCGAAGCGACGCGCCACGTGGTAGGGCAGATCGAAGGTGGTCGAGGCGGTGGCCACCAGGCCGATGCGTTCGGTGCTGGCCGCCAGTGCCGAGAGCAGCGTGAACGGCTCGAACGAAGTCACCGTATGGCTGCGTTTGAGCGCCTCGATGGGCATGTTGAGCACGGCCAGGTGGTCGGCCATGAAGAAGGCATCGAATTTGCCGCGCTCCAGCGTCTGCGCAAAGCGGCGCAGGTGCTTGAAGTTGAAGTTGGCATCGGGAAAGGCGCCGGGATAGCGCCAGGCGCCCGTATGCAGGCTGGTGGGGCGCATGAAGGCGCCCAGTTTGAGCTGCTTTTGTGTCGGCATGGCTGGCTTGGGCCGTGGCCGGTATCGTTGCCCGTCAACTTGGATCGGCGGCGATACCGGCGGCGTGGCTTATGAAGGTAGGCCGGGACATCATAGTTTTCTGCAGGCCACTTCCCAAGGATGATTTTGTTGTTAGCTTGTGCGTTGCGCTCATGTACCGTTGACCGGTCATGCCGACATCGAAGGCGCCTGCCGCACGATCCAGTCGCGCAGGCTGACCGCGCCCGGCGTGAGCTCGTTGGCGGCGCGCTGGCACAGGTAGTAGTCGCGCCCGTCATCGAGCGCTATCGGCGACAGCTGCACCAGCGAGCCATCGGCCAGCTGGCGTCGCACCAGCGGTTCGCGCATCAACGCGCAGCCCATGTCGGCCAGCGTGGCGGCCAGCGTCAGCTGCCCGTCCTCGAACACCGGGCCCTCCGTGCGCGGCGGGCGGCGCCCGGTGGCCAGTTCCAGCCACTGGGTCCAGCCCAGGCGCTCCTCATCGTGCAGCAGCGGCAGCGCCAGCAAGTCCTCGGCCGAGCCGATGGGGCCGTGGCGCTCAAGGAATGCCTTACTGCACACCGGCACCATCTTGCCAGGCAAGAGCTTCTCGCTGGTGTAGCCGGCCCACTGGCCAGTGCCGAAACGGATCGACAGGTCGGCGGCGTCGCTCAGGTAGTTGCGGTGATGGGCGTAGCTGACGTGGATGTCGACCTCCGGATTCTCTACCTGGAAACGCGGCAGGTTGGGGATGAACCAACCCATGCCGAACAGTGGGATCAGGCTGATCGTCACCTGGCGCACCGCCGAGTGCGCGCGCACGTGATCGGTGGCGTCGCGCAGCAGTGAGAACGCCGAGCGGATCGCACGGTAGTATTCGCGCCCCTCGTCGGTGAGCACCAGGTTGCGGCCCTGACGTAGCGTCAGCGGCACCTTCAGGTGACTCTCCAGCAGATGCAACTGGTGGCTCACGGCGGAGGGCGTGATGTCCAGCTCCTGCGCGGCGCCGATGACCGTGCCCAGCCGCGCGAAGGCTTCATACGTGCGCAGGGCGCGCAGCGGGAGTTGATCAGCAGATTGTTCGAAATTATTCATGTTAGGATTTTTATTGAAATATTTCGACTAGTTTGGTGATCGTTCTGTTTAATGTAAACAATTGAATTTAAATATATAAATTAATTTTTCATTAGATTATCCACTTATATTCTTTGTTCTTCCGCCTCAATTAATTCAATATTTCTCAGCTTTAAATGACCTTGGCACCGTCGGGTGCCCTCATTCACTTCTGGGGAAAACATGTTTCGCCAACACCAAGAACAAGATCGCCATGTCGCCAACGCCACGCACGCCGGTGCCGGCGACATCCCTCACCATGGCCGTCGTCACTGGCTCGCACTGGCCTGCGCATTGGCGCTGACCATCGGCGGCAGCGGATCGGCGCTGGCCCAGACAACTGCCCCCAAGACCGTGCTGATCGGCCTGGCCGCACCGCTGTCGGGCGCTTCGGCGCGCATCGGCAAGGATCTCGAATATGGCGCCCAGCTGGCCCTGGACGACGCCAATGCAAAGAAGCCCGTGATCGACGGCCAGCCGGTGCAGTTCAAGCTGTTGTCGGAAGATGACCAGTCCGATCCGCGCGCCGCCGTCGGTGCCGCGCAGCGCCTGGTGGACGCCGGCGTGGTCGGTGTGGTCGGTCACTGGAACACCGGTACCAGCATCCCCGCCGCACGCGTCTACAACACCGCCGGCATCGCGCAACTGGCGCCGGCATCGACCGGCCGCCAATACACCGCGCAAGGCTTCAAGACCAGTTTCCGTCTGATGGGCCATGACGACATCGGCGGCGAATATACCGGCCGCTATGTGGTGGAAAAACTCAAGGCCAAGCGTATCGCCGTGATCGATGATCGCACCGCCTTCGGGCAGGGCCTTGCGGACCAGTTCGTCAAGGGCGTCAAGAAGTACGGTGGCAACGTCGTTACGCGCGAATACGTCAACGACAAGACGCAGGACTTCAGCGCCGTGCTCACCAGCATCCGCGGCAAGAACGCCGATGTGATCTTCTTCGGCGGCGTCGATGCCCAAGCCGCGCCGCTGGCGCGACGCATCCGCCAGCTGGGCCTGAAGGCGCGCCTGGTGGGAGCTGGCGGCTTCGTCAGCCAGACCTTCCTTGGCCTGGCCGGCAAGGATGGCGAGGGCGTCATTGCGCTGGAACCGGGCCTGCCGGTGACCGACATGCCGGGCGGCAAGTCGTTCGATCAGCGCTATCAGGAAAAGTACAAGCAACCCATCGAACTGCACGCCCCGTTTGCCTATGACGCGGCGGCGGTATTGATCGCGGCCATCCAGAAGGCCGACTCGCTGGCGCCGGCACGCTATCTGCCGGTGCTGCAGCAGATCAAGTACCAGGGCGTGACCGGGCAAATTTCGTTCGACGGCGAGGGAAACCTGAACAACCCGGCCTACACGCTGTTCGAGGTGCGCCAGGGCAAGTGGGCGCCAGCCGAGATCCTGGGCGGAAAGTAAATCCCCGCTCGCCTGAACATTCCCGGCCCCAGGGCCGGGATTTTCCATTTGAGAACCTGATTGACTCAGCAAACGCAAGGCAGAACATGGCAGATATCAACGAATTGGGCATCCTGGCCCGCCGCCGCATCGAAGCGGAAATCATCAAGCCGATCTACGACATCCTGGTGCGCGAGATCGGCCGCGACAAGGCCGCCGCCGTGATCGGCGAAGCGGTCTCGAACGCGGCCGTCGAGGCCGGTCGCGCATTTGCACGGCGCGAGCCCGACGGCGCCGGCATCAAGAGCTTCGTGGCGTTGCAGCCGCTGTGGGAAAAGGACCAGGCGCTGACCGTGAAGGTGATCGCCAGCGACGACGAACACTATCACTACGACGTCACCCGCTGCCGCTACGCCGAGATGTATCGCGAGATGGGACTGGGCGAGATCGGCCATCTGCTGTCCTGTAATCGCGATGCGGAGTTCATCATCGGCTACGCGCCGCAGGTCAGACTCACGCGCACCACCACCATCATGCAGGGCGCGCCGCGTTGCGATTTCCGCTACGACGCATCGGCAGACAAGCCGGGCGCCGACGGAGAACCATCATGAACACCGCACTGCGCGTGGATCAGGCACGCCTGTGGGAGAGCCTGATGGAGATGGCGCGCATCGGCGCAACTGCCAATGGCGGCGTCACCCGGCTGGCGCTGAGCGATGAAGATCGCGCCGGGCGCGACCTGTTCGTGCGCTGGGCGCGCGAATTGGGTTGCGCCGTACGGGTGGATGCCATGGGCAATATCTTTGCCCGCTACGCCGGCGGCGACGACGCGCTGGCGCCGGTGCTGACCGGTTCGCACGGCGATTCGCAACCGCTGGGGGGACGCTTCGATGGCATCTACGGCGTGCTGGCCGGCATCGAGCTGCTACGCACGCTGCAAGACGCCGATGTGCGTCCGCGCCGGGCAGTTGAGGTGGTCAACTGGACCAACGAGGAGGGCTCGCGCTTCGCGCCGGCGATGATCGGCTCGGGCGTGGCCTGTGGCGTGTTCGATCTCGAATACGGGTTGTCGCGCACCGATCGCGACGGGCACACCATCGGCGCCGAGCTGGCGCGCATTGGTTATGCGGGCGCGCCGATCCAGCCGTTGTCGGTGCACGCCGCATTCGAGCTGCACATCGAGCAAGGGCCGATCCTCGAGGCCGAGGGGCTGACCATCGGCGTAGTCACCGGTGGCCAGGGCCAACGCTGGTATGAAGGTCATTTCAGCGGCCAGGCGGCGCATGCCGGCACCACGCCGATGGAGCGTCGGCGCGATGCGTCGCTGGGGCTGGCCGAGCTGATCCTGGCGGTCAACGAGATTGGCAACGCCTTCGCGCCCGACGGCCGTGCCACCGTGGGCAGCGTGCGGCTCACGCCGAATTCGCGCAACGTGGTGCCGGGCCGCGCCGACTTCACCATCGAGTTCCGCCATCCGGAAGATGCGGTGCTGGACCGGATGGACCAGCGCCTGCACGCCGCCATCACGTCCATCGGGCAGCGCCGGCATCTGGAAGCGGCGCTCAAACAGGTATTTTCGTATGCGCCGGTGGCGTTCGACGCGCACTGCGTGGCGCTGGTGCAGGAAGCCACCGAACGGTTGGGATACGCGCACAGGCGGATGATCTCCGGCGCCGGCCACGACGTACTGTACGTTAGCGGGCTGGCGCCGGCGGCGATGATCTTCGTGCCTTGTGTGGACGGCATCAGCCACAACGAGGCCGAAGAAATCAGCCCGCAGTGGGCGGCAGCCGGTGCCGACGTGCTGTTGCAAGCAGTGCTGGCGGCCGCTGCCTGAGCCGACCGGGCCGGCGTTTCACAGGGAGGTGACGCTGCGCACGTGCAGCCAGCGGCGATAGATGGCGCGCGCGGCGTAGTCCAGCATGAAGCCCAGGAACCCTACCAGCACGATGGCGGCCATCAGCTCCGGATAGGCCAGCCGATCCCGGGTGTCGAGGATGAAATAACCCAGGCCGGCGGACACGCCCAGCATCTCGGCCGGCACCAGTACGATCCAGATGATGCCGATGGCTAGACGCACGCCGGTCAGGATATGCGCTGTGATGCCAGGCAGGATCAGGCGTAGCACTGTTTCGCGACGGGTGGCCGACAGGCTACGCGCCAGCAGCAACCAGTTGGGATCGAGCTGGGTCACGCCGGCGGCGGTGCTCAGCATGATCGGCCACAGCGCTGCGAAGGCCAGCAAAAAATACACTGGCGCATCGCCCACCCCGAATACCATCACCGCCAGCGGCATCCACGACAACGGCGACACCATCCGCAGGAACTGGAACAACGGCGAGGCCGTGCGCGAGAACAAGGGCGAGGTCGAGACCAGGATACCGAGCGGCACCCCGCCGGCAATGGCCAGCAACAGGCCAATGGCCACGCGTTTCAGACTGACGGCGATGTGATGCCAGACGTAACTATCTTGCAGCATCGCAGCCAGCGCCTGGGCCGCTTCCGAGGGCGCGAAGGCGCCGGCGATGGGCACCGACGGTCGCAGTGCGAGTACGCCCAGATGCCACGCGCCGATGGCCACCAGAAAACCGAACAGGGGCAAACCGAACCGCTTTTCCATGGTCAGGCCGCGATCACTTCCGAGCGCAGCAGATTGGCCGGCAGGCCGAACACGCCGGGGCCGCCGACCTCCTGGATGGCTCGCCTGACGAAGCGGTCGTCGACCAGGTCGCGCGCCACGAAGCGCGGATCGAGCCCGGACAGGAAGCTGTTGTCGCCCTCGACCCGGGTCTGCAGCAGCGCCTTGACCAGCTCTTCTGTGTAGGAAGGGAACGGATACGGCTGAAAATCGATACGGCGCTGGTTCCAATCCTTGTGATGGATGATGCCGCTGCGCTCGTAGGCCGAATAGTCGGTGGCCGCCAGTACCTTCGTCAGCACCTGCAACGGATGCGGCGTGTAGCGGTGTTCGTCGGTGTTGGAGAGCAGCTTGGCGGTATCGGTCTGGTTAGTGCGGGTCCACAGCTGGGCCTTGACGATGGCGCTGGTGACGCGCTGACTCCATTCGGGACGCTCGACCGTGTCGCGCTCGGACAGGAACGTGACGCAGCATGCGTGGTTCTTCCAGACGTCACCAGAGAAGCGCAGGATCTTGCCGATGCCGGCAGTCTCGGCGGCGGCATTGAACGGCTCGGCGACGATGTATCCGGCGATGCTCTTGCTGGCCAGCGCCGAGACCATCTCGGCAGGCGCCAGCACCACCAGGTTCACTTCGTTGGGTTTGACCGAGGCGTCGCGGGCGCGAGTCACTGGTTGCAGGCCGTTGGCGCGCAGCAGCTGCTGCAGCAGGATGTTGTGAATCGAGTACCAGAACGGCACGGCCACCGTGCGCCCGCCGAGGTCGCCCAGCTTGTCGATGCTCTTGTCGACCGTTAGCGCCGAGCCGTTGACGTGATTCCACGCCACCACCTTGGCCGGGAAACGGGTACCGTAGCGCACCCATAGCGTGGCCGGCGAAAGCAGGTGAATGGCGTTGACCTGGCCGGCCACGAAAGCTTCCACGATCTGCGCCCACGAACGGAACAGGCGCGGCGGTTCGGTACGCAGACCTTCGGCCTCGAACAGCTTGCGACCATGCGCCACCAGTAGCGGAGTGGCATCGGTGATGGGCAGGTAGCCGATGCGCACCGGCTGGTCGTCGCCCTTGAAGGCCTGGGCACGCGCGTCGTTGGCCATGAGCAGCGGCGCGGCAGCCGAAGCGGTCGCCAGCGCCGACATTTTCAGGAAATCCCGGCGTGACATGCCGCAGTCGCAATCGGCACTGGTGCAGAGGTGGAGCTTGTCAGCGGACGTGGTCGAGGGACGTACGGGTTTCATTGTTGTTCTCCGATGAGGCAGTCTGTGGCAGGTTGGCATGGTGCTGGCGCAGGGCCGCCAGGATGTCGAGCTTGAGCTCGGCGAAGGCTTGTGGGTCGGCGTCGCGCGGACGGGGGATGGGCACTTCCCATTCATGCAGGATGCGCCCCGGGCTGCCGCTCATGAGCAGGATGCGGTCGGCGGTGAGGATGGCCTCGTCGATGTCGTGCGTCACCAGCAGCACGGCCGTGTGCCAGCGCTGCACCAGCTCCGTCAGCAGCACCTGCATCTCGGCGCGGGTGATGGCGTCCAGCGCCGAAAACGGTTCGTCGGCAAACAGCAGCGCCGGCTGGCGCGCCAGCGCGCGGGCGATGGCCACGCGCTGCGCCATGCCACCGGACAATTGGGCAGGGAAAGCGCGGGCATGTTCACCCAGCCCGACCGCCTCGATGGCTTGCGCCACGCGCCGGCGGCGTTGTTCGGCCGGGAGCGCCGGCTGGTGCTTGAAATCCAGTCCGAAGCCAATGTTGCCGGCTACGTCAAGCCAGGGCAGCAGGCCGGCTTGCTGAAATACCAGTGCGCTGCGCGGATGGGGGCCGCTCATCGGTTCACCGAGGAAGCGACGCTCGCCGTCGCCGGCGTTGCTCAATCCGGCCAGCACCTTCAGCAATGTCGATTTGCCGCAGCCGCTGGCCCCCAGCAGGCAGACGATCTCGCGCGGGCGTACCACGAGGTCGATGCCGGTCAGCACCGGCTTGCCGGCATAACTGAAACCGATGCCGCAGGCCTCCAGTACCGGCGCGCCCTGGTGCAGTGTGACGCCGCTCATGCGTGGGCGGCGTCGTGGCGTTGCAGTTCTGCCTGCAACTGGGTGAGGCTGGGCGTGACGACAGGCACGAAAGCGGCTTCGGTCCAGCGGCGCAGAAAATCGTTCTTGTGCGGCATCAGATATGCGCTGCCGCCCTTGGCCTGCAATTCCAGTCCGACCGCTTGCAAGGCGATCTCGGCCAGGCGGATGCGCAAGCGGAACAGTGGCGCAGCCTGTGCCTGGAAGCGGCCGTCGGCGACGCCGTCCAGCAATTGCTCCACGGTCGCCTGCAGGTCGTGCTGGAGCGCGCGTATGGTATCGCCGAGCGCGCCGCGGCGGGCTTCGGAAAGCGCCAGCGCCTCGTGCAAGCTGGCGCGCGACAATCCGATGGACATACCGCATTGCAAGCTCAGGAAGGCCGGGCGCACCTGCGGCAGGTAACGGCGCGCGTCTTCATGCAACACGTCGGCCGCATCGATGGCGACGTTCTTGAGCGCGATGGCGGCGGTATTGCTGCCGCGCAGGGCAATCAGGTCGAGGTCATCGCTGCGTTCAACGCCGGGGAGGGCGCTATCGAAGGCCACCACCATCGGCGGCCGCTCGGCAGTCGTCGCCACCGCCGCCGCGGTCACGAAGCCGGCGCGGCTCAGGTTGGTGACCCAGGGCAGCTTGCCGTGCAGGCGCCAGCCGTCGGCATGGGCTTGCGCGGTGACCTGCAGCGACTCGATGCCGCCCAGGAATTTCATGGCGTTGGACAGGCCGCTGGCGCCGGCATGTTCACCGGCCAAAAGTGCGGGCAGGCGTCGTTCGGCCAACGCGCGGTTGGGGCTTTGCAACAGGTATTCGATGAAGCTGCGTTGCCCCCAGAAGGCGAAGGCGGCCGCCAGTGAGTGCTCGGCCACGTCGGAGATGGCTTGCGTAGCGTCGCGCACGTCCCCGCCAGCGCCGCCTTGCGCCGTTGGCACGCCGATGGCAAACAATCCGGCGCGCGCCAGGCGAGGCACTACCTCTTCGCTAACGGCGTCATTGCGGTTGAGGTCGTCGGCGTGAGCGGCCAGCCACTGCGCCAGGTCGGCATCGAGCTGGCTTGGCGGGTGGTGCAACCGGGGCGACAGCGGTGTCAGGGAGGAGGTTTGCGGCATTGTCAGATGGCGCCTTCGAGATAAGGTTGCAGTTCGGGATTGACCGGCGTGCCCGCGAGGCTATTGGCGAAGTTGCACAACGTGGCCAGGCTGATTCCCAGCAGTACCTCCAACGCCTGTGCCTGGTTATAGCCGGCAGCGGTGAAGGCTTCGTAATCCTGCTGATCGACCTTGCCGCGTGTGGCGATGGCGGCGCCGGCGAAGCGGCGCAGTGCTTCAAGTCGGGCGTCGTTGAGCGGTGTACCGTGTTGCAGGGCGCGAACGTTGTCGGTGGAGATGCTGGCTTTCTTCAGCGCCACGGCGGTATGCCCGGCGATGCAGAAATCACAGCCGTGAATGCGCGCGGCGGTGATCTGCACTACTTCGCGCTCGGCCAGCGTGAGGCTGGCGCGGGCGTTGATGCCCGCCACGGTGAGATAGGTCTCCAGCGCCACCGGTGCATTGGCCAGCACACCGATCAGGTTGGGCAGGAAACCATTAGCGGCGATGGCGCGCTCCACGAAAGGTTGGCTGGCCTCGGGCGCGGAGGCGAGGGTGTGCAAAGTCAGGCGCGACATGAGGGATTTCCCAGAAGTGGTTGGTGCGTCGATTATCGCCAGCGCACTGCCGGGGCTCCAGTCGCAGGTGTCTTGATTTTCTGCTCGAACGTCTTTAATTGAGCTGGGCTACGACCAACGGGCCACCGACGCCATTGGCGCTGACGCGGCGCGCGCGCCGGTAGGCCCCGGGCTGCTCGCCGATAACCTTCTTGAAGGCGCGCGAGAAAGCCGCGTGAGAGCTATAGCCGACGTGCTCGGCGGCTTGGTCGATGGTGTCGCCGGCGTGCAGCTTTTGCGCGGCGATCTTCATGCGCAGCGCCAGCAGGAACTGCGCCGGCGGCTGGCCGCAGGCATCCACGAAGTGCTTGCAGAAGCGTGCGCGCGACATGTGCGCCAGGCGCGCCATCTGTTCGATCGACCAATCCTCGCCGGGGGCCTGCAACAGATGTTCCAGCAGCGCCGCAAACTCCGGACGCTGGGCCACTGCCAGCAGGCCGGCGGCGATGTCGTGACGCTGCGCCACGTGGCGGATCACGTAGAAGAATAGCGCCTCGGCCAGCCGCGCGATGAGCGGAGAGGGCGTGTCGGGATGAGTTTTGGGCTCGTCCAGGATCAAGTCGAACAGGGCGGCGGCGGCACGCAGGCGGGTGTCTTCGGCGCGGATCACCAGGTGCGTTGGGAAGGAGTTGAGCATCAGCGTACCGGCCGGCCCCTGGAAATCGAAGAAACCGCAGGCCAGCCCGGTCTCGCCAGCGCCGACGGCGTCGAGTATCTGCATCTCGGCGCAGCCGAAGCCGGCCTCCGGATCGGCGCTGGGACTCAGGAAATGCGGGATGTCGCGCAGCATGAAGACGGCGTCGCGCGGGCCCAGTTCGACCGGCGCGCTGTCACGCAGGTGCAGGTAGCAGCGCCCACCCAGCACGAGGTGGAAGCTGCCCAGGCCGCGGCCCGAGGTAGAGGCACGCCAGCGGCCGCAGTACTTGCCGACGTGGAATACCGTAGTGTCCAGTTCCAGTCCATTGAGCAGCCAGTGCACCAGGCGATCGGTATTCATCGTTGACTTTGTTCAGGTTCAGGCAGGGCGCATGTTGGCTGTGCCGCAATAACGGCGCGGCTATGCGCTCACCTTAATCGTCGGGCCAACGCAGGCGAACTAATTTTTCCGCAGATGCTTATGCGCACAATGCGCTTCACACCAGCGTCACGACCGGACATTGAAGTACATCAGACTACTTCTGGTCGAGAGCAAACGAACATCCCGTTCATGGACCTGATTGCAGCGAGGCCAGGAGTGACCACGGATAGATACCGCGCTCATGACCATCATCGAAACTCAGTTGAACGCCATATTGGCCGACCGGTGATATGGCCACCAGCTCAACGCCAGGTCTTATCTCCGGCCGCTGGCCTGTACGTTGTTCATGCGCCTTGCAATCAGCGCACCGGCAGGCTTGGCGTAGCGCCAGATGGGACACCGTCTGGTGGCGGCCATTATCCCATTCAATATGGAGACTGGCGCTACTGATATGGCTAACGATATTGAGAGGATGCGGCATAGCTGAGGCACTCACTCTGCCGCGCGAATCTGCTCAAGCGCAAGACGGACCGATTTACGTACTTCCGGATCCGCATCCTGTTCTGCCAGCTGTAAGGCAGGCAGGGCCGCGGAATCGCCGATCTCGCCCAGCGCCAGCGCGGACTCCTTGCGCAAGTTGCTGATCTCATGCGCCAACGTGGCGATCAGGGGATGCACGGCACGTCGATCCTTCAGGCGGCCGAGGCTGCGCGCCGCACGCAGACGTACCTGCCAGTAAGAGTCGTTCAGAGCGGCAATCAATTCGTCCAGGGCGCTTAACAATTTGAGCTTGCCGACGGTCGTGGCAGCCTCTTCCCGAACCTGCCAGGCGCCGTCGTTCAATGCGGCCAGCAATGCAGGTAAAACATCTTCATGCTGCGCAAAGCCCAAGGCCCCGGTCGCGGCGCGGCGCACCTCGGCCTCGCTGTCATTTTCCGCAAGCCGCATCAGGGCCGCAATAGCGCGGGTATCCTTGAGGTATCCCAAGACCGCGACGGCTTCGCGGCGCACCAAGGGATCCGGGAAGGCGAGGGAATCGAGCGCCGGTCGGAAGCTGTCCGGGACTTTCAATTCCCTTAGGCCTCGCAAAATGGCCACTCGCACAAAAGGACGTTCATCGGTAGCATGCTTCAGCAATAACGGCGCCGAATCCTGGTGTTTCAGTTCGCTCAAGGCGTGCGCGGCCGCCTCGCGAACCTCGATGTCTTCATCTGTCAGCAAGCCGACAATGCCGTCCATGCTGGCTGGGCTCTCAAAGGCTTCCAGCGCGCGGGTGGCCTCCAACCTGACCTCGGCCGAGCTGTCGGCAAGCGCTTCCACCAGCAAAGGCGCGTGCTCATCACCAGCGACATCGATCAGATCCAAGACTGCTATTCGGCGCACCGCGGGATCAGAGTCGCGCAAGCGTGCTCGAAAATCGGCGATCTCATCATCGTGTATAGCAGAATTGGCTGCGTTCACTTCTCTTCCTTAAATGGCGAATTGGATATCGGAAAGCCGGGCGCCAAGCGGGCTCAGCCTTTCCAGGGGGACGACCTTGGCCTGCGGATGCAACAGCGCAAGGCAGTGACGTTTCAGTTCGGTAAGCGGGGCGAGGTCACCAGTTCGGGAGCGCGCGGACGCGGGAAGTCAATATGGAGCTCCTCGATGATGCGTCCCGGACGCGGACTCATGACCAGGATGCGGTCGGCCAGGAACAGTGCTTCATCGATGTCGTGGGTGATGAACAGGATGGTGGTCCTGATGCGGGCCCAGACGTCCAGCAGCAACTCCTGCATTTTCAGGCGCGTCTGCGCATCCAGGGCGCCGAAGGGCTCGTCCATCAGCATGACGCGCGGGTGGTTGATCAATACCCGGGCGATCTCCACACGCTGTTGCATGCCGCCGGAGAGCTGTGCCGGGTAGCTGTGCTCGAAACCACCGAGGCCGACCAGCTCCAACAACTCGCGTGCTTTCACGTGCCGCTGTGCGCGGGAAACACCTTTCATCTTGAGGCCGAAACCGACGTTGTCGATCACGCGCTGCCAGGGAAACAGGGTGTGGTGCTGGAACACCAGGCCACGGTCCGGATGCGGACCGGAGATGGCGGCGCCGTCCACACGTACCTGCCCCGAGCTTGGCGCAAGATGGCCGGCCAGTGCGCCGAGCAGGGTCGACTTGCCGCAGCCGGACGGGCCCAGCACGCAGACGAGCTCGCCCGGGGCGATGTCGAGCGAAACGTCCTGCAGCGCCTCGAAGCGGCGCTTTCCGGTGCCGAGCTCGATATGCAGGTGGTCAATGGCGACGGCGCCAGGTTGTCGATGGCTCATGTCTTACCTCTGTAAAAGGTACCAGGGCATCAGCAGGTGGCCGATCTTGCGGATCGCCGCGCTGCTGCCCATGCCCAGGATGCCGATGAACATCATCCCGACGACGATGTCGCTGTAGTTCTGGATGGTGTAGGCGGCCCAGGTGTAATAACCGATGCCGAACTGGCCGGCGATCATCTCGGCCGTGACCAGGCAGAACCAGGCGGTGCCCATGCCGATCGACAAGCCGGTGACGATGCTGGGCGCGGCAGCCGGCAGGATGACCTGCGTGAACACCGCGCCGCGCCCGCTGCCCAGACTGCGGGCGGAGGCCACCAGGCGCGGATCGACGCCTTCGACGCCGTGGATGGTGTTGAGCAGGATGGGGAACAGGGCGCCGATGAACGTGATGAAGATCATCGACAACTCCGACGAAGGAAACATCAGGATCGCCAGCGGGATCCAGGCTACCGCCGGAATAGGCCGCAGCAGCTCCAGCGGTGGCAGCAGCACGTCCGAGAGCCAGCGTAAGCGCCCGATCAGCATGCCCAGCAGAATCCCGGCCACGGCCGCGCCGGCAAAGCCGGAGAACACCCGCGCCAGGCTGGCCGATAGATGAGAAAGCAACTTGGGCGACTGCACCAGCGCCCAAGCTGCGGCCAGCACCTCCTTCGGCGCGGGCACGTTCTGGAAGGTGACCAGCCCCAGGTTCACCCGGTGCTGCGATGCCCACTGCCACAGCAGCAGGCAGACGGTCACCGATGCCAGGCGCAGCAGATGCCGCGGCCAGTGGGCGTACCAGCTTTCGGCCGGGATGCCGTCGGCCGCGGCGACGGGCCCGGAGGAGGACGCCTCACCCTCCTGCGCAGGCAATGATGAACTCAGGGTCATGGTCTGCATCCTTGTCGGAAAGGGAGGGAGCCTCAGACCGCGCCTGCCTTGGCGCCGTTGAAGTCCAGCAGCTTGCCGCCGTTCTTCTTGGCCCATGCTTCAGCCGAGCTCTTGAGCAAGAAGGCGTTGGTCTCGTCCTTGCCCTGCACGTACCACGCGTCGGCCGCCAGCAGTTTCAGACCGGTGTCGCGATCGTGGGCATAGACGGTGCGCAGCTTCTTGCCGGATTGTTCCAGCTTGCGCGCCTCCACCAGGGCCGACCCCAGCGACGCGTAGTGACGCACCAGTGGCTCGCCCTGCACCCAGATCTGGCCGACCCGCTTGGGATCGGTGATGGCCTTGCCGGTCAGTGCATCCTTGGCCACCAGCGGCGACTTGGCGTAGTTCTTCAGCTGCGCGTCGTAATCCAGGCCGGACTGCTTGAAGGCGGCGCGGATGTACTGGTCATCGACAAAGGTCTTGGGATCGAGATCGGTGTCGGTGCGCTTCATGGCTTTGAGCGTGTCGATCGACGTCTTGACCGCCTGACGATATTCCGGCTTCCAGGTGAAATCGCGCGTCTGCAGTCCCAGTGGGCCGTGGAACAGATAGTTGATCTCGGCCTCGATACCGGTCACCTTTTCGATCAGCTCGCTGTACTTTTCAGGTTCTGCAGTGATGAGGCGGTTGGCTTCGATGGCGGCGCGCAGATAGGCCTCGACGATTTCCGGATACTTCTTCGCGTAGTCGGCATCCACCAGGCTGCCATGGAAGGTCGGTGTATTGGCTTGCGAACCATCGAAGATCTTGCGCGCATAGCCGCGGTGCGGGAACAGCTCCGCAAACGGCACGAAGTCGGCGTGGGCGTCGATCTTGTTGCTCTGCAAAGCCGAACCGGCTACCTCAGGCGCCTGGGTGATGATGTTGACGTCCTTCTCCGGATCCCAGCCCTGGTCCTTGACGGCGCGCAGCAGCATGCCGTGCGAGGTGGAGGCGAACGGCACCGAGATGGTCTTGCCCTTGAGCTCGGCCAGCGACTGCACCGGCGATGCCTTGGGCACGACGATGCCGTTGCCGCTGCCGGTGGTGCTGCCGGTGGTGCTGCCGGTGGTGCTGCCCGACAGCACTGTGATGAAGATGCTCTTCTTGCCCGCCTTCTGGAAGGCAGCACCGTTGAAGGAACCCGGGAAGTCGGCCATGGAACCGATATCCAGCTTGCCTGCGACCATTTCGTTGGTCAGCGGGGCGCCGGAGGTGAAGTTCTTCCACTGGATGTCGTACTGCGCGTCCTTGTATTTGCCGTCATGCGGCAGATATTTCTCAAGCAGTTTCAACTCTCGGATCAGCAGGCCGCCAGTGGCGCAATTGATGGTGGTGTCCTGCGTACCGATGGCAATACGGATGGTCTCTGCGCTGGCCGATGCGGTGGAGACGATCAGGCCGAGGCCGAGCAGTGTTGTTGTTATGGTGTGTCGCAGTTGCATGGTGGGTTCCCTGAAAGTGGTTACCTGCCGGCCTTGTGGTCAGCGCAGCAGGTACGGTATGTCGACATGGACTGCCCCGGTGGGACAGTCCTTCTCACAGGGCATGCAGTACCAGCATTCGTCGAACTTCATGTAGGCCTTGCCCTTGTCGAAATCGATGGCCAGCACGTCGAGCGGGCAAACGTCGACGCAGACCGTGCAGCCTTTCTCGGCGATGCATTTATCTTCGTCGATGGTGACGGGAACGTTGGTGATGGAAAAGGCGGTTGGCATTGGGTTGTCCTCACGTGGATCAGGCAGCGGCCGGTTCAGGCTCTTTCTTGACGCGCAGATGCTGGTATGCCGATTTCTCGGTGTCGTCCAGCGGCACGATGTAGGGATCGATGGGGCGTTTGAAACTGACCATGCGGCCATCCTGCTTCTGCAGCTGGGTATGCACCATCCAGTCGGCGTCGTTGCGTTCGGGATAGTCGACCCGGTTGTGATACAGGCCCCAGCGGCTCTCGGTGCGATACAGCGAGGCGCGCGCGGCCATCTCGGCGCAGTCGCGGATGGCGTGTACCTCCAGGGCGCGCATCAGTTCGTGCGGGTTGCGCGCCTGCAGACGATCCAGGTCTTCATGGATGGCGTCGAAGCGCTGCAGGCCGATCTCCATCTTGCGGGTGACTTTGGGCGGTTGCAGGTAGTCGTTGACCATGCGGCGCAGCTTGTACTCGACCTGGTTGGGCGGCAACCCGTCCTGGCGGGTCAGCGGCGCCCAGACGCGGGCGCGCTCGGTGGCGACCTGCTGCTCGTCGACCTCGGCCAGCGGCTTGTCGGCACAGTAGCGGGCGGCGCTTTCGCCGGCCAGGCGGCCATAGACGAAGGCGCCCAGCATGTAGTTGTGCGGCACGCAGGCCAGGTCGCCGGCGGCATACAGGCCGGGCACCGTGGTCTCGGCGTGTTCGTTGACCCACACGCCGGATGCCGAGTGGCCGCTGCACAAGCCGATTTCGGAGATGTGCATCTCCACCATCTGCTCGCGGTAGTCGGTACCGCGCCCAGCGTGGAAGCGTCCGCGGCTGGGCCGCTCATTGGTGTGCAGGATGGTTTCGATGGTGCTGATGGTCTCTTCGGCCAAATGGTTCAGCTTGAGGAAGACCGGGCCGTTGCCGCCTTGCAGTTCGTTGTAGAACTCCTGCATCATCTGGCCGCTCCAGTAGTCGCACTCGATGAAGCGCTCGCCGTGGCTATTGGTGGTGAAGCCGCCGAAGGGGCCGGTGACGTAGGCGCAAGCCGGCCCGTTGTAATCCTTGATCAACGGATTGATCTGGAAGCATTCGATGCCCGACAGCTCGGCGCCGGCATGGTAGGCCATGCTGTAGCCGTCACCGGCATTGGTCGGGTTCTCATAGGTGCCGAACAGGTAACCGGAAGCCGGCAGCCCCAGGCGGCCGGCGGCGCCGGTCGAGAGCACCACGGTCTTGGCGCGCACCACGTGGAAGTCGCCGGTGCGGCAGTCGAACGCCATGGCGCCAGCGATGCTGCCGTCGTCGGCGATCAGCAGACGGGTCGCCACCAGGCGGTTGGTGATCTCGACGCGGGCGCGTTTGAGGCGGCGGTACAGCACCTTTTTGATGTCATGGCCTTCCGGCATCGGCAGCACGTAAGTGCCCATGTGGTGAACCTTGCGCATGGCATAGTCGCCGGTCTCGTCCTTCTCGAACTTCACGCCCCAGCGATCCAGTTCTTCGATCATCGAGAAACTGTTCGCGGCATAGGCCATGACCGCCTTCTGGTTGACGATGCCGTCGTTGGCGATGGTGATTTCCTTGACGTACTGCTCGGGCGTGGCAAAGCCGGGAACGATGGCATTGTTCAGGCCATCCATGCCCATCGAGATGGCGCCGCTGCGCTTGACGTTGGCCTTCTCGAGCAACAGCACGCGCAGTGCCGGGTTGGCTTCCTTCGCCTTGGCTGCGGCCATCGGCCCGGCGGTGCCGCCGCCGATCACCAGGACGTCGACCGTCTGAACATGCGTCTCCATGGCGTTTCCTTTCTGGTTCGTTTGATGTTGATCAGGCAGAGGCTTCTGGCCGGCGCGCGATGCGCAGGTGGTACTGGAAGGTCTCGCCCCTGAAATAGAGGTATTCGAAGTCGAACGGCTTGCCGTCGGCGGTGTAGGTCAGGCGCTCGATGCGCAGTAGCGCAGTGCCTTCGGTGACCTGCAAGGCCTCGGCCAGCTTGCCGTCGGCCACCACGGCGCCGATCTGCAGGTCGGCATGACCCAGCGGGATGCCGAAATCGTTCTCGAAGATCAAAAAGATGTCGCGGTTGCTCAGGTCCTCATTGCGCAAGCGCTCGCCCAGCTCTTCCGGCAGATAGGTGACTTCCAGCGACACCGGCTCGCGATTGAGGTGCCGGATGCGACGGATTTCGGCCACCGTGCTGCCGGGCTCCACGCCGAGGCGCTCGGCTACTTCCGGCGTGGCCGGCAAGCTGCGGTGGCCGATCACGCGGTTGTAGATTTCATAGCCCTTGCGCGTCATCGCCTCGGCGAAGCCTTCCAGCCGGGTCAGTTCCTGCTCGGCCTTTTTCTTGGCCACGAAGGTACCCTTGCCGGCGATCTTGAAGATCACGCCTTCACGCTGCAGGTCCGACAGCGCCTGACGCACGGTGATGCGGCTGACGCCGAACACCGCCCCGAGCTCGCTCTCGGACGGCAACTGGGCATGGGCCGCATAGGTGCCGTCGAGGATACGCTCGCGCAGGCGGTCCTTGACCTGGATGTACAGAGGAACGGGTGAGGGTGCAATGACTTCAAAGACAGACATGGTGTTTCCTGTAGAGATGAACCTGGTCGCCACTTCCTGTCATGACAGGTTATGACCAGGTCGATGGTAGGTATCCTCGCGTCCGCTGAGAACGAATCTCTTCGCACATCCATATACGCAAATCGCGTTTGGATCCCTGGGCGACGCATCAGCCGGAGCGGCCAAGGCGGGCAACATGAATCGGCGGGCGCGGAGCAAACCACTCAGGGTGCGCCGAGTCCAGCTGTGCCGCCAGCTGCAGCAGCAAGGCTTCCTCGAACCAGTGACCCCAGAACTGCACGCCCACCGGCATGCCGGCGTCGCTCAACCCGGCCGGCAGGCTGATGGCCGGGATACCGGCGTCGCTGGCAGGGATCACATAGCGCCCGGCGTCCAGCAGGCGCTCGACAAAAGCATCCAGGTCGTGCTCGTGCGCCAATGAGAAGTCGCCGTTGGCCTGCGGTGCATCAATGGCGAAGGTCGGAGTCAGCAAGACGTCCCAGCGCCCGAACAATGCCCCCAGACGCAAGGCATGCGCCTTGTTGGCGGCTTGGTGGCGCAGCACGTCGAGCTTGTCGTAGCGCCGGCTGTTTTCCCACAGGCGACGCGCCATCGGGCTCAGCTGCGGTAACAGGTATTCGGGGATTTCGCCGCCGTAAGGCAGGCCCCAGCCGCCGGGCCGGATACCGAGCCAGAACGTCCGGAAAGAGGGCCAGAAGGCTTGCCAGTCGCTGATCTGCTCATCGCTGATTTCTTCCACTTCATGGCCCAGCGCCTGCAGCGCCCTGGCCACTTCGCGCACGCGCCCGGCGATATGGCCGGAGCAGGGCGTGTCGCGTCCCCATGCTCCGGTCGACAGCGCGATGCGGAGTGGTCGCACAGGTTGCGCCAGCGCCGCCGCATAGTGGGCAGGAGCGGGAGCTGCAACGAAAGCGTTGCCGATCGGATGGTGGGCCGCAGCTGCATCCAGAAAAGCGGCCGTATCGCGCACGCTGCGCGAGAAGCAGCCTTCGCCGATAGTGGCGTTGCCGTATTCATTGAAGCTCCAGGGCAACGGCAGGCGACCACGAGAGACCTTCAGCCCGACCAGGCCGCACAGGGCCGCCGGGATGCGGGTGGATCCTGCGCCGTCGGTGGAATGCGCCAGCGGAACCGCGCCGGCCGCAACCAGCGCGGCGCTGCCGCCGGAGGATCCGCCCGGGCTGCGCTCACGATTCCAGGGATTGCGCGTCGACTTCAGGCCCCGATAGGTAGTGGTGGTGTCATAGGTCATGCCCAGTTCGGCGGTGGTCGAACGACCCACCGCGACCAGGCCCGCACGCTGCAAATTCTGCAGCAGCGGATCGGTGCGTTCTGCGCGCCGCCCGTGCCACAGCGCCGAGCCGTTCTCCGACAATCTCCCGCCGATGGCCGAACCCAGGTCCTTGATGAAGAACGGCACGCCCCGCAGCGGATCGCCTGCGGTGGAGGATTCTGGCGCAAGTCCGTCGGCCAGGTCGTCGAAGGTCTCCAGTACGGCGTCCAACTGCGGCTCCACCAGCCGCGCCGCGGCGATGGCCTGTGCCGCAGTCTCGGCGGCGTTGACCTGACCGCCGGCAACCAGCTGGCCCAGGCCGACCGCGTCCAGGCGGCTCCACTCATCCCAGCTAAAAGCGAGACTGCTCATGCCAATGCCTCCTCGACGGTCGCGGGGTAGCCATGACCGGTGGCCCCGAGCCGGCCGCCTGCAGCCTCCTGCAACGCGCGCGCAATCGGACGCAGTTGCCCGTCGGCATATGGCCGGCCGAACAGGCACACGCCGAATGGCAAGCCGTCTTTGCGCAGGCCGGCCGGCACGCTGATTGCGCTCAGGCGCAAGGGATTGGCGAAATAGGTGTAGTACCCCAGGTTGGTATTGAGGGCGATCGGATCCGCCTCGACCGCGTCACAGCGATAGATGGTTCCGGCGGTGGGGGTCACCAGAATATCTATACGTTCGAACGCTGCCGCGACCTGCCGCTGGTAGTCCTGCAAACGGTACTGCGCCTGAAAGGCATCCGCAGCGCTGTAGGCTTGCGCCGCCTGGATCGCTTGCGCCACGGCAGGGTGGACGTGGGGATCACTGGCCTGGTTGGCATGGCCGTAGGTGACCCAGCGCTCAGCGATGAACGCGCTGTTGAAGACCAAGCGACCCGCTTCCAGGAAGGGCGTGAAGTCGATCTCCACCGGCGTGCCGCCCAATGCCGCCAGATGTTCCAGCGCAGCATCGAACCGCTGTTGCGCCTGGCGGTCGCCAAAAAATGTCAGTTGGGATCCGGCAGGTACGCCGAATCGGAAGGCAGCCGGCAAGTCCTGTGGCTGGCCGCCGCTGCCATGGATGCCGGACTGATCGGGCTCCTCGATGGCGGCAAGGACCGCATAGGCATCCTCGGTGGTCAGCGCAAATACCGGCGCGACATCGAAGCTGCGGTTGCAGTAAAGAAAACCGTCCGTGCTGACCCGCCCCGGTGTCGGCTTCAGTCCGACGATGTTGTTCAGCGCGGCCGGCACCCGGCCCGAGCCGCCGGTGTCGGAGCCGATAGCGAAGCTCACGTGGCCGCTGGCAACCGCAACCGCCGACCCGGAACTGGAACCACCGGGAATGTAGTCCGGATCGAAGGCGTTGCGGCAATACCCCGCCGGCGAACGGATGCCGACCAGGCCGGTAGCGAACTGGTCCATGTTCTGCTTGCCGATCAGGAGGGCACCGGCCTCTTGCAGCTGCGCCACCAGCTGCGCGGTGCGCGTCGCCTGATAGGTGAAGCTGGTGCAACCGGCACTGGTGGGCAGGCCCGCGACGTCGATGTTGTCCTTCACGCCGAAAGGAAGGCCGAACAAGGGCAGGGACTTGCCGTCGCGCCGCGCCTCTTCCAGACGCCGCGCTTGCTCCAGTACGGTGCTCTCCGGCTGCAGCCATGTCCAGACGTGGGGATCGTGGCCGGCGCGGATACGGAGAAAGACTTCGCCGACGATGGCCGACGGCGTCACACCGGCGCGGTAGGCAGCGGCCAGCGAAGTGAAATCGAAGCTGAGGGAGGCCAGTTCCGGCGCTCCTGCGGGCAAGAAGATTGAAGCGGTGGAGGAAGTCATGTCGAACTCAATGCGCCCAGTGCAGCAGGCGTTGCGAGAGCGCCTGGAACAGGCGATCCGAGATGGTGGAAATGAAGCCCAGCACCAGCAGCCCGGCCATCATGTGACCGATCTGCATGTTCTGCTGCGTGACCTCCAGGCGATAGGCGATGCCGGCATAGGCGCCGGCCAGCTCGGCCGCCACCAGCGTATAGAAGGCAATGGAAAGGGACGCGCGCAAACCGACGAAGATCACCGGCAGGGCATCCGGAAGCTGTACCGTCCACAGCAACTGCCAGCGTGTGGCCCCCAATGTGCTGGCCGCCCGTACCAGCGTTTCGCTGGCGCGCTGCACGCCCATGTGGGCGGCCAGCCAGACGGTAAAGAACACGCCCCAGAACACCAGGAACCATTTGCCCAGCTCGGTCAGGCCGAACCAGACGATCACGATCGGCACGAAGGCGATCGGTGGAATCGGGCGCAGCAGCTGGAACACCGGCGACAGCAATCCGGCCAGCACCGCGTTGCCGCCGGTGAGCACACCGACCAGGATCCCGGCCGCAGCGCCGGCGCCATAGCCGATCACCACGCGCGCAATGCTCCAACTGGTGTCCTGCAAGCCGTCGCCGTGCAGGAAGTAGTCGACGAAGGACTTCGCCACCACCGTGGGTGGTGGAAACAGCATGGGATTGACGATCTCCAGCCCTGCTACTAGCTGCCACGCCGCCAGAAACAGCGGAATCGACAGCCATCTGGCCCAGTTGGCCCATTGCTCTATGGTCGGCGTGCGCATGCTGTGCTTTGCTCAGAGGCCGGGAATACGCACGCGATCCGGTGCAGCTTCCTTCAGCGGCGCGGCAAAGATGATCTTGCGGAAATCGGGCAGGGTGGCGCCGGATGGCGCGTTGCCGGTGTCCAAGCGCCATTGCGCATGGTTGTTCAGGGTCGACAGGATGCGTTCGTCGAGCACCAGCTCGAACACATAGTCGTTCCAGATCTCGGCCAGTTCTTCCTGTTTCATGCCGGTGGCCTGGGCGATCAGCGCGATGCTCTCTTCGCGATTGGCCTTGAGATATTGCTCGGCCTCCAGCACCGCTTTCAAGAAGTTGGACAAAGTCTTGCCGTGTTTGGCCAGATAGTCCTCAGTCACCACCAGATTGAAGGTTTCAGCATACACGCCTTTGGTGTCGAGCTCGCGGACCTTGTCGCCCAGCGCCTTCTTGCCATTGGAGATATGCGGCTCCCAGGTGTTGTAGGCATCGATGCTGTTGGTCGACAGCGCTGACACCATATCTTGCGGGCGCAGGTTGATCAGCGTGACATCGTTCCTGCTCAGGCCGGCCTTCTTCAACAAGGTGGCGATGTAGATCTCGCTGCCCGTTCCCACCGTGTAGCCGATACGCTTGCCCTTGAGGTCAGCAAGGGTGTTGATGTTGGCCGACTTGCTGGCCAGCGTCTTGTCGTCCGAATATTCCATGCGCGCCAGGAACGCGATCTTCTGGCGGGCCAGGGCGGCCGCGGTGATCGGCGCCTCAGCCGTGGTGGCGATATCGGCGCCGCCGCCCAGCACCGTTTCCAGCGCCTGCTTGCCGCTGGTGAAATTGTTCACCTGGACATCGAGGCCATGCTTCTCAAACAGGTTCTTTTGCTTGGCGATGATTACCAATCCGGAGATCGGCGCCAGGTTCTGCGCCAGACGGATCTTCTCGGCGGCGTGGGCGAAGCCGGAAGTGAACGCCAGGAGCATGGCGGCGCCCGCCAGAGAGAGGCGGCCAAAGGGAGAGAACATGGAGATTCCTTTTTTTGTGGTTGGGTGGAGAGTCGTGGAATGGCAGGGGAGAGCAGCGGGCCGTCAGGCAAATTCTTTGTCGACGGCGCCAGCGGCCCGGGTCTCGCGGGCGAAGGCTGTGCGGCTCTCGGCCCCGATCAGGTGGTGCAGGTGTGCACGCAGCTCCAGGAACTCGGGCGTCAGCACGACTTCAGCCAGACGTGGCCGGGCAAGCGGTACCGGAACCATCGCCTTCACGGTGCCCGGTCGCGCGCTCATCACGTAGATGCGGTCAGACAAGAAAATCGCCTCGTCGATGTCATGCGTGATGAACAGCACCGAAATGCCCAGCGTCTGCCACAGCTCGGTCAGCACCTGCTGCATGTTGGCGCGAGTCTGGGTGTCGAGCGCACCGAAAGGCTCGTCCATTAGAAGAATGCGCGGGTTCGCGGCCAGTGCGCGAATGATCCCCACACGCTGCTTCATGCCACCCGAGAGCTGGGCTGGATAGAATCGTTCGAACTCCGCCAGACCGGCGCGTTGCAACAGGTGGCGCGCGCGTTCCTGCCGCGTCTTGCGATCGACGCCCTGCAGCTTTAGCCCGAACTCGACGTTGGCTAGTACATTCTTCCAGGGGAACAATGATCTTGCCCCTGATTTACGGACACCTATCTAAGCGACATTGGCCAGCTCGTACTGCTCTGGGCTGAGGTAGCCCAGGGTCGAGTGCAGCCGGATCCGATTGTAGTCAACCTCAATGTAGTCAAAC
>WNDX01000059.1 GCA_009914615.1 Herbaspirillum frisingense
ACCACCATCGTCCCCACGGCTCGCTTGGCCATCTGACCCCAAGTGAGTTCGTCCAAAAGTGGTCAGTGAAACCCAAAGAGGCAGCTCCTCTCTAGTTCTAAACTGTCCAACTTCCGGGGGCAGGTCAATCTCGGCCAGCTTGGCCGGACCGAACAGCGCGTGCGGGAAATCCGAGACACGGTGGCCGGCCAGGTTGCGCTCCAGCGTCCAGCCGCCGCGCTGCGCTTCGGCCTGGGCGAAGTCGTACAGCGCGCGACCGGTGAGGCCGGTCTTCCAGGCCGCCTTGGCCGCGCTGAAGACGTCGCGCGCGGCCTGGGCGCAGGCGCGGTGCATGGGGTCGTCACCGAAGACGAAGGTGTCGCCGAAGTCGCCTTCATAGCCGTCCCACACCGGCCCGATATCGACCACCACGATGTCGCTGTCCCGCAATGTCCGCTCGCGCTGCACGCCTTGACGCGGCGTGCGCACGGTGTCGTCGCCAAAGCGGATATAGGTCGGATGCCAGGTATGCGAGGCACCCATGTCGTGCAGGTGGCGATCCGCCATGTCCACCGCTTGCGCCGTGGTCATGCCGACGCGCAGCTTGCCGGCGATCTGGGCCACCGCGCGGATCGACTGCTCGCGCGCCGCCAGCATGCCGTCCAGCGAATAGCGCGGGCCCACGCGTTCCAGCACCGGATCGAAGCTGCCCTGCGCCATCGGCGCGACGCTGGCCCCGGAAGGGACGAACGCCTCGGTGACGATATCGTGCCGTGCCACGCCCCAGTCGGCGCAGCAGGCACGCACCGCCGCCACCATCGCCGGATTGCCGCAGGCATAGACGCGCGCCGCGGGCCAGTCGTGGCCGGCCGTGGCGGCGATCTGCTGCACCTGCCCGTGCACCGGGCCGATCACGCCGACCCAGCGGAAGCGTGCGTCGCGTGCGGCCAGCGCATCGAGGGCGGCGCGGTCGTAGAAGTCGCCGGCATCGTTGCCGCCCCAGTACAGCGTCACGCTGAGGCCGGCGGGCGTATGCGTATCGTCCAGCGCGGCCAGCAGCACCGGCTTGATGCCGGCATAGCCGGTGCCGGTGGCAAACAGCACCAGCTCGGCATGTTCGCCCGGTTGCCAGGTGCAGGCTCCGAAGCCGCCTTCCAGGCTGAGGCGGTCGCCTGTCTTCAAGCCATCCAGCATGCGTTCGGAGAACAGCCCGCCGGCCACGCGCCGGATGTGGAATTCCAGCCGGCCATCGTCGGCCGCGGGCAGATTGGCGACCGAGAAGCAGCGGCTGCTGCCATCGTCGAGGTAAAGCTTCAGATATTGGCCAGGACGCACCTCGGGCGCTTGCCCGGGCGCCGGCTGCACGACCAGACGCGTGACGCCGGCGATGAGCGTGCTCTTCTCCAGCACGCTCGCTTCGAAGCGCAAGGTCTGCGCCTCCAGCGACCAGCCGGGAATCTCGATGCGCATGTCGCTGCAGGCGCGGCTCTGGCACAGCAGCATTTCGTCCTCGGCCAACGCATAGGGCGTACCCAGCGCCACATAGTCGTCGCGGCGATGGCGGCCTGCCAGCACGCGCACCTTGCAGCAGCCGCATTCGCCGCGGCGGCAGGAGAATGGCACCGGCGCGCCTTGCGCCAGCGCGGCGTCCAGCAGCAGGTCGTCGCCGGCTTCGAAACGCTTGCCGGAATCGCCCAGTTCGATGATGTAATTGTCTTGCACCTTGTCCTCCGTTTGCGTGAAAACCATCCAGTCAACGGGGTGATTGTGCGGCTAGAATAGGACCGTGCAAAACCTCCAGATTGGATAAGTTCACATGGTCCAGATGAGAAACTGGCGCATCCTGCTCGACCTGGGTGGTGCGTCGCAGGGGGCCTCCTACCGGGACATCCTGGCCGGCCTGTCGCGCGCCATCAGCGACGGCCGCCTGCCGCCCGGCGCGCCGTTGCCGGGAACGCGCGAGATGGCGGCCATGCTCGGCGTGAATCGCAAGACCGTGATCGTGGCGTATGAGGAAGCCGCGATCAAAGGCTGGCTGGTCAGCGAACAGCGGCGCGGCACCTTCGTCAACGCGGCCTTCGATCCGGAGCCGGTGCACGCTGCGGCGGGCCGTGGCCGGGGCGATTTCGCGCCGGATTTCCAGGCGCAGTCCCTGCCCTCCTATTTCGACGATCTGCCGCCGAACGGCCGCATCCGGGATGGCCGCATGATGTATTTCGACAACGGTTCGCCGGATCATCGCCTGCTGCCGCAGGCCATCCTGCACCGCCACTACCGCAATGCGCTGCGCGACAGCCTGCGTTCCGGCCGCGTGCGCTATGGCAACCTGGAGTCGGCGCAGCAATTGCGCGTGGCGCTGGCCGGCATGCTGGGTGCCACGCGCGCGCTGGCGGTGTCGCCGGCCAACATCTGTCTCACGCAAGGCACGCAGATGGCGTTGCATCTGGCCGCCGCGGCGCTGATCCGACCCGGCGATACGGTGGTGGTGGAGCGTCTCAGCTATCCGCCGGCCTGGGCCATCTTCCAGGCGCTGGGCGCGCGCGTGGACGTGGTGGATATCGACGCCGACGGCTGCGTGGTGCAGCAGGTCGAGGATCTGTGCCGGCGCCGTGCCATTCGCTTCATCTACCTGACGCCGCACCATCAGTTTCCCAGCACCGTCAGCCTGCGCGCCGATCGCCGCGAGAAGCTGCTAGCGCTGGCCGCGCAGCATGCGTTTTCCATCATCGAAGAAGACTACGACCACGAATACCATTTCGCCGGCCGTCCCTATCCGCCGCTGGCGAGCGACGCGCGCCAGCGCAACGTGATCTACATCGGTTCACTGTCCAAGCTGCTGGGGTCGAGTTTCCGCTGCGGCTTCGTGGTGGCGCCCGCGAATCTCGTCGCCACGCTGGAAAAGAACCAGCACCTGCTGGCCACGCACGGCGACGCCGTCATGCAAAAGATGCTGGCCGACCTGATCGCCGATGGCGAATTGCGCCGCCACGTGCGGCGCAGCAGCAAGCATTACCGCGCACGCCAGGAGGTGCTGCTGGATTGCCTGCAGCGCGGTTTCGGCGACGGCATCGCCACGCGCGTACCGGAGGGCGGGCTGGCCTTGTGGGTGACGTTCAGCGAGGAGGTCGATGTCGATGCCATGGCGCGGCACGCGGCCGATGAAGGCCTGTTCGTGCGCAGCGGCAGCCAGTTCTCGCCACAGGGTGAGGCCATCAATGGCGTGCGGCTGGGCTTTGCATCGATGGCGCCCGATGAGCTGGTGCGCGCGGTGGCCCGGCTGCAACGGGCTTGGGGGAAGAGCCGGCGTTAGGCGGCCGGGCGTTTCAGCCGGCGGCCGTATCCCGGCCTGGCGTCAGTGCCAGCGGCACGGCGCGCGCCCAGCGGTTGGCCGATAGCGAGAAGCTCAGCGACCTGACCTGGTGGTACCAGCCGGCCGGCAGATAGAGCATCTCGCCGGGCTGCATCACGCATTCTGTCAGTGCGGCCTGGCGCGCCAGCGGATAGCGCTCGAAATCCGGATGGTCGGGATCGAAGGGGGAGCCGAACAGGATGGCATTGGCCTCGCGCGGGTAGAGAAATGCATCGTGATGCGGCGGCGCCAGCCAGATGCGCTTGCTGCCCCAGATCTGCGCGAAGAGGTTGTCGTCGTAGTCGCAATGCAGCGGCGTCACGGTGCCGGCCGGGCCGATCCAGAAACGCGGCGGTCCCATCTTGTCGAACCAGGTCGGCCAATGGCAGAGCGCGTTGAGTTCACGCAGTTCCAGGTTGCCGAGGTAGGGCGGCAGGTCTTGCGGCGCATCGGCGACGAGGTCGAGGTATTGCAGCAGCGTCATGTCTTGCATCGCCCGATCCGGCGCGAAGGCGGTGTTGATGTAATCGCCGGTGCGCGCGCGGACGGGGAGACGGCCGAAATGATCGCGCAGGGTTTGCCGCGTCAGCGCCGACAGCGGCCATTTTCCCGCCATGCCGGTGATGATGAACGGCAGCCCCAGCGCAGCGCGGGCGCGAAAGGTGGCGGCATCGGGCGCCTTGATGCGCGGTACCGATGCCAGTGCAGGCAGGCTGCGGCTGGCTTGCCGGATCGCGTCGCGCATCTCCGATATCGACGCCACGCCGCGCACCTGCGCATCCTTGTGCTCCCGCGCCTGTTTCCTGGCGGCCGCTTCTTCCGCCGGCATCTCGGCGCAGGAAGGGCGCGGCGGCAGGCTGCGCGGCCGACGCGACTCGGCTTGATCCAGATCGGTGTCGGGCTTGTTCATGGGGCGTATTGTAGCGCTGGTAGCGCTGCGCCCGAGGCGCCTCGCCGGATCGCGGATAGACGGCGAACGAATAAGAATGTGCGGTCTTATTCGTTGTCCGCATGTCGTGGCGGGAGTGTAATGAATGCTTTTCGCTGCCGGGCCTGTATCACCGATGGCCGGCAGCGATTCATGACAGCTCAGGAGCCACCATGTCGCTTGATACCCTGGAACGCGCGCAGGCGTCGCGCCAGTCGTTTGAAATCCGCCCGTTCGGCGGTCCTCTCGGCGCCGAGATCGTCGGTCTCGACCTGAATCTGCCGGTTGCCGATGACGAGCTTGCTACCCTCCGCCGCGCCTTCGTGAAGCACGGCGTGGTGGTGTTCCGCGACCAGCGTATCACACCCGAACAGCACATCGCATTCAGCCGCCGCTTCGGTCCATTGCAGGTGCACGTGTTGAACCGCTTCCACCTGCATGGCCATCCCGAGATCCTGATCGTGTCCAACGTGGTGGAAGACGGCAAGCCCATCGGCCTGGTCGATGCGGGCGCCGACTGGCACTCGGACCTCTCCTATATGCCCAAGCCCAGCCTCGGTGCGCTGCTGCATTCGCAGGAGCTGCCGGCCGAGCGCGGCGACACGCTGTATGCCAATACCGCCAACGCCTACGACACGCTGCCGGCGGAAGTGAAGAAGTTATTGGAAGGCAAGCGTGCGGTGCACTCGTATGTCTATCGCTACGAGCGCCTGCGCAAGCTGTCGCCGTGGCGCGCGGAACTGACGCAAAAGCAGATCGACGAGGTGCCGCCGGTGGAGCATCCGGTGATCACCACACACCCGGAGAGCGGCCGCAAGATCCTGTTCGTCAGCGAAGGCTTCACTTCGCACATCGTCGGCATTCCGCGCGACGAGAGCGACGCGCTGCTCAAGGAACTGCATGCGCACATCACGCGCCCGGAGAACGTCTATACCCACAAGTGGCAACCGCACGACATGGTGTTCTGGGACAACCGCAGCACCCAGCACTATGCCGCGATCACGCCGCAGCACCTGCGCCGCACGCTCTACCGCACCACCGTCGAAGGCGACGTGCCGCGCTGATCCGCTACGGATGAGGGCAGCGCCGGCGGCGCCGCAGCGCCCGCTTCCAGCCGGAACACGCTGACCGCCGCCGACAATGCCGCCGCCTGGTCTTGCATGGACTGGGCCGCGGCTGCCGCTTCTTCCACCAGCGCGGCGTTCTGCTGCGTGGCCTCGTCGATGTGCGTGATGGCCAGGTTGACCTGCTCGATACCGTCGCTCTGCTCCTGGCTGGCCGCCGTGATCTCGCGCACGATGTCGGTCACGCGCGCCACGCTGTTCACCACCTCGGTCATCGTATCGCCGGCCCGCGCCACCAGCCGGCTGCCGTCGCCGACCTTTTCCACCGAATCGTCGATCAGTTGCTTGATCTCCTTGGCCGCGGCCGCCGAGCGCTGGGCCAGCGAGCGCACCTCGGAGGCCACCACCGCGAAGCCGCGTCCCTGTTCGCCGGCGCGTGCGGCTTCCACCGCGGCATTCAAGGCCAGGATATTGGTCTGGAACGCGATGCCATCAATCACGCCGATGATGTCGGCGATCTTTTGCGAGGATGCGTGGATCGCGCCCATGGTCTGCACCACCTGATCCACCACGTCGCCGCCCTGGGTCGCAATCTCGGACGCCGACGTCGCCAGTTGATTGGCCTGGCGCGCGTTGTCGGCGTTTTGCTTGACGGTCGAGGTCAACTGTTCCATCGCCGAGGCGGTTTCTTCCAGCGACCCGGCCTGCTGCTCGGTACGCGCCGAGAGATCGAGGTTGCCCGTGGCGATTTCGCGCGAGGCGTTGCTGATGGTGTCGGTGCCGGCGCGCACGCGGCCGACGATGTCCAGCAAATTGCCGTTCATGGTCTTGAGCGCGGTCAATAGCTTGCCGGTCTCGTCGCGTGCGTCGCTGGTGATGTGCGAAGTCAGGTCGCCCGCCGCCACCGTCTCGGCGATGGCCACCGCCTGGTTCAGCGGTCGCGTGATGCTGCGCGTGAGCAGCCAGGCCAGTGCCGCGCCCAGTAGCAGTTGGATGGCGCCCAGCGCGATCAGCAGGCCGCGTCCGGAGCGGTAATTGTCGTCGATGCCGGCGGCCGCCTCATCGATCACCTTCTTCTGGAATTCCGCATAGCGCTGCACGCCACTGGCGTAGTCATCCATCATCTTGACCAGTGTGGTGTCGGTCATCTCGCGCGCCTTGTCGACCTCGCCCGCGTTCTTCATGTCGAAGATCTTCTGACGCATGTCGCGGTAGGAGGCGCGCAGCTTGCCGATGGCATCGAACAGGCGCTTTTCGTCGGGATTGGCGATGGCGCCCTCGACGCGCTTCTGCAACTGGCTGATCCTGGCGGACTGGGCGTCAATCTGTTTCTGGAAGTATTGCTGGAACGCGGCGTCATCGCTCTTCATGGCGGCGATGGTGCGTACGCCGTTTTCCTTGATGGCGGCGTGCCACTGCACCGCGTCGCGCTCCTTCTTCAGCGCCACCTGCACCATATCGTCGGTGGCGTCGCCGATGTCCTCCAGGCGCCACACCGCGATGCCGACAATGATGGCCATCAGCGCCAGCAGGGAAATGAAACCGATGCCAAGGCGTACGCCTATCCTGAGGTTCTTCATCTCGTCTCCTTTGTCGTGGCGGCGCCGGGCTTGGCTGTTTGATGCTTGTCGTCGTGAGCGCCGGCGCCTCGGCCGGACAACGATATAAAAAATATCGCTGTCCGGCGCAACCAGCCTAACACAGCAGTAAGGATTTGCATCCCTCGCGATGCACCCGGTGTTGCGCGGGCGCGCGCGTCGTTCAGACCGCCTTGCGGCGGCCCCCGATACCGGTCGGCAACAGCACGCATAGTGCGGCGCAAAAGATCAGGAAGAAGCCGCCCAGGTCCGACAGGCCGGGGCGCTCCCCCAGCAGCAGCACCGCGCCCGCCACGCCGACCACCGGCACCAGCAGCGTCCCCAGCGAGGCGACGCCGGCCGGCAGGCGGCTGATGATGTTGAACCACAGGACGTAGCCCAGCGCCATGCCGAACACGATGTGGTAGCCCACCGCCACCCATACCTCATGGTGCACTGCGCTCCAGTCCGGCCAATGCGGCATGCCCTCGAAACTGAGCAGGCCGGTCAGCGCCACCAGTGCGCCGATCAGCAATTGCCAGGCGGCCACCGCCATCGGTTCGGCCGAGATGCGCGCCCACTTGGTATAGATGGTGCCCGCCGCCCACATCAGCGCCGCCCCCAGCGCCAGCAGGATGCCGCGCGGCAAGGCGCCGCCTTGCGCCAGCGGCGCCAGCAGTACCGCCAGGCCGCAGGCGCCCAGTAACAGGCCGGCGATGCGGATGCGATCCAGTCGCTCTCCCAGGGCCACCCGCGCGAACAGCGTGGCCCATAGCGGCATTGAATAGGTAATGATGGCCACACGCGAGGTGGCCGCATTTAATTGAGCAAAAGTTAGAAGAATATTGAAGGCGGCGATATTCAGGACCCCGGCCACCGCGATATGCCAGCGGTCGCGCCCCGCGCGCACGCCCATCCTGCGCCCGCGCGCCCAGCCCAGCGCGAACACGGTGCAGGCCGCCGCCCCCAGGCCGAGGCTGCGCAAGCCCCAGGGCGACACGCCCGACAGCGCCACCTTCACCGCCGGCCAGTTCAGTCCCCACACGACGCCCAGCAACAACAGCAAGGCCCTGGCCTTGCCGGCGTGGGCAGAATGGTCCGCGCTCATGCGCATGGTCTCCGTCGGATGATGATTCGTCGATCGCCGTTGCGGCGATCTGCATCGTTGTTATATGTCGGGTGGGCGCGTTCTACCAGGCCATGTCCGCATCCAGCGGATAGACTGGCCGCCGCACCTTCTTGATCGGGAACAGCTTGAGATTGGAGCTGGTGGGTCCGCCGCTGTCGGAATCACACTCCACCAGTCCGCGGCTGATCGGCACGAACACCGGCCGACAATACATGCGCGACTTGAGGATCAGGAAGGACTGCGCCGCCGGGTCCAGCCCCAGGCTGGTGAACACGCCCAGGTCGTAGGGTTCGACGCGCTCCTCGGTGACCACGATGCGGGCGCGGCCGGTGTCGAGCAGCACGCTGCGGCCCATCTGGATGGTCGAGCCGGTATAGATCGGTCCGGTCACGGTGAACTTGCCGTCGGTGATCGCTGCCACCTTGCCCGACAGCACCGGCGGCACCTTGGTGATGCCTTGCTGGGCCAGCGCCACCTTGTTGCCCACCGCCAGCGTGACGGTGGCGCCGAGACCGGCTTCCACCATGTGCGCCACCGCTTCCGGGTCGCTGATGGGGCCGACGGCGATGCCGTCCAGGCCGGCTTCCAGGGCGGCTTCCAATACGTCCATGGTGTTGCAGGTGCCGCCCGACATCACGTTGTCGCTATGGTCCAGCAGCAGCACCGGCCCCTTGCCGCTGCCGGCGCTGCGCACCTTGGCCTGGGCCAGCGATTCCCTGATCGGCAGGCTGTCATAGACGAAGTCGTCGCGCTCGGTCCAGATCTGGCGGGCGATTTTTTCCGCCACGGCGTCGGCCAGGACATTGTCGTTCTCGGTCACCACCACCACCGACATGCCGGCGTCGCGGAAGTCAGACAGCGGGAAGCCCGCCAGTACCGACACCGCCAGCACGCCAGCCTGTTGCTCGGCTTCCTTGGCCGCCTCCACCGCGCGCTGCATGGCCGAGGCCGAGGTATTGCTGGTCAGCGTGGCCGACAGCAGCGGCACCTGGCGCCACGCGAGCAGCGGCCGCGATCGCCTGGCCAGCAGATCGACCAGCAGGCGGCCGGCGTGTTCGCCGGTCTCGTACATGTCGATATGAGGATAGGTCTTGAAGCTGACGATGATGTCGGCGTGATCGATCATCTTTTGCGTGACGTTGCCATGCAGATCCAGCGCCACCGTCATCGGCGTGTCGGGTGCGATCTGGCGGATGCGCTCCAGCAGCGCGCCTTCGCCGTCGTCGGCGTTTTCCGCCACCATGGCGCCGTGCAGGTCCAGCATGATGGCGTCGCAGCCCTGCTCGATGGCGCGCACGATGCCGTCGCACATCACGGTATAGGCGTCGGCCGCCACCGCGGCGCTGGGATTGGCCCACGCCGCCAATGGCGTGACGATCTCGGCGCCGATGCGTTCGGCGATGTCGAGGAAGGCGCCCATCGCGGTGCGCGCGCCTTTCTGATCCTGGTAGGCAGCCTCGTCCCATTGCGGGGCGAAGGCTTCGAGCGGGGTGGGAATCGGCGAGAAAGTATTGGTCTCGTGATTCATGCGGGCGATGATGATCCTGGGCTTCATTGCATTCCTTTATTCGGTGACCACGCCGGCGCTGGCCAGCATCGCTTGCAGCAGCACGTTGCAGCCGGCTTCCAGATGCTCGGGCTTGGCGTCTTCGATTTCATTGTGGGACACGCCGTCCTTGCAGGGCACGAAGATCATGCCGGCCGGCGCCAGGCGCGCGGCATAGATGGCGTCGTGGCCGGCGCCCGAGACCACGTCCATGGTCTTGTAGCCCAGCCCCTCGGCGGCATCGCGCACATTGCCCACGCAGTCCGGATGGAACGGGCAGGGCGGGAAGTAGGAGACGCGTTCCAGCTCGATGCCCAGCCCGGTCTTCTGGCGCATCGCCTCCAGGTAGGCGACCAGGTCGTCGTGCATGCGGTTGAGCGTCTCGTCGCTGACGTTGCGCAGGTCGATCGAGAATTTCACCTGGCCCGGAATCACGTTGCGGCTGTTGGGCATGACCTGCACCTGGCCCACCGTGCCGCGGCCATACGGCGGATAACGATGGGCGATGGCCACCACCTCTTGCATGATGTACGTGGCGACCTGCAATGCGTCCTTGCGGATCTCCATCGGCGTCGGGCCGGCGTGCGATTCAAAACCGGTCACCGTGCAGTCGTACCAGGACAGGCCCAATACTGCCGGCACCACGCCGATCACGGTATCGGCATTCTCCAGCACCGGCCCTTGCTCGATATGCGCTTCGTAATAGGCGCCGATGGGATGGTCGCCGCATTGCTGTTCGCCGATGTAGCCGATGCGCGCCAGCTCATCCCGGACCTTCTTGCCGTCGATGTCGGTGGCGTTGTAGGCATGCTCCAGCGTGAAGGCGCCGCAGAACACGCCCGAGCCCATCATCACCGGCACGAAGCGCGAGCCTTCTTCATTGGTCCACACCGCCACCTCGATGGGCGCCTCGGTCTGGATGTCGTGCTGGTTGAGCGTGCGGATCACTTCGATGCCCGACAGCACGCCGTAATTGCCATCGAACTTGCCGCCGGTGGGCTGGGTGTCGATGTGCGAGCCGGTCATCACCGGCGGCAGGCCATTGTTGCGGCCCGGACGGCGCATGAAGATATTGCCGATCTGATCCACCACCACGCTCATGCCCTCGGCCTTGGCCCAGGAGGTGACCAGGTCGCGGCCTTGCTTGTCGAGATCGGTCAACGCCAGGCGGCAGACGCCGCCCTTGGCGGTGGCGCCGATCTCGGCCAGTTCCATCAGCGAGTTCCACAGGCGCTTGCCGTCGATGCGCAGCGCCGCGGTGTTGGTTTTCATGTCCATGATTGATTCCTCTGTCTGTTAGTGCGGCGCATCGCAGGCGCCCTTCGTCATGCCGCCAGGTTCACGCCCAGGTAGCGATCCTTGACGCCCTCGTCGGCCAGGAATTCCGCATTGCTGCCACTGTAGACGATGCGTCCCTGTTCCACGATGTAGTGCCGGTCGGCCAGCTGGGTGCACACCTCCAGGTTCTGCTCCACCAGGATGATGGACATGCCGGTGGCCTTGATCAGCTTGATCTGCGCCACGATCTCATCGACGATCACGGGCGCCAGGCCTTCCACCGGTTCGTCCAGCATCATGACGCGCGGATGCGTCATCAGCGCGCGGGCGATGGCCAGCATCTGCTGCTCGCCGCCGGAGAGCTGGCCGCCGCCGTTCTTGCGGCGCTCCTTGAGGCGCGGGAAGATCTTGTACACGTCTTCCAGTCCCCAGGCCGATTCCTTGCGCGCCGCCATGTTGAGGTTCTCCTCGACGGTGAGCAGCTTGAAGATGCCGCGATGCTCGGGCACCAGGCACACGCCGCGCGCGGCGATCTTGTAGGGCGGCAGACCGCTGACCTGCTTGCCCTCGAACAGCACGCGCCCTTGCGCGGGCGGCACCACGCCGACGATGCTCTTGAGCGTGGTGGTCTTGCCGGCGCCGTTGCGGCCCAGGAGCGTCACCACCTCGCCGGCATCGACCTGCAGCGACACGCCTTGCAGGATGTGGCTCTTGCCATAGTAGCCGTGAATGTCTTCGACTTGCAGGATCATGCCTTGCCTCCGGTAATCATGCTGCCGAGATACGCACGGCGCACGCGCTCGTCGCTACGGATCTCGTCGGGCTTGCCCTGCGCCAGGATCTGGCCGAGCTGCATCACGGTGATGCGGTCCGAGATATCCATCACGATGTCCATGTTGTGTTCGATCAGCACCACGGTGTAATCGTCGCGCAGGCTGTGGATCAGCCGCTTCATGTCGCCGATGTCGTCGATGCCCATGCCCGAGGTCGGCTCGTCGAGGAAGATCACCTTGGGCTGTCCGGCCATGGCCATGCCGACTTCCAGGCGGCGCTGCTGGCCGTGCGACAGTTTGGCGGACGGCCGCTGCGCCACCGCTTGCAGCGACAGGCGCGCGATCAGCTCATCGGCCAGCTCGCAGGCCGAGTGGAATTGCTCGGCGCGCTTCCAGGGATTGAGCGCCGACATCGGCTCGCGGCCCTGCGCGGCCAGGCGCAGGTTCTCGCGCACCGTCAGGTTGGGGAACAGGCTGGTCACCTGGAAGGAGCGCGCCAATCCTTTCTGCACGCGCTTGTAGCCCGGCAGATGCGCCACTTCCTCGCCCTCCACCAGGATGCTGCCCTCGGTGATCGGCGTGGTGCCGGTCAGCGTATGGAACAGCGTGGTCTTGCCGGCGCCGTTGGGGCCGATCACCGAATGCACGGTGCCGGGCATGATGTCCAGCGTGATGTCGTTGACCGCGGTGAACTTGCCGTAGCGCTTGGTCACGTTGAGCGCCTTGAGGATGGGCGTACTCATGAATGCTTCTCCTTGGCGATCGCTTCGGGGGCGGCTTGCGACTTGTCCACGCCGGGGCGCAGCGCATGGATGATCTTCAGCGCCAGGCCGAACAGCCCCTTCTGCATATACAGGCTGACCGCGATCAGCAGCAAGCCCAGCAGCATCAGCCAGCGCGGCCACAGCGTCGAGAGCCAGTTGCCGGCCAGCACGTAGAAGGACGCGCCCAGCACCGAGGCGAACAGGTTGCCGGTGCCGCCGATGACGGTCATCACCAGGATCGCTTCGCTGGTGTGGTACTCGATGTTGGACAGCGGCGCCACGCCGGTCATCATCGCGTGCAAGCCGCCGGCCAGGCCGGTCACCGCGCCCGAGATCACGAAGGCGGCCAGCTTCAGCAGGCGGATGTCGTAGCCCAGCGCCGAGGCGCGCGCTTCGTTGTCGCGCACCGCCAGCAGGGTGCGGCCCAGCACCGAATCGACTACGCGCTGCAGCAGCCAGAACACCAGCACGAACAGGATCGCCACCACCGTGTAGTACTGCCACGAGGAGGTGGTGGGCAGCAATGTCAGGCCGAACAGCGCCAGCGGCGGACGCGGGATGTCGAGCAGGCCGTTGTCGCCGCCTGTGACGTCCTTCATCGTGTAGGCCAGGAAGTAAAACATCTGGGCGAAGGCCAGCGTCAGCATCACGAAGTAGGTGCCGCGCTGGCGGATCGAGAACCATCCCACCAGCAGCGCGGTGACCGCGCCGCCCAGCGCCGCCAGGGCCAGCGCCGGCAACAGCGGCAGCTTCAGTTGCAGCAGCACCACGCCGGCGGTATAGCTGCCCACGCCGAAGAAGATGCCCTGGCCGAAGGACATCAGCCCGGTGTAGCCCAGCAGCAGATTACAGCCCAGCGCGGCCAGCGCGAACACCAGCACTTCGGTGGCCAGCGTACCCGAGCTCAGCGCCAGCGGCAGCAGCAGCGCCATGACCGCGGTGACGCCGATGACGAAGAGGCGGTACTTCGGATAGACGAAGCCGCCGGCCATCACCACGCCTTGCAGCAGGTCGGGCGGCGAGACGTTATTGCCCAGTGGTCCCCAGATCGAGATCACCGCTTCCTGCAGCACCAGGGCCAGGCCCACGGTAAACAGGATGTGGAAATGGTGCGGCAGCGCATACACATGGCGCAGCACGAAGCGCTCCACCACCCAGGCGAACAGGCCCACCAGCAGCGGCGCCACCAGCAGCGACCACCAGAAGCTGATGCCCATGTCGGCGATCTGGAAGCAGAGATAGGCGCCCAGCAGGAAGAAGGCGCCATGCGAGAAATTGACGAAGCGTAGCAGGCCGAACACGATCGACAAGCCCACCGCCAGCAGGAAGTAGAGCATGCCGATGCCGACGCCGTTGGCGATCTGCAGCAGATAGATATTCATGAGACCTCGATACGGATGCTTGGGTTTGCAGCGGACGACACTGTTGCCGAATCCGCCGCCGTCCTTCCACCATCTCCCGTCGTTCCCGCGACAGCGGGAACCCGGTGACTTGCGTCGCGCCGCGACGACGGTGCAACGTCCCTGGATCCCCCCCTGCGCGAGGATGACGGCGATGGCTAGCGCCGACTTACAGTTTGCACTGCGTCTTGTCCAGCGCCAGGAACGACTTTCCGGAAGACACGATATCCGCGTAGTCGTTCTTGTTGGCCATCTTCGACTTCGCCTTGCCCTTGAGCAGGTAGTAGTTCTTGATGACCTGATGATCGCCCTTGCGGATTTCCTCGGTGCCGGTCAGGCCTTCGTACTTCATGCCTTCCATGGCCGCGATGACCGCCTTGGGATCGGTGCTGTTGGCCTTGATGATGGCGTCCAGCATGATCTTGGTGCAGATGTAGGAACCGGCCAGGCTGTAGTTGGGATCGATCTTCAGCGTGTCGTTGACCAGCTTGACGAATTCCTTGTTGAAGGGCGAATCGATGGCGTGCCAGTATTGCGCGCCGAAGTACACGCCGTCGCAGATGTCCGCGCCCAGGGTCTCGAACTGTTCCAGGCCGGAGGCCCAGGCCATCAGGATGGTGCAGTTGTTCTTCATGCCGAAGCTGACCGCCTGGCGCAGCGTGTCGGAAGACTGCGAGCCGAAATTCAGCAGCAGCATCACGTCCGGCTTGGCCGCCATGGCATTGGTCAGGTAACCGGAGAATTCCTTTTCGGTCAGCGAGTGGTAGCTGTTGCCGACGTGCTCGATGCCTTTTTCCTTGAAGATGTTCTTGGCTGCGCTCAGCAGGCCTTCACCGAACACGTATTGCGGCGTGATGGTGTACCAGCGTTTGGCATTGGGCAGCTTTTCCAGCAGCGGGCGCACGGTCTGCTCGATGGCGCCGAAGGTCGGCACCGACCAGCGGAGGGTGGCGCGGTTGCAATCGGTGCCAGTGATCTCGTCGGCGCCGGCGGTGGTGATGAAGATGCTGCCGGCCTTGTCGGCTTCCTTGCCCATGGCCAGCGCTTCGCCGGAGAGAATGCCGCCGGCGAAGAAGCGTGTGCCCTTCTCGATGGTCTCCTGCATCTTGCGCACCGCGGTGGCCGGCTTGCCCTCGGTGTCCAGCGTCACGTAGCTGGTGTTCTTGCCAGCACCTTACCGTATTTCTGCAACACCAGCTTCATGCCCATGTCGGCGAACTTGCCGTTGGCGGCGAAGGGGCCCGACATCGGCACGGGACAGCCGAATGAAATCGCATCGGCTTGCGCGAACACATCGTTGAACGTAAGCGCGCCCGGTGCGGCCAGTGCGGACAGCTTCAGAAAATCGCGACGGCTGATCATATCTACATCTCCCTCAGGTAAAAATTGACAGATGACATCCACGAAAACTTCAAGAGCCCTTCAACGCAAATTCCATGCCCATCACCCGTGAAAACGCGCTTGCGCCACAGGGGAAGATGGATTGAAAAGACGAGTGAAAACCTCCGCCGCGAAGGGGCGGATAGCGCTGGTCAAACACGGACGCGCCGCGTTCCGCGCAAGCGGAAAACGGCGTGGCTGCCGCCGGAGAGCGATGATGCGCGGCGCGTGCCGCCGCCACCTGTCGCCGGGCATGATGCGAACGATCATGAGGGCTCCTCCTGGCCACTGGAACTGCTGTGTCTCCACATTTTTTCGCCGTTTCCTCATGCCGCCGATGTGTGTCCACCGGTCTGCCTGACAGCGTTTTTAATGACTGCGATGACTGCTGTTTGACGCACTGTTCACGTCTGCCTGCCCGAGCGCATCCCATGCCGCGGGACGTCTTGCGTCTGGCGGGATGCGCCGGCTGCGTGCTGCGATTGTCTCCGTTTCCCTCCCTTTGCGTGCGTGAAAATTTTCATCGACATCGCGGTGCATTTTTTCTGGTCTTGCCCGCAGTATGCACCATACGCTGGCCCGCTCTGCACCAACAACCGGCAATGTTTTTCCGTGCCGGAAAATGAAAAACGGCATGAATGATTCATGCCGTTTTTCTTTGCATCACTTCATCTGCGGGAACGCGAATTCGGCGCCCGCGCTGGCGGTGTTCGGCCAGCGCTGCATCACGGCCTTGGCGCGCGTATAGAAGCGCACGCCTTCCGGGCCGTACATGTGATGATCTCCAAACAGGCTGCGCTTCCAGCCGCCGAAGCTGCTGAAGGCCATCGGCACCGGCAGCGGCACGTTCACGCCGACCATGCCGACTTCGATCTGGCGCACGAACTCGCGCGCCACGCCGCCGTCGCGAGTATAGACCGCCACGCCGTTGCCGTATTCATGGGCGTTGATCAGTTCCACCGCGCTGGCCACGTCCGGCGCGCGCAGCACGCACAGCACGGGGCCGAAGATTTCTTCCCTGTACACCGTCATCTCCGGCGTGACGTGATCGAACAGCGTGCCGCCGACGAAGAAGCCGTTTTCGAAACCCGGCACCTTGTGGCCGCGGCCATCGACCACCAGCGTGGCGCCTTCTTCCACGCCGCGCGCGATCAGGCCTTCGATGCGTTCCTTGGCCGCGGCCGTGACCACCGGGCCCATCTCGGCGCCGGCCGCCATGCCTTCGTTGATCTTCAGGTTGCGCGCGCGTTCGGCCAGCGCTTCCACCAGCTTGTCGCCGGCCGCGCCGACCGCCACCGAGATCGCCATGCAGCGTTCGCCGGCCGAACCGTAGGCCGCGCCCATCAAGGCATCGACCGCCAATTGCATGTCGGCGTCGGGCATCACCACCATGTGGTTCTTGGCGCCGCCCAGCGCTTGCACGCGCTTGCCCTTGGCCGAACCGCGTGCGTAGATGTATTCGGCGATCGGGGTCGAGCCGACGAAGCTGATCGCCTTGACCTGCGGGTGATCAAGCAGCGCATCGACGGTGACCTTGTCGCCCTGCACGACGTTGAACACGCCGTCCGGCAAGCCGGCTTCCTGCAGCAGTTCGGCGATCAGCAGCGCGGCCGATGGATCGCGTTCGGAAGGCTTGAGCACGAAGCTGTTGCCGCAGGCGATCGCGATCGGGAACATCCACATCGGCACCATGGCCGGGAAGTTGAACGGCGTGATGCCGGCCACCACACCCAGCGGCTGGCGCATCGACCAGGCGTCGATGCCGCGCGCGATCTGGTCGGTGTACTCGCCCTTGAGCATCTGCGGAATGCCGGCGGCAAACTCGACGATCTCGATGCCGCGCGCGACTTCGCCCTGGGCATCGGAGAAGGTCTTGCCATGCTCGCGCACGATGATGCGCGCGAAGTCATCGCAACGCTGCTGGATCAGGTGCAGGAAGCGGAACAGCACGCGCGCGCGGGTCAGCGGCGGCGTATTGGACCACGCGGCGAAAGCGGCGGCGCCGGCCTTGACCGCGGCATCGACCTCATCGGCGGTGCCCAGCGCGACCTGCGCCACCGGCACGCCCAGTGCCGGGTTGAAGACGTCGGCATAGCGGCCGCTTTGGGTATCGACGCGCTTGCCGCCGATGTAGTGCGTAATCTTTTCCATGCTTGTTCAGTGCTCCGTACGGGTTCAGGCCAGGGTCTTCAGGATCGCGGCCAGCTTGCCGAACAGCTCGTCGATCTGTTGCTTGTTGATGATCAGCGGCGGCGACAGGGCGATGATGTCGCCGGTCACGCGGATCAGGATGCCGTCGTTGAAGGCGCGCACGAAAGCGTCATAGGCGCGTGCGCCGGTCTTGCCGGGGATCGACGCCAGCTCGATGCCGGCGATCAGGCCGATGGTGCGCACGTCGATCACGTGCGGCAGGCCGCGCAGCGCGTGGGCGGCGTCCTGGAAGTAGTCGGACACCGCCTTGGCGTTGTCCAGCACGCCTTCCTGTTCGAACACGTCCAGCGAGGCCAGGCCGGCGGCGCAGGCCAGCGGGTGGCCGGAATAGGTATAGCCGTGGAACAGCTCGATGCCGTCCGGGCCGCTCATGAAGGCGTCGTGGATCTCTTTCTTGACGAACACCGCGCCCATCGGCACCACGCCGTTGGTCAGGCCCTTGGCAGTGGTGACGATGTCCGGCTCGACGTCGAAGTAGTCGGAGGCGAACGGCGTGGTCAGGCGACCGAAGCCGGTGATCACCTCATCGAAGATCAGCAGGATGCCGTGCTTGGTGCACAGCTCGCGCAGGCGTTTCAGGTAACCCTTGGGCGGCACCAGCACGCCGGTGGAGCCGGCCACCGGCTCGACGATCACGGCGGCGATGTTGGACGCATCGTGCAGGGCGACGATGCGTTCCAGCTCGTCGGCCAGGTGGGCGCCGTATTCCGGCTCGCCCTTGGTGAAGGCGTTCTTTTCCAGGTTGTGGGTGTGCGGCAGGTGATCCACGCCCTGCAGCAGCGCGGTGCTGAAGGTCTTGCGATTGCCGCCGATGCCGCCCACCGACATGCCGCCGAAGCCCACGCCGTGATAGCCGCGCTCGCGGCCGATCATGCGGGTGCGGGTGCCGTTGCCGCGGGCGCGGTGATAGGCCAGCGCGATCTTGATGGCGGTGTCCACCGATTCCGAACCGGAGCCGGTGTAGAACACGTTGGCGAAGCGGTTGCCGGTGTAGGCCTTGAGGCGCTCGGCCAGTTCGAAGGCGCTCGGATGGCCGAGCTGGAAGGAGGGGGCGTAGTCCAGCGTGGCGACCGATTTCTGCACGGCGCTGACGATCTTGGGATGGGCATGGCCCAGCGGCACGCACCACAGGCCGGCGGTGCCGTCGAGGATGGCGTTGCCGGCATCGTCGCGGTAGTGCATGCCTTCGGCCGAGACCAGCATGCGCGGGCTGGCCTTGAAGTTGCGGTTGGCGGTAAACGGCATCCAGTAGGCGGACAGGCCGGCTTTCTGTTCGGAGGTAGTCATGGGCGCACCATCGGAGCAAGGTTGACGAAATAGGAGTGACTTGATTATTGCCAGACACTCGCAGTATTGTTAGCTACACTTTTTAATTTGATCCGAAACTGTATTGTTATTGCGAGTGAACTGTGTTGATTCATTCGATGGGAATGCCCGATCGTGACGCCGGTCAGCCGTATTGATCTCAAACGCTGCAAGCCCTGATGGCAGGCACATGATCAGCGGTGCCCGGCAAGTCCTGCCGTCGTGCAACGGCAGCGCACGCCGAGCAATACACTTTGATGCGAAACCGCACACTTTCGTCGTTCCGCCAATAAGGTCGGAACGGCGTATGCCGAAAGGATGCCCATGGCCAAGCTCCAGCGCGAGCCGCTGCAACTGGACCTGCAAAGGAATACCGCCGCCCGCTTGGTCGAGCAGGTGGCCGATGGACTGGCGCTGCTGATCGAGCGCGGTGAGTTGCGTTCCGGCGAACGCCTGCCTTCGGTGCGACAACTGGCGGAGAGCCATAGCATCGGCGCCTCCACCGTGGTCGAGGCCTATGAACAACTGGTGGCGCGCGGCATGCTGCTGGCGCGCCGCGGCGCCGGTTTCTTCGTCGCCGCCCGTGCCGGGCAGTCGGGCGCGCGTGCGGTGTTCATGCCGCATGAGCCGGTGATCGACTCGGCCTGGCTGCTGTCGGAAATGTTTGCCGACGAGCGCGTGCCGATCAAGGCCGGCTGCGGCTGGCTGCCAGGCAAGTGGCTCAATGACGAAGGCTTGCATCAGGCCGAGCGCCGCATCATCCGCTCGCCTGGCGCGCAGCAGGTGGGTTATGGCCATCCCTACGGCTATGCGCCGCTGCGTCAGCTGATCGCGCAATTCCTCGGGCACTGGGCGCTGGACGTGGCGATCGACCAGGTGCTGACCACCCACGGCGCCACGCAGGCGCTGGACCTGGTGATCCGCACCATGACCCAGCCTGGCGACACGGTGATGATCGATGACCCCGGTTATTGCAACCTGATCGCCATGCTGCGCCTGGCCGGCCTGAACGTGATCGGCGTGCCGCGGGTGCCGGGCGGGGTCGATACCGAGATGCTGGAAACGCTGGCGCGCACGCACCAGCCCAAGATGTTCTTCACCACCAGCGTACTGCAAAATCCCACCGGCACCTCCTACACCCCGGCCTGCGCCATGCGCGTGCTGCAATCGGCCGAGCGGCACGGTTTCTGGGTGGTGGAAGACGACATCTTCCGCGAACTGGGCCAGGCCACCGATCCCATGCTGGCCGCGCTCGACGGCTTGCAGCGGGTGATCTACGTGGGCAGCTATTCCAAGACCATCGCGCCCTCGCTGCGCGTGGGCTACATTGCCTGCCAGCGCGAACTGGCGCGCCAGATCGTGCATACCAAGATGGTGCTGACGCTGACCAATTCCGAGATCAACGAACGCCTGGTGCACAACGTGCTGACCGAAGGCCATCACCGGCGCCACGTGCAGACGCTCAACGCCACGCTGCTCAACGCCCAGGCCACGCTCAACGCCAAGCTGGCCGAGGCCGGGCTGACGCCGTTCACCGCGGCGCGCGGCGGCATGTTCACCTGGGCCACGCTGGAAGGCTGTGACCTGTCGGCGCGCGAGATCGCCGATCGTGCACGGCAAAAAGGCATCTGGCTGGCGCCGGGCGATTTCTTCCACCTGTCGGCGCCGGAGAAGACCAGCTTCCGCTTCAACGTCGGCTATGCGGATGCGCCGGAGCTGTTCGATTTTCTGCGTTCGCTGTAGGGGATCGCACTTACACTTCTTCACGCGCGGTTCATGCGTGCGCAGTAGAATGGAACGCCCATTTTCCTGAGGATAGCCACGCATGACCATCCCCGTTCCCACCCCCGGCGTGCGCGCCGTCGTGTTCGACTTCGGCGGCGTTCTGTTCGATTGGAGTCCGCTGCACGTCTATCAGCACCTGATCGCCAACGACGCCGAGCGCCTGCATTTCCTGACCCACGTCTGCTCGCCCGAATGGAACATCCAGCAAGATGGCGGCCGCACGCTGGCCGAAGGCACCGCGGTGCTGGTCAAGCAGCATCCGCAACATGAAAGCCTGATTCGCGCCTTTTATGATCGCTGGAAGGAAATGCTGCGCGGCCCGCTGGAGGACGGCGTGGCGCTGCTCAAGGAATTGCACGCCAAACAGGTACCGGTGTTCGGGCTGACCAACTGGTCGGCTGAGACCTTCCCCTTCGCGCGCGACAACTATGATTTCCTGCAACTGTTCGGCGATATCGTGGTGTCCGGCGAAGAGCACTGCATCAAGCCCGATGCGCGCATCTACGAGATCGCCTTGTCGCGCTACGGCCGTCATCTGGACAACCTGAAGCCGGGCGAACTGGTGTTCATCGACGATGTGAAAAAGAACGTCGACGCGGCCAAGGCGCTGGGATGGCATGGTATCCATCACGTGGACGCAGGCGAGACCCGCGCCCAGTTGAAGGCCTTGGGATTGCCGTTGTGATGAAGCCTGCCGGCGGTGTTCGAGCGCTACGAACGCCACCGGATCCCGGCCTGCGCCGGGATGACGGAGATGTTGGAGATGTCGGAGACGGAGCCAGAATTGGCGCAAGCATCTCACTCCCTGTCGTCCTGACGAAAGTCAGGACCCAGTGTCGTTTGTTGCAGCATGCCGTTGGCGGTGTTTGAGCGCGATGAACGACGCCGGATCCCGGCCTGCGCCGGGATGACGCAGAGGGAAAGCCTGACGCTGAATGGGCGTTAAACGCGAGGATGCGGGATTCGGGTCAGCCGCAACGGTCGCCATCGATATCGCACTGCGCGATCGACGAACCCGTGTTCGACGTGGCCACGCCGGTTTCCTGCCGCAAAAACGCCGCCCATTCCTCGGGCCGTCCCAGCCACATCCCCGTATCCAGCACCTCCAGCGTATCGCCCCGCTGCAGCACGAAGGTGGGGAAACCGCGTCCGCCGACGTCGTTGAGCAGCTCGCGGCTGGCCTCGATGTGGCGCGTCAGTTCTTCGTTTTCCACCTTGCGCATGGCCTGCGCGAATGCCTCCGCTTCCACGCCCAGCTGCTGGGCCAGCTCGGCAAGCGTCGCGGCATCCGAGATGCGCCGGCCATCCTGATAGTGGGCACGCTGGATCGCCGCCAGCATGTCGAGTCCGGCTGCTTCACCCTTGAGCGTCTGCACGGCGAGCACCGCGGCAATCGGCGGCGCGGAATCGAACACCGCGCCGGTGTCGGTCAGCAAGCCGTTGAAATAATTCTCGCCGAACACTTGTCCGGTCATCTGCGCGATGCGGCGATCATGCGGCATGACGTAATTGCGCAGTTCCGCATTCACCTGGCGGCGGTTGCGGCCGGCCATCATGCCGCCGCCGTGCGCCTGCACCGGCAATACCTTGCGCGCGGCGGCCACCAGCGGCGCGGCGCCGTAGCACCAGCCGCACAGCGGGTCGTGGATGTAATGCAGCGCGTGCGGCTGCGTCTGGTCTGCCTGGTTCATGGAACTCGCCTCGTGTGCTGTGCGTCCCGCGACGCGTTTGCGCCGCGGGAACGGCGGATCAGTAGCCTACCGTGAAACGCGCGCGCACGTGCCTGGGTTGTTCCAGCTCGTCCAGCAGGGCGATGGCGTAGTCCTCGTAGGAGATCCAGCTCTTGCCGTCGGTCCCCACCAGCAACTGGTCGCCGCCGAGGCGGAACTTGCCGGTGCGTTCGCCGGCGATGAACAGGGCGGAAGGCGAGAGGAAGGTCCATTCGATCTCGTGTTCCTGGCGCAGGTCGTTCAGGAATGCGCGGCCTGCGCTGGCTTCCGGCTTGTATTCGGCCGGGAAGTCGGGGGTATCGACCAGCGCCTTGCCCGGCGCAATTTCCAGGCTGCCGGCGCCGCCCACGACGGCCAGGCGCTTGACGCCGGCCTGCTTGAGCGCGGGCAGCAGATCGCCGGCCGTGAAGTTGGCGAAGCGGCCGCTGGAGATGACCACGTCGGCGCCGCAGATGGCGGCGGCCAGCGCGGCACTGTCCTTGACGTCGGCGCTGCCCGCGGTGATGTTCTCGCGGGGGGCGATCTTGCCGGCGTCGCGGGCGATGGCGATGACCGTGTGACCGCGGCGCAGGGCTTCTTCGAGGATACGGCTGCCGACGTTGCCGGAGGCGCCGATGAGAGCGATGTTCATGGTGTGTCCTTTCGGTTTGTGCAAATCAGGAATCGGTGACAGTCACTTCAAGGCCACTTCATCTCGCCCTTGATGACCTTGGCCGACAGTTCCAGCGGGGCGCTGTCTTCCAGTTCGGGATAACGCTGCTTCATGGCCGCGATCAGCGCGGCGGCATTGGCCGCCTTGGCGGCTTCTTCTTCGAAGACCTTCAGGTAGTCGCGGGTGAAGCGCACCGACGCGATATCCAGCGGCGCGCCGGCCGCGTAATGGCCCGGCACCACGATGGCGGGATGCAGCTTCTCGATACGGTCCAGCGTGGACAGCCAGTCCTTGCGCGACTTCAGGCTCTGCGTATCGGCGGTCCAGACGTGCAGCTTGCCCTCCACCACCACGCCGCCGACCACCGCCTTCAGCGATGGAATCCAGACGAAGCTGCGCTCCGGCTGCGGGCCGTCCAGGCCGGTGATTTCCAGCTTGCGGCCTTCCAGCGTCAGGGTGCGGCCCTTGAGAACCTCGGGAATGATGGTCGCGGCCGGCGCGTTGTCGCCCAGCTTGGGACCCCAGTAGGCCAGCTTGCCTTGCACCGTCTGGCGGATGTGCTCCACGGTCTGCGCGGTGGCGACGATACGGGCATCCGGATACGCGGCGTGGATGGTCTCCAGGCCGAAATAGAAGTCCGGATCGCCGTGGCTGATGTAGATGGTGGAGAGCGTCTTGCCGCTGGCGCGGATTTTCTCCACCACCTGTTGCGCTTCGCGCTTGCCGAACTGGGCATCGACCAGGATGGCTTCGTGTTCGCCGCTGACAAGTACCGAGCTGACCGGGAAGATGGCGTCCTTGCCGGGGTTATAGACATCCAGCTTGAGCGCGCCGGCGGCTTGCGCGCCGGTGGCGATGAAGCCGGTGGCAGCCAGCACGAGGGCGCGGCGCAGCAGGCGGGTGGTGAAGTTCATACAGGGGCTCTGGATCGGTAAAAGGTAAAGGGAGCGCTCATCATAGGTTGGCTTTTGTTTTTGAAAAACCGCATAATCGATCACAGTTTGTTTCTGAAAACGTTCAAATCGAGGCGGCGATGGACAGGTTGATGGCGATGCAAGTATTCGTGACCGTGGTGGACGGCGGCAGCCTGTCGGCCGCGGCCCAGCAACTGGATCTGTCGCGCCCGGTGGTGTCGCGCTATGTAGCCGAGCTGGAGGAATGGGTGGGTGCACGATTGCTGCACCGGACCACGCGCCGCCTCTCGCTGACGCCGGCCGGCAACGAGATCCTGCCGCGCTGCCGCCAGATGCTGGAGTTCTCCGACGACATGCGCCACGCGGTGGATGCGCCCGACGAAACCCCGCGCGGGCTGCTGCGCATCACCTCCAGCACCTCCTTCACGCAGACGCAACTGGTGCAGGCGGTGGTCGATTACGGCCGGCGTTATCCGGAAGTGGCGGTGGATCTGGTGGCGCTGGATCGCACCGTCAACCTGGTGGAGGAGCGCATCGACCTGGCCATCCGCATGACCACGCGGCTGGAGCCCAACCTGATCGCGCGCAAGCTATCGGTATGCCGTTCGGTGATCTGCGCCTCGCCGGCCTACCTGGCGCGCCACGGCATGCCGGAGAAGGTGGAGGATCTGGCCCTGCACAATTGCCTGACCCATTCCTACGTCGGCCGCAGCCTGTGGGAGTTCGAGCCCAGGAGCCGCGGCGGCAAGACGCAGTCGGTGGCGGTGGGCGGCAGCATCAGCGCCAACGAGGTGACGGTGTTGTTGCAGGCAGTGCTGGCCGGGGTGGGCGTGGGTCATATGCCGGCTTATTCGGTGGGGCCGCTAGTGGCGTCCGGGCAACTGGTGCAGTTGCTGCCGGAGCATGAACCCACCCAATTGGGCATGTATGCGGTCTATGCCTCGCGCAAGCACATGCCGGCCACGCTGAGGACGATGCTGGATTTCCTGGCGGAACGTTTCGCCGGACAGCCGTTCTGAACCGCGCGAACAATCGTCAGGGAGTGATGCTGAGCAACTTGTGCACCAGCTCGGAAGAGGTGGAGGCGGCGAACTTGCGCATCAGGCGCGCCCGATGCATTTCCACCGTGCGCGGGCTCAGTTCCACCTGGCGCGCGATCAGCTTGCTGGTCTTGCCTTCCACCAGCAGCGCCGCGATCTCGCGCTCGCGCGGCGTCAGGCCGGGCGCGATGGGGCGCTTGGCGCTGACATCCTCGAAGGTCCAGATGCCGGCCGCATGCGGATCGCCCAGCACCAGCGAATGGCCGGTGACGTGGCACCAGAACATCTCGTCGTTGGAGCGCTTCATGATGCGCTCGTCGGAATAGAAACCCTTTTCGTTGAGGATGGGCACCAGGCGCAGGCCGGTGCGCTCGAATTCGTCGGCGGTGGGGTAGATTTCCTGGAAGGACTTCTGCCGCAACTGCCCGACGTCGTAGCCGAACATTTCCGCCATCGCCAGGTTGCCTTGCTGGATGATGCGATTATGCGAAACGCACATGCCGATCGGGGCATGCATGAATACCTGTTCGAAGTCGATGGCCGGTGGCGTGCTCATGGTGTGCTGCGGATGTTCGCGAAGTCCCTCGGGCCTGGCGCTGTGCGAGCGCGCGCGACGGTGTATGCTGCATTGCGCCAGGTATTTTTACCGTATTGTATGGCCTATTTTGCTGACCTATGATGATTGGCGCTTTTTAATGGCACATCGTGCAGTTACGCTCGAAAGAAAAGAGCCGAAAGGAGACTCGTGAACAAAGTGTATCCAGACGCGGCCACCGCGTTGAAAGACATCGTCAAGGACGGCCAGACCATCGCAGTCGGCGGCTTTGGCCTGTGTGGCATCCCCGAGGCGTTGATCGCCGCCCTGCGTGATTCGGGCGCGCAGAATCTGACCGCTATTTCCAACAACGCCGGCGTCGATGGTTTCGGCCTGGGCCAGTTGCTGACCACCCGCCAGATCAAGAAGATGATCGCCTCCTACGTGGGTGAGAACAAGGAGTTCGAACGCCAGTACCTGGCCGGCGAACTGGAGCTGGAATTCACCCCGCAGGGCACCCTGGCCGAGAAGCTGCGCGCCGGCGGCGCCGGCATCCCGGCGTTCTTCACCAAGACCGGCGTGGGCACGCTGGTGGCCGAAGGCAAGGAAGTGCGCGACTTCGACGGCGAAAAGTACGTGATGGAGCGCTCGCTGGTGGCCGACGTCTCGCTGGTCAAGGCGCAGAAGGCCGACAAGGCCGGCAACCTGGTCTTCAACAAGACCGCGCGCAACTTCAACCCCAACGTCGCGATGGCCGGCAAGGTCACTGTGGTCGAAGTGGAAGAACTGGTCGAGGTCGGCCAGCTCGATCCCGACCAGATCCACACCCCGGGCATCTTCGTGCACCGCATCGTGGTCAACGCCGCGCCCGAAAAGCGCATCGAACAACGCACCGTGCGCGCATAAGGAGACAAGACATGGCATGGACCAGAGATGAAATGGCTGCGCGCGCAGCAAAGGAATTGCAGGACGGCTTCTACGTCAACCTCGGCATCGGCTTGCCGACCCTCGTGGCGAACCACGTTCCGAGCAACATCGAAGTGTGGCTGCAATCGGAAAACGGCCTGCTGGGCATCGGCCCCTTCCCGACCGAAGACAAGGTCGATCCCGACCTCATCAACGCCGGCAAGCAGACCGTGACCACCATCCCCGGCTCGTCCTTCTTCAGCTCGGCGGATTCCTTCGGCATGATCCGCGGTGGCAAGATCAACATCGCCATCCTGGGCGCGATGCAGGTGTCCGGCAAGGGCGATCTGGCCAACTGGATGATCCCCGGCAAGATGGTCAAGGGCATGGGCGGCGCGATGGACCTGGTGGCCGGCGTGGGCCGCGTGGTGGTGCTGATGGAGCACGTCGCCAAGGCCAAGGACGGTTCCACCTCGAAGAAGATCCTCAACGAGTGCAACCTGCCGCTGACCGGCGTGGGCGTAGTCAACCGCATCATCACCGACCTCGGCGTGATCGACGTCACTCCGGGCGGCCTGAAGCTCATCGAGCTGGCCACCGGCGTGAGCAAGGAAGAAGTCGTCGAGAAGACCGAAGCGCCGCTGGATGTGAGCGCAGTCTGATCGAGCGTGGTTTGAGGATCCGGCTTCCTTCGGGGAGTCGATGAAACAAGGGCGCCGGGAAACCGGCGCCCTTTTTCTTTGTGCGCCCAGCATGGGCGCACTCCTGCGGGTGCAAGTCCCGCCATGAGCTGGTCACAGTGAATGAAGTGAAGCGCAACTGCATGAGGGTGACCGAGTGTGGGAAGGAAGCGTGGAGCGTAAATCGCGAGCCGATGAACAAGAATCGCATAGAAGGCGC
>WNDX01000006.1 GCA_009914615.1 Herbaspirillum frisingense
GAAAGCGTTCTCCTCCTCCAGCCGCGCCACTTCACGTTTGAGCCGTGCATGTTCGGCCAACTCCAAGCGTTGTGCCTGATCGTCCTGGTCGTGCCGCCGCGCCTGGGCGCGCCAACTGTACAGCTGGGCAGGCTGCAACCCCAGATCACGAGCCACCGTGGTTACCCCTTCTGTGGCCGCTCGCAACAGTGCCTGCTGCCTGAACTCCAGGCTGAACTCCTGCCCCTTTCTGCCTGCCTTGCTCTTGGTCATCGTCCACCTCCTATTGCGATAGTTAATCGCTTATAGGGGTGTCCGTGAAACGGGGGCAAGATCACACTTCGATCCGCTGACCGTCGGCAACTACGACAGCAACTCCTGGCTGCCTGCCGCGACCACTCGCGTGCGCACGCCGAACATGATCAAGTACTACGGTAGCTTCGGCGGCTTCTCCGTCGGCCTGAGCTATGCTGCTGGCGAACAGGCCGGCTCCGCTCGCCGCGGCAGCCAGGTCAGCTCCTCGCTGCAATACACCGCGGGCGACTTCTCGATCGGCGGCGGCGCACAGCAAACCGTCAGCGCGGCCAACTCGGACTTCAAGGCGACCGCCTACAACCTGAGCGCCTCCTACAAGATCGGTGCAACCAAGCTGTTCGGCGGCTACTACAACATGAAGGACAGCACCGGCGATACGCCGTTCTACACCGCCATGTCGGGTAGCCTGGCCAACGGTGGCGGCGTCGCCGGCATCCAGCGCAAGGACAACGGTTACTTCTTCGGTACCTCGTACCAGGCAAGCGCAGCCCTGTCGCTGACCGGCGCGTTCTACTACGACAAGAGCCAGAACGTCTCGATCAACGGCCTGGGCAACGTCGGCGACGGCCGTCGCTACGCGCTGGTCGGTTGGGCCGAGTACGCACTGTCCAAGCGTACCCAGCTGTACACCACCATCGACTACAACAAGGCAAAGGACGCAGCCCGTTACGAGCTGCCGGGCCAAGCCGCCGGCAAGGACAACGTCACCAGCGTGGGCGTTGGCATCCGCCACATCTTCTGATCGGACTTGAACCGCGTCGCCTTCTTCGGAACGGTGGCGCGGCGCGGCCTGAAGCAGAAAGCAAAAAGCGCAGTTCCGAAAGGAACTGCGCTTTTTTATTGCCCAGAATCTCAAGGCCCGCCGAAGCGGGCCTCACATACTCAAGCCAATCAGCCGACCCACTTGCGCGCGTTGCGGAACATGCGCATCCACGGCGAATCCTCGCCCCAGGTGTCCGGGTGCCAGGATTGCGTCACGCTGCGGAACACGCGCTCGGCGTGCGGCATCAGCACCGTGAAGCGGCCGTCCGGCGTGGTCACCGAGGTGATGCCTTGCGGCGAGCCGTTGGGGTTGAACGGATAGGCTTCGGTCGCCGCGCCCTTGTTGTCCACGTAACGCATGGCAACGATGGCCTTGGCGATGTCGCCGGTCTGCGAGAAGTCGGCGAAGCCTTCGCCGTGGGCGGTGGCGATCGGCGCCTGGGTGCCGGCCATGCCCTGCATGAAGATGGACGGCGAATCGGCCACTTCCACCATCACCGAACGCGCCTCGAACTGCTCGGACTTGTTGCGGGTGAACTTGGGCCAGGCTTCCGCGCCCGGGATCATGGACTTCAGGTTGCTCATCATCTGGCAGCCGTTGCAGATGCCCAGCGAGAAGGTGTCGCCGCGCTGGAAGAAGCGCGAGAACTGCTCGGCCAGTTGCGCGTTGAACAGGATGGTCTTGGCCCAGCCTTCGCCCGCGCCCAGCACGTCGCCGTAAGAGAAGCCGCCGACTGCGATGAAGCCCTTGAAGTCGTCCAGCCTGGCGCGGTTGGCGATCAGGTCGCTCATGTGCACGTCCACCGCGGTGAAGCCGGCCTTGTGCATGACGAAGGCGGTCTCGATGTGCGAGTTCACGCCCTGCTCGCGCAGGATTGCCACCTTGGGACGCGCGGCGGCGCCGATGTTGAGGAAAGGCGCGGCGATGTCTTCCTGCGTGTCGAAGCTCAGCTTGGGCGTCATGCCGGGATCGGCGGCATCCAGGATGCGGTCGTATTCGGCATCGGCGCAGGCCGGGTTGTCGCGCAGGCGGGCGATGCGCCAGCTGGTTTCGCTCCAGGCGCGCTGCAGCTCGACGCGGGTCTGGCTGTAGACGTTCTTGGCGTCGCGCATGAATTCGACCACGTCGCGATCATTGAGCTTGCCGATGATGTGGCTGCAGGCGCCCAGGTTGAAGCTGCGCAGCACGTTCATCACCTCCGACTTCTGCTCGGCGCGCACCTGGATCACGGCGCCCAGTTCTTCGCTGAACAGCGCGCGCAGCGTCAGTTCGTTGCGGCGCTCGGCCACTTGCGAGGTCCAGTTCTTGGAGTCGCCCCAGTCGGCCGCGTGCCCGGCTTCCATGGTCAGGATGTCGAGGTTGACCGAGATGCCGGTATGGCCGGCAAAGGCCATTTCCGCCAGGGTCGCGAACAGCCCGCCGTCGGAACGGTCGTGGTAGGCCAGCAGGCTGCCTTCGCTGTTCAGTTTCTGGATGGCATTGAAGAAGCCCTTCAGGTCATCGGCGCTGTCCACGTCCGGGGTCTCGTTGCCGATCTGCTGCATCACCTGCGTCAGCGCCGACGCGCCCATGCGGTTCTTGCCGCGGCCCAGGTCGATGGCGATCAGCACGGTGTCGCCCTGATCCTTGCGCAGCTGCGGCGTGAGCACGCGGCGCACGTCGGTCACCGGCGCGAACCCGGACACGATCAGCGACACCGGCGAGGTCACCGACTTGGCGCCGGCCTCGTCGCTCCAGGTGCTGCGCATGGACAGCGAATCCTTGCCCACCGGGATGGAAATGCCCAGCGCCGGGCACAGTTCCATGCCCACCGCCTTGACGGTATCGAACAGCGCGGCGTCCTGGCCCGGCTGGCCACAGGCCGCCATCCAGTTGGCCGACAGTTTGATGTCGCCGATCTCGGCGATCGGCGCGGCGGCGATGTTGGTGATTGCTTCGCCCACTGCCATGCGGCCCGATGCGGCGGCATCGATCACCGCCAGCGGCGTGCGTTCGCCCATGGCCATGGCTTCGCCGCGATAGCCTTCCAGGCCCATCGCCGTCACCGCCACGTCAGCCACCGGGATCTGCCACGGACCGACCATCTGGTCGCGCACGGTCATCGCGCCCACGCTGCGGTCGCCGATGGTGATCAGGAAGGACTTGTCGGCCACGGCCGGCAGGCGCAGCACGCGGTGCGAGACTTCCACCAGATCCATGCCGGTCAGATCCACCGGCGGCAATTCCTTGGCGACGTGCTTGACGTCGCGGTGCATCTTGGGCGGCTTGCCCAGCAGCACGTCCATCGCCATATCGACCGGGCTGTTGTTGTGCTCGGGATCGATCACCTTCAGCTGGCGCTCTTCGGTGGCCGTGCCGACCACGGCGAACGGCGCGCGCTCGCGCTCGCACAGGTACTTGAACAGTTCAAGATGCTCGGGTGCGATGGCCAGCACGTAGCGCTCCTGGGATTCGTTGCTCCAGATTTCCTTGGGCGCCAGGCCGCTTTCTTCCAGCGGCACCTTGCGCAGGTCGAACAGCGCGCCGCGCTTGGCGTCGTTAGTGATTTCCGGGAAGGCGTTGGACAGGCCGCCGGCGCCGACGTCGTGGATCGACTGGATCGGGTTTTCATCGCCCAGCGCCCAGCAGGCGTTGATCACTTCCTGGGCGCGGCGCTCCATTTCGGGGTTGCCGCGCTGCACCGAGTCGAAGTCGAGGTCGGCGGTGTTCACACCGGTGGCCATCGAGGACGCGGCGCCGCCGCCCATGCCGATACGCATGCCGGGGCCGCCCAGCTGGATCAGCAGGCTGCCCACTGGCAGGTCGTTCTTCTTGGTGTGCTTGGCCGAGATGTTGCCCATGCCGCCGGCGATCATGATGGGCTTGTGGTAGCCCATGACCTCGCCGCCCACGTTCTGCTCGTAGGTACGGAAGTAGCCGCCCAGGTTGGGACGGCCGAATTCGTTGTTGAAGGCGGCGCCGCCCAGCGGGCCGTCGATCATGATCTGCAGCGGCGAGGCGATGCGCTCGGGCTTGCCGTAGATGCCGCCCTGCGCATGCGCGTCGCGCGCGGCCACCGGCTGCGCCACGTCGCGCGCGTTTTCCCATGGCTGGACCGCGTGCGTGACCATCAGGTTGGACACGGTGAAGCCGGTCAGGCCGGCCTTGGGCTTGGCGCCGCGGCCGGTCGCACCCTCGTCGCGGATTTCGCCGCCGGCGCCGGTGGAGGCGCCCGGGAACGGCGAGATCGCGGTCGGGTGGTTGTGGGTTTCCACCTTCATCAGGATGTGGGTCAGTTCTTCCGACGCCTCATACACGTTGCCGCGGCCCGCGCCGCGCTGGTAGAAGCGCTGCACCGTGGCGCCCTCGATGACCGAGGAGTTGTCCGAATAGGCCACCACCGTGCCCTTCGGATTCAGCTGGTGGGTGTTCTTGATCATGCCGAACAGGGATTTGTCCTGCGGCACGCCGTCGATGGTCCAGTCGGCGTTGAAGATCTTGTGGCGGCAGTGTTCGCTGTTGGCCTGGGCGAACATCATCAGTTCGACGTCGGTCAAATTGCGCTGCACCTTGGTGAAGGCTTCCACCAGATAGTCGATCTCGTCGTCCGACAGCGCCAGGCCCAGTTCGGTGTTGGCGCGTTCCAGCGCGGCGCGGCCGCCGCCGATCACGTCCACCGATTCCAGCGGCTTGGCCTGCAACTCGCCGAACAGGCCGGCGGCTTCGTCGGGGTGGCGCAGCACGGTTTCGGTCATGCGGTCGTGCAGCAGTGCCGCCACGGCCGGGATGCTGGCGTCATTGAGCTTCTTGGCGCCGCCCAGCAGGCCGCTCTTGACCTGCACGTGGTAGATGATGCCGCGCTCGACGCGGTGGATGTGGCCCATGCCGCAGTTGCGGACGATGTCGGTGGCCTTGCTGGCCCAGGGCGAAATCGTGCCGAAGCGCGGGATCACCACGAAGGCATCGCCCTCGTCGCTGCCGTTGAACGGGTCGCCGTAGGTCAGCAGGCCGTTCAGGCGTGCCTCGTCCTCGCGGGTCAGCGCCTGGGCGGCATCGACGAAATGCAGATAGCGGCCGGATACGCCGGTAATGGCGGGATCGACGGCTTGCAATTGGGTCAGGAGGCGTTGGGTACGGAAAGCGGAAAGGGCATTGGAGCCCGGCAGAATCAGCATGGCGAGGTCGAGGCAGTTAGCTTGAATCGGGAAAACCGTCGCAGCATCGCGGCAGGGATCGGTCCACCGACACCGGGCGCATCCTGCATGCCGCATTGCAACAGGCGGGCGCCTGCGCAGACATGGGATACGGCGCCGGACTGATGGATCGTGCGCGCGTTTGCTGGCAAAGCCGGAATTATACAGTGGACAGGGGTGTTCGGCCCACTGAAAGCGAGCGCTTTGGCCCTGCTTTGGCCCCGTGCGCCCGCGCGCCCTGCCCGGCCCCGGTTTGTGCTGCGCCGTATGAAGCGCCGCCGGCGCCGCCCCGGCCGATGACTTATTTACAAGAATCCCCGCCGCGCGCCCCGGCGCCTTGTCATCGGCCGGTCGCCTCCAAACGTTGTCCTCCTGCAAACCGACGCAGTCATGACGGCAAATCACGTTGACGGTTTGTCGGCCTGGCTAAAATGACATGGCATTCCGGCAATATCCGGGCGGCAAGGAAAATTCGATGTATCATTCGGGCCGCATCGGGAAACCTGCTCCGGCGCCTGGCGGAATTGCCGATCCGGCCAGACAAGACCGCCGGCCCGTGACGAACACCACAGCGGCCGATCCGCATCCAAGATAAACAGAGTGAACAGCACACATCGACAGATCGCCGTCATCGGCGGGGGACTTTCAGGGATTTGCACCGCCTACTTCCTGGCGTCGAAGGGGTATGAGGTCGCCGTGATCGAACGGCGCGCCCACGTCGCCGAGGAAGCCACCTTCGGCAACTCCGGCCTGCTGGCGCCCGGCATGGCCATGCCGCTGACGCTGCCCGGCGCGTTCGCCACCTTCGCCTGCCGCTTCAAGGAAGAGCCGCGCGAGCTGCTGGCGTCGGGCGCCGATTTCGTGCGCAACCGCTGGATGCGCCAGACCCGCCAGGCCCAGCAGCAGCACTTCGCCGCCAACAAGCTGCGCCTGTCGCGCCTGTCGGCCTACGGCCAGGAACTGACCCTGCAACTGCAGGCGCACTACAACATGGAACACGAGAACGGCAACGGCCTGTTCCACCTGTTCCGCCAGCCTTCCGAGGCGGCGCGCATACCGCAGATCCAGGAAGCCGCGCAGCAATGCGAGTTGAAGCACAAGGCCCTGGACGCCGAGGCGATCCGCGAACTGGAGCCGGCCTTCTCGTCCGAAGCCGAGCTGGCCGGTGCGCTTTACTACCCCGACGACATCGCCGGCAATTGCGTGCTGTTTGCCAAGCAGATGCGCAACGCGGCGCAGGAACTGGGCGTGAGTTTCCACTTTGGCTCCACCGTGAAATCCGTCCAGCCGGAATTCGGCGGCCGCGTCGCGCTGGAAATCGAATCGCCGCACCTGTCGCAGCGCCTGACCACCGACGGCGTGGTGCTGGCCGCCGGCATGCAGACGGCCGACCTGCTGCGCCCGCTGGACACCCCGCTGCCGCTGCGCGCCATGCAAAGCTATTCGGCACTGGTACCGGTCAAGAATCCCGACGACGCGCCCAGCATGGCGCTGTTCGACGACAGCTACAAGGTCGCCATGACGCGCCTGGGCGGCCGCATCCGCATCACCGGCCTGCTGGGCTTCGTGCCGCCGTCGCAGACCATCCCGCCCAAGGCGTTGCGCAATCTGCTCAAGATCGCCGGCGATTATTATCCGAACGCGGCCAACTACAACCAGGCCCACTTCTGGAGCAATACCATTTCCATGCTGCCCAGCGGCATGCCGCTGTTCGGCCCCACCCGCCACGGCAACGTCTTCGTCAACGTCGGCCACGGCGTGACCGGCTGGGCCGCCGCGGTGGGCTCGGCGCGCGTACTGGCCGACATGATCGCGGGCGAGGAGCCCGAGATGGAAGCCGACGGCTTCCTGCCGCGCGACCTGGCCGCGGCCTGACGACGCTCGATTCCGCGTTCCCGCCAGACTAAATCGGTACGGAGTCATCCGTACCGTTTTTTTCATCTGCCCGCGCTCAGCGCGTAAAGTCCAATTGCCTTAGAATCGTTTCAGTCCGTCGCAACACCTCTGTCTTACCCCATCCACCGCAGCACTAACTCATCAGCGATCACAGCCATGAGCGCGCTCTATTCCGTTGCCGAAATCCGCGAAGTCGAACAGAAGGCATTATCCGGGTTGCCGCCCTACACGCTGATGCGGCGCGCCGGCGAAGCCATCGCCGAATATGCGCAAGAACTGCTGTGCTCGACCACCGAATCCTCCCCCTCCGTACTGATCCTGGCCGGCCCCGGCAATAACGGCGGCGATGCGCTGGAAGCCGCCTGCCTGCTGGAAGAAGCCGGCATCGAAGTGGCGGTGCAACTGCACGCCGACGAGAGCAAGCAACCCGACGATGCGCGCAACGCGCTGGCGCGCGCCCGCGAAGCCGAGATCCAGTTCATCGACGACCTGACGCCGGCCGGCCTGCGCGGCCAGTCCTGGGCGCTGGTGATTGACGGCCTGTTCGGCATCGGCCTGGGACGCGCCCCCAACAGCAAGCTGCGCGCCATCATCGAATACGTCAACGGCCTGCGCTGCCCGGTGCTCTCCATCGACGTGCCCAGCGGCCTGAATGCCGACAGCGGCAGCATCGTCGGCGGCGCGGACGGCGCCGCGGTCAACGCCACCCACACCATCACCTTCATCGGCGACAAACCCGGCCTGCACACCTGCGACGGCAAGGATCACAGCGGGCACATCTCGCTGCGTCCATTGGAAATCGACCACGGCTGCTACAAGCCGACCCGCGCCTTCCTCAACGGCCCGCAGTATTTCGCTGCCTCGCTCAAGCCGCGCGCCAACAATTCGCACAAGGGCAGCTATGGCGACGTGATCGTGGTGGGCGGGGCGCGCGGCATGGCCGGCGCGCCGGTGCTGGCGGCCCGCACCGCGGCCTTCGGCGGCGCCGGGCGGGTATACGTGGCCTTCGTCGATGACGGCCCGGCCTATGACGGCGAACATCCGGAACTGATGTTCCGCGTCGCCGACCGCGTCGAATTCGGCGCCAGCGCGGCGCTGGTGGTCGGCCCCGGCATGGGCACCTCGCGCCACGCCTACGACATCCTCTCGCGCGCGCTGGATAGCGAGGCCGACATCGTGATCGACGCCGACGCCCTCAACCTGATCTCGGCCGAACCGACGCTGCAGCACAAGTTGCACGACCGCAGCCGACCCAGCGGCGAGACCGTCAGCATCATCACCCCGCATCCGCTGGAAGCCGCCCGCTTGCTGGACATGACCACCCAGCAGGTGCAGAACGACCGGCCGCAGGCGGCACGCCTGCTGGCGCGCCACTTCAACGCCATCACCGTGCTCAAGGGCGCCGGCACCGTCATCGCCTTCCCCGACGGCGAGATGGCAGTCAACCCCAGCGGCAATCCGGCGCTATCGACCGCCGGCACCGGCGACGTACTGTCGGGCCTGTGCGGCGCCCTGCTGGCGCAAGGCTGGCCCACGCGCGCCGCCGCCCTGGCCGCCACCTGGATCCACGGCGCCGCAGCCGACAGGCTGGTGACCGAGGGCCTGGGCCCGGTCGGCCTCACCGCCAGCGAATTCATCCCGGCCATCAGAGACGTGTTCAATAACATCATCCGAGACCATGTCCACCACCGCCCTGCCACCGTTACGCATCGCACACACGCCTAAACTCTGGCTCGGCATTCTCTTTCTGGTCACGGGACTGTGGACGCTCTCGCTGCTGGATGCGGCCGGCAAGCTGCTGGCCATCTCCGGCTACCACGTGGTGATGATCGCGTGGATGCGCTACACCATCAATGTGCTGTTCATGGCGGCCACGCTGGTGCCGCTCTACCAGCGCAGGAGCGGGCGCAGCATCTTCCGCTCCAATCGCCTCTACCTGCAGCTGGGGCGCGGCGCGCTGCTGCTGGCGTCAACGCTGGTGTTCTTTTCTGTCTTGAAGATCGTGCCGCTGGCCGAAGGCACGGCGATGAATTTCTGCGCGCCGCTGATCGTGCTGGCGATCTCGCCCTGGCTGCTGGGAGAACGCACTTATATGTCGCGCTGGATCGCGGTGCTGGTGGGCTTCACCGGCATGCTGATCGTGATCCGCCCCGGCGGCGACATTGCGCCGCACGGCGTGGTGCTGGGGCTGCTGTCGGCGCTGACCATGGCCATGATGTCCATCCTCAACCGCAAGGCCAACCAGGCCGACGATCCCATGGTGACGCTGTTCTACGGCGCGCTGGTGGGCAGCGCGCTGTCCACGCTGCTGGTGCCCTTCTTCTGGAGCGCGCATACGCCGACGCTGGTGGAGCTGGCAATCCTGACCTCCACCGGCATCACCAGCACCATCGGCCACTTCCTGCAAAACCATGCCTACCGCCACGCCGAAGCCTCGGTGCTGACGCCCTTCTTCTACGCCCAGATCATCTCGGCCTCGGGCATGGGCTGGCTGGTGTTCGGGCAATTCCCGGACGGCGTCACCCTCCTGGGCATCGCCATCATCTGCGCCAGCGGCATGGGCATCGCTTATGTCGAGCACCGGCGCGCGCGCGTCCCCTGCCGCCGGCCGATCCCATGGAATCGGTCTAGGCGCGCTCAGGCCAGGCGGCCCGCGGCGATCGTGATGGTGCGCGCACAGCGCGCGGCGATGGAATTGTCGTGGGTCACCAGCACCAGCGTGGAGCCGCGCTCCTGGTTCAGTTCGAACATCAGCTTGATCACTGCTTCGCCGGTGGCCGCATCCAGGCTGCCGGTCGGCTCGTCGGCGAACAGCAGCGGCGGCTCGGTGACGAAGGCGCGCGCCAGCGCCACGCGCTGCTGCTCGCCGCCCGAGAGATACTTGGGATAGTGCTTCAGGCGGCTGCCCAGGCCGACCCGGCCCAGCATCTTTTCCGCCTTGGCGCGCGCCTGGCCGTCGCCGCGCAATTCCAGCGGCAGCATCACGTTTTCCAGCGCGTTCAAGTGGCCGAGCAACTGGAAGGACTGGAACACGAAGCCCAGCTTGCGCTTGCGCAGCGAGGCGCGGCCATCTTCATCGAGCGCGTAGATGTCTTCGCCGTCCAGCCGCACGGAACCTTCGCTGGGCGTATCCAGTCCAGCCAGCAGGCCCAGCAGCGTCGATTTGCCCGAACCCGAGGCGCCGACGATGGCCAGCGTGGTGCCGGCGGCCACGGTAAAATCGATGCCGCTCAAGATGGTGAGCTGGCCGGATTCGGCCGAAACATCGGCAACGCGTTTGGATAACTGAAGGACTTCAATGGCAGGCACAGCGGAAGTGGCGGCGGTAGCGGAATTGACGGCGGCGGAATCGGGCATGCAGGGCATTCGGGCAAGAAGGTCCGGGACATTCGCGGCGCGGACAGGCATGGCGGAATGGCTGTTCCGGCTGCTGGCGGGCATCGCCCTGATGGTGGCGGCGACGAGCGCTTATTCTGCCCCAAAAACCCTGCTCGTGCTCGGCGACAGCCTGTCGGCCGAATACGGCCTGGAACGCGGCAAGGGCTGGGCCAAGCTGCTGGAGCAGCGCCTGCAGCAGAACAAGGTGGAAGCCGTGGTGGTCAATTCCAGCATCAGCGGCGACACCACCATCGGCGGACGCAACCGCCTGCCGGCACTGCTGGAAAAGAACAAGCCCGACGTCCTGGTGATCGAACTGGGCAGCAACGACGCCTTGCGCGGCCTGCCGATCAAAACGACCCAAGACAACCTGCAATCGATGATCGACTTGGCGCGCAAGAACAAGGCCCAGGTGCTGCTGGTGGGCATGCAGATGCCGCCCAACTACGGCGCCGACTATACGCGCCGCTTCTCCGACATGTTCCAGAACCTGGCCAAGCAGAACAAGGCCTCGCTGGTGCCCTTCTTCATGGACGGCATCGCCGCCGACCTGGATCTGTTCCAGGCTGACCGCATCCATCCCAACGAACGGGCCCAGCCCATGCTGCTGGACAACGTCTGGCCGCATCTCAAACCGCTGGTCGGCCTGAAATAGACCGGTCCGGGCCAACCAAGTCCCATCGGCAAAAAGCCCTTGCTGCCTGACGCCGGCAGCAAGGGCTTTTGATTGTTCCGGCGCCGGCCACGACCGGCGGCCGTCATCAGTGGCGCGCGTGCAGCTCCAGGAAGCGGCGCAGCAACCCGGTCGATTGCGGCGTCTCGCTGACCTTTTCGCACAGCGCCATGGCGTCGATGCCGCAGCCGCGATAGACATCAGCGTAATAGTTCAGGTGGGCGCGCACGAAGGCCGGCGAGAACTCCGGATGGAACTGGGTCGAATAGACGTTGTGCTTGTGCTTGATCATATGGTGCGGATCCATGGGCGAACGCGCCATCACGATCGCATCCTTGGGCGGACGCAGCACCGACTGCATGTGCAGCATGTGGGCCGGGAACTGCGACGGCAGCACGCCCAGCAATTCATCCTTGCGGCAGCATTCGAAGGTCTCGACATGCATGGTGCCGGCCGCGCGGCCCGCCGGGTTGTAACCGACCTCGCCGCCGAAAGCGTGGGTCAGCAACTGGTGGCCGTAGCAGATGCCGAACATCGGCGTATCCTGGTCGGCTGCGTCGCGCAGCCATTCGGCGGTGCGCTCGCTCCAGTCTTCCTTGTCGGTCACCATGGCCGGAGAGCCGGTGATGAAGACCGCGCGATAGTCGCCGGGCGAACCCAGGGCCTCTCCTTCATACACGGTCACCGTTTCGATATCGCTGTCGCACAGTCCGGCGGCGCAGCCTATCTGCTGGGCGTAACCGCCATAGCTGTTCTTGAGAATTTGATTGGCATCGCCGGTTTGGATGATCAGGACTGGGGCAGGCATGGAAACGTGGTCGGTATTCAAGGGCAAAACATTGCATCCAAGACATTTTTTTATTGCAACATCTTATGCGATGCCTTTCGAATTCGACTGGAGGCAACGACAACTCGTACGGCAGCCGGACAATTCTGAAACGGCACACACGGCCATCCGGATGACAAGAAAGCGATCGCCTGCGCATATGCCGATGCATGTTCCCATCGGCTGAAAAGCTGACAAGCTGAAAGATGGCCTGAAAAACGGCGAACATGCCGCGGATTCCCCTGGGCCGGCTCCCTCGCGCATCCCGGTGGAATGCAGCGCCGGTCTCCATGATGAAACAAAAAAGGCCGCTGGGAAAGCGGCCTGTATAAATTTTTTAGCAGTTTGTCTCACCCATGCATACGCATCACCCGCATGGGGCGCCGCGCGACCCGGATTCACAACTCCGGTGCGCCGGCGGCGGGGTCACGCATCACTTTGCGGCATCGTCGGCGCTGACCGAAGCGGCGCCCTTGAGCAGCTTGGTCTTGGCCTTTTCACGCAGGTAGCCGAGGTAAGCCAGGGCTTCCTGCTGCGACAGCGCATTGGCGATCTGGTCCTGCTCGGTCTTGCGGCGGGCGGCGTCCACCGTCTTGGGCTGCTCCACCTTGGTCACGCGATAGATCTGGTAGCCCAGGCCCGGCGTTTCGGCGCCGACGTAGGCCGGCAGCTTGGCGGTGTCGGCTTTCATCACGGCGTTGAAGGCTTCCTCGGTCCAGCCGTCGGCCTTCACGCGCGAGACCACCTTGGTATCGCTGAAGCCGGCGCCGTCATCCTTGGCTTGCAGTTCCGCCAGGCGCGCCTGGCCGGCCTTGGTCGCCAGCGCCTGTTCTTCCTGCTGCAGCACGGCTTTCTGCACATCGGCCTTGACCTCGTCGAACGGACGCTTGGCCACCGGCTTGTACTCGGTGATGCGGCCGGCGATCAGGGTATTCGGCGCGGACTGCACGGCTTCGCTATTGTGCTTGGCCTTGATCACGTCGTCGGTAAACAGCGCGGTCAGGAACTTGGCATTGTTGTACGGAGCGGCGCCAGCGGCCGGGTTCGGATTGCGCATCACACCGGTGGCGGTCTGGATCTTGAGCTTCAGCTTCTCGGAGACGGCCTTCAGGCTGTCGCCGTTTTCATAGACCAGGTTGCCGAACTGGTCGGCCAGTTCGGAATACTTCTTGGCGGCGATCTGCTTCTTGATCTCGCCGGCGATTTCATCCTTGACCGATTCCAGCGGCTTGACCGCGGCCGGCTTGACACCGGTCACTTCGATCACGTGGTAACCGAAGTCCGACTCCACCGGATCGCTGATCTCGCCCTGCTTCAGGCTGAAGGCCGCGTCTTCGAAGGACTTGACCATCGCGCCGTGGCCGAAGAAGCCGAGATCGCCGCCGTTTTCGGCGGAGCCCGGATCCTGGGAATTCGCCTTGGCGAGCTTGGCGAAATCGCCCGGGTTCTTGCGCAGTTGGGCCACCAGGCCTTCGGCCTTGGCCTTGGCGGCAGCCTTGTCGGCGGCCGACGCGTCCTTCTTGACCGCGATCAGGATGTGGCTGGCGCGGCGCTGCTCGTCGGTCGAATACTGCTTCTTGTTCTGCTCGTAATAGGACTTGATGTCGTCATCGGTCACCGACGACTGGGCCGCCACGGCGGCGGCGTCCAGCACCACGTACTCGATATTGGCCTGTTCCGGGGTCTCGAAGCGGCGGCCGTTCTTGTCGTAGTAGGCCTGCAGCATCTCATCGGTCACCTTGACCTGTGCGGCGTAGGTGTCAGGCTTGAAATTGAGCATCTGCACCGTGCGTTCCTGGTCGTTCAGGTTCGACAGGTTCTCGGACACGGCCTTGGGCGCGAAGGCGGTGGTCTGGATCGCGGCGTTGAGCTGCTGCAGCGCCATTTCGCGGCGCAGGCTGGCTTCGTAGCTCTTCGGGGTCAGGCCTTGGGCGGCCAGCAGCACGCGGTACTGCTCGTTGTCGAAGCTGCCGTCCGGCTTGGTCAGGCCGGGAATCTGCAGGATGTTCTGCTGCAGCACCTGGTCGGGCACCACCAGTTTGTTGGCCACCACTTCGGCGCCCAGGGCGCGCTGGGCAATCAGGTTTTCCAGGATGGCGCGGCGCGCTTCCGGGGTGTCGAACAGCTTGGCATCGAATTGATTGCCATAGACCTGGCGCATGCGATCCAATTGCTGGCGATGCGCGGCATCCCACTCTTCCTTGGTGATGGTCTGGCCGGCCACCTTGGCCACGCCGTTATCACCGTCGGTCAGGCGGCTGTAGCCCTCCAGGCCGAAGAACGCGAACGACGGGAAAATGAACAGCAACAGCAAGAACTGCATCAGGCGCTGGTGGGTACGAATGAATTCAAACATGAATAGCCAATCAATAAACGATCCGGTCAATGAAGGCGCGCGGCCGTCCCCGTTTTGCCGGACAGGGCTAATAAAAAAGGCGAACTCACGTTCGCCCTGATCCGGCGGAGACCACGGGGTCTCGGACGCACAACGCACTCAGTCGTGCACGCGCGACATTATACACATGCCAATGCCCCGCGGCACCCCGCAACGGCCATCGCCGGCCCTGCGCTCATCGCCCGCGCGCCGCTCACTCGCCCATCTGCGCCAGCGCGACGCTGCGCAACTGGAAACGGCCATCATTGTTGAACAGCCAACTTTCCGACAACTCGATCCGGCCGTTCTTGAGCAGCGTCTCGGGCGGCTTGGGGAACGGCGCGGCGGTCTTCAGACTGCCCATGGCGCTGGCCTCTGCCTGCTTGTCCCTGTTGGTGCGCAGGATCTCGCTTTTCACCAGGTTGCCGTCGCGGTCCACGATGTACTTGATCACGATCACCGAACGCAGCAGCGCCTGCGGCCGCTCCACATAGACGCTGGTGAAGTTGACCTGGGAAATGCGCTTGGCGAGATCGGTCTTGTAGCCGTCCGCCGTGGTGGCCGTGGAGGTGCCGTCCTCGGTGGTCTTTTTCTGTTCGATGATGGATTTGGCCAGCTCGTCGCGCTGCTCCTTGGTGCTTTCCGGCGCGGAACAGGCCGCCAGCAGCGCCGCCACGCCCAGCCCCGACGCCGCCAGCCGCGCGCCCAACCTGGGCTTGGGTCTGTTTGCCTTGTTCATTCTTGTTCTCCTTGCATGTTGCCCTTGGGCTCCTTGCGTCTTTGCCCCCGCTTGCACATCGGCAAGCTTGCCACATAAAAAGATATCGATCATCCGTTCAGCCATCGCATGGATGACTGGAAATTCGACAAGATTTTACGTCCGCGATTCCCTGACGGCGCTGGCAAAAAGGCGCCATCCATAACTTCAAGCTATAGATCGGATATTACCCCGCTATCACAGGAGAGGGTGTCATCCAGCAGTCATATTAGCTACGTAACATCCGCTTGCCCTGAGACCGGCGACGCCCCGCAAATGCGCTACAGCACTGCGTTTGGGCGACAAGAACAATAGCTTCGGCAGTATCGCGGCAAGCGCCGCACCAACAGCGAGACCACCCCAAGATGACGCAGACCTTCTCCCCCGTTCCAGCCAGCCGGCAAGCCGATAGCGACGAGACCTTCCTTTCGGTGCGCGGCATCGAAAAGCGTTTCGGCGCCTTCACTGCGCTGGAAAGCGTGTCGCTGGACGTCAAGCGCGGCGAGATGGTCTGTCTGCTGGGACCGTCCGGCTGCGGCAAGACCACCCTGCTGCGCACCATCGCCGGCCTGGAACGCCAGGACGCCGGCCAGTTGCACGCCGGCGACCGCGACATCTCGCTGCTGCCGCCGCAGGCGCGCGATTACGGCATCCTGTTCCAGTCCTATGCGCTGTTCCCCAACCTTACCGTGGAAGACAACGTCGCCTACGGCCTGCACGCCGGCCAGCGCAAGCTGTCGCGCCAGCAACGGCACGCGCGCGTGGCCGAGATGCTGGGCATGGTCGGCCTGTCAGGCAGCGAGCGCAAGTATCCCGGTCAACTCTCCGGGGGCCAGCAGCAGCGCGTGGCCCTGGCCCGCGCGCTGGCCCCCTCGCCGTCGCTGCTGCTGCTCGACGAGCCGCTCTCGGCGCTGGACGCCCAGGTGCGCGAACACCTGCAACTGGAAATCCGCCGCCTGCAAAAGGAATTCCGCATCACCACGCTGATGGTCACCCACGATCAGGAAGAGGCGATGGTGATGGCCGACCGTATCGCCGTCATGAACCGCGGTCGCATCGAACAGTTCGGCACGCCCGGCGATATCTACCGCCGCCCGGCCTCGCCCTTCGTGGCGGATTTTATCGGCCAGTCCAACTGGCTGCCCTTCACCCGCATCTCCGGCTCGCAGGTGGCGGTGGGCTCGCTGCAACTGGAGATCCAGCCGGAGGAAGAAGAACTCGCCAGCGGCCGCCTGTTCTGCCGCCCGGAGGCGGTGGAGCTGTTCCCGGCCGAGCAGGCCACCAATCGTTTCCGCGCCCGCGTGGTGGACCGCATCTATCTCGGCAACCGCTACCGCCTGGCCTTGTCGGCCGAGGCCCTGCCCGGCCAGACGCTGCTGGCCGACGTCATGGGCGACGCGCACGAGCGCATCGACGCCATGCACGGCGCCAACGGCCCGGAAGGCATCTGGATCTCGCTGCCGCGCCAGGCGCTGCAGGTGTTCGTCTGATTCAGGAAACGGACCGCGATGAACTCTTCCGTCTCCACTACCGCCATCACCGGCATGGATAACAACGCCGAACGCGCCGCCCCGACTGAGGCCGCATCACGCCAGATCGACGGCAGCCAGCTGCTGACCTCGGGCCTGAAATGGCTGCTGCTGGCCGCGCTGATCGTCGCGCTGGGCTGCCCGCTGCTGTTCATCCTCGGCCAGGCGGTGCTCACGCCCGAAGGCGCCTGGGCCGGCACGCAGCCCTTCGCCCGGCTGTTTTCCAACATCAATTTCCTGCCCATGCTGGGACGCAGCCTGTGGGTCTCCTTCGTCACGGCGGCGGTGACAGTGCCGCTGGCCTATGTGTTCGCCTACGCGCTGCAGCGTACCTGCATCCCGCTCAAGGGCATGTGGCGCGGCGTCGGCCTGCTGCCGCTGCTGGCGCCATCGCTGCTGCCGGGCATCGCGCTGATCTACCTGTTCGGCAACCAGGGACTGTTCAAGGAACTGATGAGCGGCGGCATCTACGGTTTCTGGGGCATCCTGCTGGGCGAGGTGTTCTATACCTTCCCGCATGCGCTGATGATCCTGCTGTCGGCGCTATCGCAGGCCGACGGCCGCCTCTACGATGCCGCTAACGCCATGGGCGCCTCGCGCTGGCGCACCTTCACCAGCGTCACGCTGCCGGCCACGCGCTACGGCATCTTCGGCGCCTTCTGCCTGGTGTTCACGCTGACCATCACCGACTTCGGCGTGCCCAAGATCACCGGCGGCGCCTATAGCGTGCTGGCGGTGGAGGCCTACAAGGCGGTGGTCGGTCAGCAGCAGTTCGGTCGCGGTGCGCTGATCGGCTTGCTGCTGCTGGTGCCGGCAGTGCTGACCTTCGCCGTCGATGCCTGGCTGCAGCGCCGCCAGCGGGCCCAGATGAGCAGCCGTTCGGAAGCCTACGTGCCGCGCCCGGACAGGCGCCGCGACGGTTTCAATCTGTTCGCCGTGCTGCTGATCTCGGCCGCCATCCTGCTGATGATCGCCGTCGCCATGGGCGCCTCGCTGGTCAAGCTGTGGCCCTACAACCTGCAACTGACGCTGCAGCACTACGACTTCGACAACATGGACGGCGGCGGTTGGCTGGCCTACTGGAACAGCCTGAAGCTGGCCTGCGGCACCAGCGTGGTCGGCACCATCGTGATCTTCACCGGCGCCTGGCTGATGGAAAAGACGCGCGGCCAGGCGCTCTTGAGTCCCCTGCTGCGCTTCCTCTGCTTCCTGCCGATGGCGGTGCCGGGCCTGGTGCTGGGCCTGGGCAGCCTGCTGTTCTTCAACCATCCGGCCAATCCCTTCAATTTCCTGTACGGCACCATGGCGCTGCTGGTGGTGTGCTCGGTGGTGCACTTCTACACCACGGCCCACCTGACCGCGGTCACCGCGCTCAAGCAGCTCGATCCCGAATTCGAAGCCGCCTCGCTGTCGTTGAAGGTGCCACTCCTGAAAACCTTCTTGCGCGTCACCGTGCCGCTGTGCCTGCCCTCGCTGCTGGAGATCTTCCGCTACCTGTTCGTGTCCTCGATGACCACGGTGTCGGCGGTGATCTTCCTCTATCGGCCCGACACCGTGCTGGCCTCGGTTGCCGTGCTCAACATGGATGACGCCGGCGACGTCGGTCCCGCCGCCGCGATGTCCACGCTGATCCTGCTGACCTCGGCCGCCGCCTCGCTGCTGATGCACGTCGCCGGCAGCGGCTGGGTGTCGCGCGCCCAGGCCTGGCGCCGCGGGCGCGGCCACTGAGCATCGCTCCCTTGCGCATGACCGTTTCTCCACCCTGCGTTCCACTGACGCTTTTTCAACCCAGCCATTCAAAGGCCATCATGAAAAAAACCAAGCTGTTCAAACTGCTCGCATCGGTCATCGGCGCCGGCATGCTGTTCTCGGCATCGGCCGCCCACGCAGCCACCACGCTGACGGTCTATACCGCGCTCGAAGCGGACCAGATCAAGGCGTACCAGGCGGCTTTCCAAAAGGCCAATCCGGACATCGAGATCAAGTGGGTGCGCGACTCCACCGGCATCGTCACCGCCAAGCTGATGGCTGAAAAGGCCAATCCACAAGCCGACGTGATCTGGGGCCTGGCCGCCACCAGCCTGGCTCTGCTGGACAAGGAAGGCATGCTGACCCCGTACGCCCCCAAGGGCCTGTCGGCGGTCGAAGCCAAGTACCGCAGCGCCGCCAACCCGCCGTCGTGGGTGGGCATGGACGTGTGGGCCTCGGCCATCTGCTTCAACACCGTGGAAGCGCAAAAGCTGGGCCTGCCCAAGCCGACCTCCTGGGCCGACCTGACCAAGCCGGTGTACGCCGGCAAGATCGTGATGCCGCACCCGGCCTCCTCCGGCACCGGCTACCTGGACGTGTCCGCCTGGCTGCAGATGATGGGCGAAGACAAGGGCTGGGCTTACATGGACGCCCTGCACAAGAACATCGGCCAGTACACCCACTCCGGTTCCAAGCCCTGCAAGCAGGCCGCCACCGGCGAATTCCCGATCGGCATCGCGTTTGAATACCGCGCCGTGAAGACCAAGAAGGAAGGCGCGCCGATCGACGTGATCCTGCCGTCCGAAGGCCTGGGCTGGGACATCGAAGCCACCGCCATCGTCAAGGGCACCAAGAACCTGGAAGCCGCCAAGAAACTGGCCGACTTCTCGGCCAGCAAGGACGCCATGGCCCTGTATGAAAAGAACTTCGCCGTGGTCGCCATCCCCGGCATCGCCAAGCCGGACGAGCTGCTGCCGGCCGACTACGAGAAGCGCCTGGTCAAGAACGACTTCACCTGGGCCAGCACCAACCGCGACCGCATCCTGACCGAGTGGAGCAAGCGCTACGAAAGCAAGGCCGAGAAGAAGCAATAAGTCTCGCCGCGCGCATCTGGCCGCATGCAGCACCCTGCCGCCGCGAGGCTTCGCGCAGCGCGGCGGCATGCCAGGGAAGATCGGCAATATCCGGACGGGCGACATCAGAGCGTCCGCTGACAACAAGCATTACGACATCTCGCAAACAGAATCCGATGGAGCATTCTTCATGACCAGTACCGATCCCAATCACTTCGACGTCGCCGTCGTCGGCTCCGGCATCCTCGGCCTGGCGCACGCCTATGCCGCGGTCAAGCGCGGCCTGCGCGTGGCCGTCTTCGAACGCACCGGCACCCCGCTGGGCGCCTCGGTGCGCAACTTCGGCATGGGACTCGTCACCGGCCAGCCGCCCGGCATCATGCTGGACCTGGCCCGCGAAAGCCGCGAATTGTGGCTTTACCTCGCCTCGCGCGCCCACTTCAGCGCTCGCGAAGCCGGCACCCTGCTGTTCGCCCGCACGGAAGCCGAACACGACGTGCTGCAGGAATTCATGATCGTGCGCGCCCGCCAGTACGAATACCGCGTCTCGCTGCTGCAAGGCGCGAAGCTGGACGCGCTCTACAATGGCCGCTTCCGCCACCACCGCGCCGCTTTGCATGGCACCGAAGACCTGCAACTGTATTCGCGCGAAGCCATGCCGGCCCTGGTGGCCTACCTGCATTCGCAGGGCGTGCATTTCCGCTTCAACACCCTGGTGCACGGCACCGCCGACGGCCGCCTGTCCACCACCGCGGGCGAATTCCGGGCCGAGCGCGTGATCGTGTGCTCGGGCCACGATTACCTCACGCTGTTCGCCGACAAGCTGCAGTCCATGAATCTCAAGCAATGCCGCTTGCAGATGCTGCGCCTGAAGACCGAAGACGCGCTGCCGCTGACCCACGCGGTGCTGACCGGCCTGTCCTGCACCCATTACGGCGCCTTCTCCGACCTGCCCACCGCGCGCGCGGTGCACGCCGAGATCGACGCCACCGCGCCGCTGCTCAACAAGCACGGCATCCATCTGCTGGTCAGCCCGACGCCCTATCAGGAGCTGATCGTCGGCGATTCGCACCACTACGGCACCGACTCGCCGCCGTTCAACAGCGAGGAAGTGGACGAGCTGATGCTGGGCCTGGTGGAACACACCCTGGCCACCCGCGTCAAGGTGATCGAGCGCTGGCAAGGCGTCTATGGCAGCAAGGGCCCCGGCCCGTTCTCGGCGCTGCAGATGGACGACAAGACCTCGGTGGTGCTAATGCATACCGGCATCGGCATGAGCGTGGGCCTGGGCCTGGGCGAGCGCGTGGTCAAGGCGCTGCCGTCGGGCAATCCCGCGGTGGCAACGATGCCGACCACGGCGCTGGCCTGATCCGACCACCTTGCGCAAGAAATCCGCTTAAGGATGCAATGCCCCCGCTAAGGCAATGCGCCCGACAAAAAAGCGCCGCGACGAATACATCGTCGCGGCGCTTTTTCATTGTCGGACTCCACAGCCCGGCCGACCCCTGAATCCTCAATAGAACAACTTCATCAGCACCGTCGCCACCACCACCATCGCCGCTCCGCCGATGCGCGTGGAAATCTGCGCGAACGGCACAGCCCCATGCGGTTGGACGAAGACAGGATGGCCACGTCGCCGGTGCCGCCCAGGCCGCTATGGCAAGCCGTGACGATGGCCGATTCCACCGGATACATCTTCAGCCAGGCGCCGACAAAGAAACCGGTCGCCACCATGGCCAGCACAATGGTGGCGCAGATCACGAAATAGGCCGGCGAAAACGCCGCCATCAGCTTGTCCCAGGAGACGAAGAGCGTGCCCAGGCCGACCAGGATGGCGAAGGTCAGGTTGGTGGACATGAATTTGTACATCTGATACGCGCCGGTTTCCATGCTCTCGGGAATCGCGCGCGCCACCTTCAGCAGCGCCGCCGCCAGGATCATCAGCACCGGCCCGGGAATGCCGGTCAGCGGCGCCAGCAGCTCGCCCAGGATGAACAGCGTGCAGCCCAGCAGCAAGCCGGCGCCCATCAGGCGCAGGTCGATCGGCGCCTCGTCCTTCTTCTCGCGCAGCAAGGCTTGGTCTTCGCCGGTGCGCACCAGCACGCCGTCGCCGCTGTAATGACGATGCTTCTCGCCGAAGCGCTTGAGCAGGCCGGCCGAGAGGATCGCCACCACGTTGCCGATCAACGCCGCCGGCACCAGCGAGGCGATCAGGTCGCCCTGCGGCGTCCCCAGGATCTGCGCATAGCCGATCGACAGCGGCAGCACGCCCTCGCCGATGCCGCCGCCCAGGATGGGCACGACGATGAAGAAGAAGGTGTGCTTGGGATCGTAGCCGAACGCCAGGCCGACCAGCATGCCGGCGCCGACCGCCGCCGCGGTGCCTGCCAGCAGCGGCACGAACATCTTCATGAAGCCCTGGATCAGGATCTTGCGGTTCATGCCCAGGATGCTGCCGGCCACCAGGCAAGCGATGTAGAGATATTGCAGATTGGCCGTTTTCATCGTGGTGGTGATGGTCTTCAGCGCCGCCGGATCCATCAGCTTGTAGCCGATCAGCGCCGACGGCACGAACAGGCACAGAATGGCCGGGCCGCCGATATGGCGCAACACGGGAATGCGCTTGCCGATCTCGGACAGCAGCAGGCCGGCCAGCATCAGCACGGCGAAACCGCCGATCATGTCGTTGGGCAGGCGCCCGGTGGCAATCGCCAGCGCGGTCACCAGCGTGACCGCGGCGAACATGGTCAAGGGCATGCCGCCGATGCGCAATTGCGCGATGGCGGAAAGACGGCCGAGCGCCGGCGCGTCCTGTTGGATGGATGGACTTTCCATGTCTGTCTCCTTTTGGTGTTGGAATTGTCCGGCCCGCCGTCGCGGACCGGTGTGCCGTCATGCGGCGACCTGGCTGCGCGTCAGGCCTGCGCGACCGATGCCTGCTGGCGCGGCAGGTCGATCTGCATCCACGGGTTCTGCGCCCGGTGTTGTTGTTCGAAAGCGTCGATCGCGCCGGCGTCGGCCAGGGTCATGCCTATCATGTCCAGGCCTTCGGTGAACATGCGTTTCTGGCGCGGCGGCAGCTCGAAGGGATACTCCAGGCCGTCGGCCGCGATCACCACCTGGCGTTGCAGGTCTATCGTCAGCCTGCTCGATTCCGGCTGGCTGACCGTTGCGTTCAGTGCCGCCACCAAGGACGCATCCAGCGTCACCAGCAGCAGGCGGTTGTTCTGTGCGTTGAAATAAAAGATTTCCCCGAAGCTGGGCGCGATCACGGCCTCGATGCCGGCTTGCATCAGCCCCCAGACGGCGTGCTCGCGGCTGGAGCCGCAACCGAAGTTGGCGCCGGCCACCAGGATGCGCGCCTCGCGGTAAGGCGCGCGGTTGAGCACGAAATCCGGACGCGGCCGGCCCTCGCCATCCATGCGCAGGTCATACAGCACGCCGCGCGCCAGGCCCTGCTTGTCGATGCCCAGCAGGAATTGCTTGGGCATGATCTGGTCGGTATCGAGATTGGCGATGTTCAGCGGCGCGGCGATGCCGGCCACGGTGTCACGCTTGCTCATGGGGAAACTCCTTGCGCACATCGACAATGCGGCCAGCCAGCGCGGCGGCGGCAGCCATCGCCGGACTCATCAGATGGGTACGGGCGCCGCGTCCCTGGCGCCCCTCGAAATTGCGGTTGGTGGTGGAGGCGCAGCGCTGGCCGGGCTTGAGCACGTCGTCGTTCATCGCCAGGCACATCGAACAGCCCGGCTGGCGCCATTCGAAGCCGGCGTCGATCAGCGCCGCGGCCAGTCCTTCCTGCTCGGCCTGTTCGCGCACGCGGCCGGAACCCGGCACCACCATGGCTCGCACGCCGGCGGCCACCTTGCGCCCGCGCACCACGGCCGCGACTTCACGCAGATCCTCGATGCGGGCATTGGTGCAGGATCCGATGAAGACGTGATCGACGGCCAGGCCCTCCAGCGCGGCGCCGGCATCCAGTCCCATGTAGCGCAGCGCCTTGGCGCCGCTGGCCTGATCGGTCTGGTCGGCCGGAATGTGCCCGCTGACCGGAATCGCCTGGTCGGGACTGGTGCCCCAGGTGACATACGGCGCAACCCCGGCGGCGTCGAAGCGGTGTTCGATGTCGAAGACGGCATCCGTGTCCGATTTCAGCGCACGCCACTGCCGGATCGCTTCGGCGACGGCAGCGGGCGGCATGTCGCGGATACGATCGGCGACGTAACGCACGCTGACCTCGTCCGGCGCGATCAGCGCGCCGCGCGCGCCGGCCTCCACCGTCATGTTGCACAGGGTCATGCGGGCCTCGGCCGAGAGCGCCTCGATGGCGCTGCCGCAGTATTCCACCGCATAGCCGCGCGCGCCCTGCGCGCTGATCGCCGCGATGATGTGCAGCACCAGGTCCTTGGAGGTGACGCCCGCGCCCAGCCTGCCGTCGACGCGGATGCGCATGTCCTTGGCCACGCGATAGATCAGCGTCTGCGTGGCCAGCACATGCTCGACCTCGGACGTGCCGATGCCGAAACCCAGCGCACCCAGCGCGCCGTAAGTGGTGGTGTGGCTGTCGCCGCACAGCACCACCATGCCGGGCCGAATCAGGCCGATCTCGGGCGCCACCACGTGTTCGATGCCTTGTTCACGGTCCTGCACGTCGAACAGGTGGATGCCGTGCCGGCGGCAATTGCGGGTGAAATTGGCGGCCTGCTGCGCGGCGGCGTCGATCATGATGGTGCGCCGCTCGCGCGCCACCGGATGCGTGGGGATCACGTGATCCACGATGCCCATCTGCTTTTCCGGGCAGCGCACCGGCAGGTTCTTTTCCGCCAGGCCGGCAAAGGCCTGCGGGCTGGTGTACTCGTTCATGATGTGCAGGTCGGCGTACAGCGCGACGTGCTGCTCATCGACACGGAATACCGTATGGCTGTCCACGATCTTCCGGTAAAGGGTCTGTCCCACGATTCCTCCTGAAACGCCACGCGATGGAATTCATCGCTTCCTCTGGCGAAATCAGTGTAACTTCACCTCAATATCTGCATAATGCATACTTATTTAATCTATTTTTAAATTTAACTTAATAATGGACCCGATCAGCGACCTCGAATTCTTCACCCGCCTGGTGCGCTACGGCAGCCTCTCCTCGCTGGCGCGCGACCTCGGCGTGACGCCGCCGGCGATCAGCGCACGGCTGGCGCAACTGGAAAAGCGGCTGGGCGTGCGCCTGCTCAACCGCACCACGCGGCGGCTGGCGATGACGCAGGAGGGAGAGCTGTATCTGGGCACCGGCTCCAAGCTGCTGGAAGACATCCTGGAGCTGGAACGCATGGTGTCGAGCAGCCGCGAGGTGCCGCGCGGGCTACTGAAGGTGAATGCCACCTTCGGCTTCGGCCGCCGCCACATCGTGCCGGCGCTGTCGGCGTTCCGGCAGCGCTATCCGGAAGTCGACGTGCAGCTGGATCTGACCGACCGCCCGATGAACCTGGCCGAATCGGCCTTCGACGTCGGCATCCGCTTCGGAGAACTGCCGGATTCGCGCCTGGTGGCGCGCCGGCTGGCCGCTAACAACCGCTTCGTGTGCGGCGCGCCGGGCTACCTCGATGCCCACGGCACGCCGGCCGATCCCGACGATCTGCGCCAGCATCGCTGCATCGTGCTACGCGAGAACGACACCGCCTATGGCACCTGGCACTTCAGCAAGGGCAAGCGCCACCAGACCGTGAAAGTGCATGGCGCGATGAGCAGCAACGATGGCGAGGCCACGCTGCATTGGGCGCTGGACGGCCACGGCCTGCTGCTGCGCTCGCAGTGGGACGTGCAGCAATACATTGACGCCGGCCGGTTGCGCCGCGTGCTGCCAGATTGGGATCTGCCGCCGGCCGATATCTATGCCGTCTATCCGGAGCGTCTGAACCTGTCGGCCAAGGTGCGGGTGTTCGTCGATTTCCTCGAAAATTCCGTCAGTTTCGACCAAGTCCTCACGCCGCATGCGGCCCGCTGATCGCTGCGCCGCAAAATCGCCGTCCTCCTCGCAAAGCCGCTCCCCGGGCGGCTTCTTTTGCTGCATTGCAGCTCATTTCCGCTCGTTCCCGCCTGTAAGCTTGTGTAAGTTTCAAGCAAGTCCTGCGTAAGGTTGGCGTCGCACACTCGCGCCGTGGACAAGTGGGCCATTACGCAAGCAATGCGGACCAATATCGCAGTTTGTGTACCGGGGATGGCTGTCGCATCGTCACGGCGTCTCTGCTGCGTTCTTGCATAACGCCCCATTCGGCCATGTACCGACACATCATTATTAAAACCAAGGAGACCAGCATGACGACAGCATCAGTCAACACGACTGCGCGCGGCATCACATCCGAAGAGCGCAAAGTCATTTTCGCCTCTTCGCTCGGCACCGTTTTCGAATGGTATGACTTCTACCTCTACGGCTCGCTGGCGGCGATCATCGCCAAGCAGTTCTTCGCCGGCACCGACCCCAACACCGCGTTCATCTTCGCGCTGCTGGCGTTTGCCGCGGGCTTCATCGTGCGTCCCTTCGGCGCGCTGGTGTTCGGCCGCCTGGGCGACCTGGTGGGCCGCAAATACACCTTCCTGGTGACCATCCTGATCATGGGCGCCTCGACCTTCATCGTCGGCATCCTGCCCAACTACAACTCGATCGGCATCACCGCCCCGATCATCCTGATCATCCTGCGCATCCTGCAGGGCCTGGCGCTGGGCGGCGAGTACGGCGGCGCAGCCACTTACGTGGCCGAGCATGCACCGGAAGGCCGCCGCGGCGCCTTCACCGCCTGGATCCAGACCACCGCGACCCTGGGCCTGTTCCTGTCGCTGCTGGTGATCCTGGGCGTGCGCACCTCGGTGGGTGAAGCCGCCTTCGCCGAATGGGGCTGGCGCATTCCCTTCCTGGTCTCCATCCTGCTGCTGGCCATTTCGGTGTGGATCCGCATGTCGATGAATGAATCGCCGGCGTTCCTGAAGATGAAGTCGGAAGGCAAGGGTTCCAAGGCGCCGCTGACCGAAGCCTTCGGCCAATGGAAGAACCTGAAGCTGGTCATCCTGGCGCTGATCGGCCTGACCGCCGGCCAGGCCGTGGTGTGGTACACCGGCCAGTTCTACTCGCTGTTCTTCCTGACCCAGTCGCTGAAGGTCGATGGCGCCACCGCCAACATCCTGGTGGCCCTGGCGCTGGTGCTGGCGACGCCCTTCTTCCTGTTCTTCGGCTCGCTGTCGGACAAGATCGGCCGCAAGCCCATCATCCTGGGCGGCTGCCTGATCGCCGCATTGACCTACTTCCCGATCTTCAACGGCCTGACCCACTTCGCCAACCCGGCACTGGAAGCTGCCCTGCAAAAGGCCCCGGTGATCGTGACCGCGGATCCGGCAAGCTGCCAGTTCCAGTTCAACCCGACCGGCACCAAGAAGTTCACCTCCTCGTGCGACATCGCCAAGGCCAAGCTGTCGGCCGCATCGGTGAACTACGAGAACGTGGCCGGCGCACCGGGCTCGGTGGCCACCATCAAGATCGGCGACAAGACCATCACGTCGTATGACGCCGCCGGCCTGTCGAAGGAAGAAGCCGCTGAAAAGGACAAGGCGCTCTCCAAGGAACTGGCTGACGACATCAAGGCCGCCGGCTATCCGAGCAAGGCCGATCCGGATCAGATGAACAAGCCGATGGTGCTGTTGCTGCTGTTCATCCTGGTGCTGTACGTGACCATGGTGTATGGCCCCATCGCCGCCGCTCTGGTGGAAATGTTCCCGACCCGCATCCGCTACACCTCGATGTCCATGCCTTACCACATCGGCAACGGCTGGTTCGGCGGTCTGCTGCCGACCACCTCCTTCGCGCTGGTGGCCTACAAGGGCGACATCTACTACGGCCTGTGGTATCCGATCGTGATCGCCCTGGCGACCTTCGTGATCGGCCTGTTCTTCGTGAAAGAAACCGTTCACAACAACATCGCCGCTGACTGATCGTTGAGGGAAATGGCGGGGGGGTGCCTTCCCCGCCGGCCAAGTCCGGCAGGGAAAGGCGACATAAGAAAACCAGTATTCCTTCACACGCTGGGCCGATCGGAACCGGATATCCGATCGGCCTTTTTTATGGCCGCCCGCGCGCCCTTGCCGGCGCCTTCTTTTGTCGCGCATCGCCGGCTTCCAGCGCGGCCTTCTCGGCTTTCTCTTCCACCAGTTCCAGCAATCCCTGCGCCGCGATCGACAGGCTGCGTTCCTTGGGCGTGACGATCAGCAGCGGCCGCACCAGCTCCGGCGCATCCAGCGGAATCGCCACCAGGTTGGGCAGGCGGAACTGGAACAGCGTCAACTCCGGCACCACGCTCACGCCCAGGCCGCTTTCGATCAGCGCCGCCACCGTGGCCAGATGCTCCACTTCAAGGCCGGTATTGATGGTGCCACCGGGATGCAGCATGGCGTCCAGGTGCTGGCGCACGCTGGTCGATCTGGCCAGATGGATCAACTCGCAGCCGGCCAGTTGCGGCACCTTGATGCGGCGCCGCGCCGCCAGCTTGTGATCCTTGCGGCAAACCAGGTAGAACGGATCCGAGCATAGCGGCTGGGTATCGAATTCCAGCAGATTGGGGCCCGGCGCGGTCAGCGCGATATCGGCCTTGCCGTGGCGCAGCAGATCCAGGCAATGATCGGAAATGGCGTCGAACAACTCCACCTGCACGCCCGGATAGCGCGTACGGTAATCGGCCAGCACCGGCGGCAGCCAGCCCGCCGCCAGCGACGGCAAGGCGGCGATCGCCACGCGCCCCTTGCGGCGCGCCACGTAATCGCTCATGTCGGAAAATGCCGCCTCGATGTCAGCCACCAGCTGGCGCGCCACTTCCACGAACAACTCGCCCTCCGGCGTCAGCGTGACGTTGCGCGTGTCGCGCTCGAACAGGCGCGCGCCGGCGGCGGCTTCCAGCTTCTGGATCATGGCGCTGAAGGCCGATTGCGAGACGTGGCAACGCTCGGCCGCGTGACCGAAATGACGGCAGTCGGCCAGCGCCAGGAAGGCCTGCAACAGGCGGGTGGAAATATTGGCTTGCATGCGTTGAAACCCGGTCCGGAGTGGGCGGAAGATTGACCTGGAAAACAGATCAATTGATCGAAAAAATCGACTTTACAACAAAATCGGCCGAAACCTACACTCGCTGTGCTCTCTTTCCGCGCGCTTCATTCGCATAGAAAAAACAAGTCCGGCCGCGGCGCAAGAGCTCACAAGAACATCGAACCAAAAAATCTGGAGACCCCGCATGCTAGCCCTGCTCGGCTTTGTCACGATCGTCCTGTTGTTCACGGCCATCCTCACCAAGAAGATGTCGCCGCTGGTGGCGCTGATCGCCATTCCCATCATCGCCGCGCTGGTCGGCGGCTTCGGTCTGCAGACCTCGAAGTTCATCGTGGCCGGCGTGACCTCGATCGCGCCCGTGGCGGGCATGTTCGTGTTCGCCATCCTGTTCTTCGGCATCGTCACCGACGCCGGCATGCTGGATCCCATCATCAGCCGCATCCTGAAGACGGTCGGCAGCCGCCCCACCCGCATCGTGCCGGGCACCGCTCTGCTGGCGCTGCTGATCCACCTGGACGGCTCGGGCGCGGTGACCTTCCTGATCACCATCCCGGCCATGCTGCCGCTGTACGACCGCCTGGGCATCGACAAGCGCATCCTGGCCTGCGTGGCCTCGATGGCCGCCGGCGTCAATTTCCTGCCGTGGACCGGCCCCATGATCCGTGCCTCGGCCGCGCTGCACATTCCGGTGTCGGACATCTTCACGCCGCTGGTGCCGATCCAGCTGGTGGGCCTGACGTTCGTGTTCATCGCCTCCTACCTGCTGGGCCTGAAAGAAGAACGCCGCCTCGGCCTGGGCAAGGGCTCCACCGTCGATTTCGTGCAGCAGCATGAGCTGACCGAGGCGCAAAAGAAGATCCGTCGCCCGCAGAACTTCTGGATCAACATCGTACTGACCGTGTTCGTGCTGGGCGTGATGATCAGCGGCAAGATCGATCCGGTGGTGATGTTCATGATCGGCGTGGTGCTGGCGCTGATGGTCAACTACCGCGACGTCGCCATGCAGCGCGAACGCATCGACGCGCACGCCAAGGCCGCGCTGCTGATGGCCAGCATCCTGTTCGCCGCCGGCGTGTTCACCGGCATCATGACCAAGTCCGGCATGCTGACCGCGATGGCCAAGACCGCCGTCGGCTTCGTGCCGCCGGAGATGGCCAGCCATATCCCGGTGGTGCTGGGCCTGCTGTCGATGCCGCTGTCGCTACTGTTCGATCCCGATTCCTTCTATTTCGGCGTGCTGCCGGTGATCGCCGAAGTCAGCCACATGCTGGGCGTGCCGACCATCCAGGTGGCGCAGGCCGCCCTGCTGGGCCAGATGACCACCGGCTTCCCGGTCAGCCCGCTGACGCCGGCTACCTTCCTGGTCTGCGGCCTGGCCGGCATCGAACTGGCCGACCACCAGAAATACACCATCCCCTTCCTGTTCGGAGCGTCGGTGGTGATGACCATCGCCTGCGTGGTGATGGGCCTGTTCCCGCTGTTCTGAGGGCGGAACGCAATGCATGAGGAGCAACAAGGTTTGGAGAGCAGCATGAACAGCACAGCAGACAAGGCGCAACGCGTGGTACGCATCGGCGCCGGCGCCGGCTACTCGGGCGATCGCATCGAGCCGGCCGCCGAGCTGGCCGAACACGGCGACATCGATTACCTGATCTTCGAATGCCTGGCCGAGCGCACCATCGCCATCGGCCAGCAGGCGCGCCTGGCCGATCCGGCCAAGGGCTATGACCCGCTGCTGGCCGAGCGCATGCACGCCGTGCTCAAGACCTGCGCCGCCAAGGGCATCCGCATCATCACCAACATGGGCGCGGCCCATCCCGAAGCCGCCGCGCGCCGCATCCGGGACATCGCCCGCGAACTTGGACTGACGCGCCTGAAGGTGGCTGCCGTCACCGGCGACGACGTGCTGCACGTGGTCAGGGAAAGCGCCTTCGCCATCGAAGACAACGGCCAACCCATCGCCTCGCTGGGCGAGCGACTCATCTCGGCCAATGCCTATCTCGGCATCGCCCCCATCGTCGAGGCGCTGCAAGGCGGCGCCGACGTCGTGGTGACTGGCCGCGTGGCCGATCCGGCGCTGGTGCTGGCGCCGCTGGTGCATGAATTCGGCTGGGCCATGGACGATTGGGACAAGCTCGGCCAAGGCACGCTGGTGGGCCACCTGCTGGAATGCGCCGGCCAGATCACCGGCGGCTACTTCGCCGATCCCGGCAAGAAGGACGTGGCGGGCCTGGCGCGACTGGGCTTCCCCATCGGCGAAGTCAGCGCCGACGGCAGCGCCGTGATCACCAAGGTCGCCGGCTCCGGCGGCCAGGTGACCGAGCGCACTTGCAAGGAACAACTGCTGTACGAGATCCATGATCCGCGCAGCTACTACACCCCCGACGTCGTGGCCGATTTCTCGCAGGCGCAGATCCGCGAGATCGGCCCCGACCGCGTCGCCGTCACCGGCGGCCGCGGCCGCCCCGCCACCGCCACGCTGAAGACCACGCTGGGCTATCGCGACAGCTTCATCGGCGAAGGCCAGATTTCCTATGCCGACCCGGGCGCCCAGGCGCGCGCGCAACTGGCGCTGGACATCGTGCGCGAACGCCTGGCGCTGACCGGCGTGCAAGCCGATGAATTGCGCTTCGACCTGATCGGCGTCAACGCCATCTGCGGCAGCGGCATGTCGCAAGCCGCGCCCGAGCCGTTCGAAGTGCGCGCCCGCGTCGCCGGCCGCACCGCCAGCATGAAAGAAGCCGTACGCATCGGCAACGAAGTCGAAACGCTCTACACCAATGGCCCGGCCGGCGGCGGCGGCGCCACCAAATCGGCGCGCGAAGTGATCGCGGTGCTGTCCATGCTGCTGCCGCGCGACCTGGTGCGCACATCCGTCCACATCGAGGAGATCTGACATGCTGCTGCGTGACATCGCCCATTCCCGCGCCGGCGACAAAGGCGACATTTCCAACATCTCGGTGATCGCCTACCGCCTGGAAGACTACGCGCTGCTGGAACGCGAACTGACGGCCGAACGCGTGCGCGCGCACTTCGCCGGCGTGGTGCACGGCGAAGTGGTGCGCCATGCGCTGCCGCACCTGGGCGCGCTCAACTTCGTCATGCAGAAGGCGCTGGGTGGCGGCGTGACGCGGTCGCTGGCGCTGGATGCCCATGGTAAATCGCTCTCGGGAGCGATGCTGAACCTGGAACTGGATAAAAAATAATTCCGATGGAAGGCCGGTTTTCGATAGCCGGCAGCCGCCAGCCTCCCCTTTGCCTCATTTGATAAAAATGCACTTTGACGCCATTTGCGTTCTATAGGCAACGTATTAGAAGATATTGCCTCGCAAGGCGTGCCAATGCTCGCATTATTGATTTCCCTCGAGCAATTTCAATGATTCACATCAGGATGCGTCAAGGGATGACTGCGGACATTCCGGCTGTCCAAATCGGACAAGATTTGGTATCGTCCGCCCGTTATTGATTTCTCGCACTGCATCAGCACCCGACTGATCCTTTCTTCCCCTTATGAAAAAACCCACCCGACTCGGCACCCCGCTTTCCCCTTCAGCAACCAAAGTCATGCTGCTTGGCTCCGGCGAACTCGGCAAGGAAGTCATCATCGCGCTGCAGCGCCTGGGCGTGGAAGTGATTGCCGTGGATCGTTATGAGAATGCGCCCGGTCATCAAGTCGCGCATCGCGCCCATGTCATCAACATGACCGACGGCGCCGCGCTGACCGCGCTGATCGAGAAGGAAAAACCGGATCTGATCGTGCCCGAGATCGAGGCCATCGCGACCGAAACCCTGGTCAAGCTGGAAGAAGCCGGCAAGGCGCATGTCATCCCGACCGCGCGCGCCGCCTGGCTGACCATGAACCGCGAAGGCATCCGCCGCCTGGCCGGCGAGACGCTGAGCCTGGCGACCTCGCCTTACCGCTTTGCCGACAGCCTGGAAGAACTGAAGGCCGCGATCCAGCAGATCGGTTATCCCTGTGTGATCAAGCCGGTGATGTCGTCCTCCGGAAAGGGCCAGTCCAAGATCGACGGTCCCGATGAGATCGAAGCCGCCTGGAACTACGCGGCCGCCGGCGGCCGCGTCGATGCCGGCCGCGTGATCGTGGAAGGCTTCATCGACTTCGACTACGAAATCACCCTGCTGACCGTGCGCTCGCTCAACGAAAACGGCGAGACCATCACCAGCTTCTGCGACCCGATCGGCCACGTGCAGGTCAAGGGCGACTACGTCGAATCCTGGCAGCCCCATCCCATGCCCAACGGCGCGCTGGAAAAGTCGCGCGACATCGCCCGCAAGGTCACCGAAAACCTGGGGGGCCTGGGCCTGTTCGGCGTGGAGCTGTTCGTCAAGGGCGACATGGTCTGGTTCTCCGAAGTCAGCCCGCGTCCGCACGACACCGGCATGGTGACCATGGTCAGCCAGGTGCAAAGCGAATTCGAGTTGCATGCCAAGGCCATCCTGGGCCTGCCGGTCAATACCGCGCTGAAGACCCCGGGCGCCTCCGCCGTGATCTACGGCCAGCACGACGCCAAGGCCATCGCCTTCGACGGCGTGGCCGATGCGTTGCGCATCCCAGGCGCCGACATCCGCCTGTTCGGCAAGCCGGAATCCTTCCAGCGCCGCCGCATGGGCGTGGCCCTGGCTTCCGGCGACACGGTGGAAACCGCCCGCATCCGCGCCAAGCAGGCGGCGGCCAAGGTCAAGCCGGTGATTCCTCAGTAAGCTGCCGCACTGGCGATTCCCGAACCGGGTTCCGATGCAAATCGGGCCCGGTTTTGTTTTTTGGGTGGGGATGCGCGGCAGACGACGCCGGATCCCGACTTTCGCCAGGACGACGGTAAAACGGCAGGACGGGAAGACGGCAGCTTGAACCGGCAGATGGCCTGGGCCCGCCATTCCGTGAACCAGGCACCGTCGTACGGAAGCCGGCAATGCAACGCGGCATCACCCGCCGCCATACCCCTCATAAAACGATATAAACAGTATGACCGGCAATGCTGGTTATAATCACCGCCTCTCCCCACAACAGCAGTCTTGCTCACGATCATGAAGTTCGATGTCGCCATCATCGGCAGCGGTCTGGCCGGTCTCTCCGTTGCACTCCATCTCGCCGAGAAATACAAGGTAGTGGTCGTCTCCAAGGGCGAGCTGCTGGACGGCGCCAGTAACTGGGCCCAGGGCGGCATCGCCGCGGTGCTCGATTCGGGCGACAGCCATGACCAGCATATCGGCGACACGCTGGTGGCCGGGGCCGGGCTGTGCGACGAGGCGGCAACCCGTTTCATCGTCGAACACGGCCGGGAAGCCATTGAATGGCTGATCGCGCAAGGCGTGCCGTTCACGCGCGACGACAACGCCGAGCTGGGTTATCACCTCACCCGCGAAGGCGGCCACAGCCAGCGCCGCATCATCCACGCCGCCGACGCCACCGGCCACGCGGTGCAGGTGACGCTGGAGCAGCGCGTGCGCGCGCATCCCGATATCACGCTGCTGGAACACCACTGCGCCATCGACCTGATCCATGCGCGCAAGCTCGATCCCAAGGCCGAGCCGCGCTGCCTGGGCGTCTATGTGCAGGACACGCGCGACGGCCACGTGCTGTCGATCGCCGCGGCGCGCACGGTGCTGGCCACCGGCGGCGCGGGCAAGGTGTATCTCTACACCTCCAATCCGGATTCGGCCACCGGCGACGGCATCGCCATGGCCTGGCGCGCCGGCTGCCGGGTCGCCAACATGGAGTTCATCCAGTTCCACCCGACCTGCCTGTATCACCCCTACGCCAAATCCTTCCTGATCAGCGAAGCGCTGCGCGGCGAAGGCGCGCTGCTGAAGCTGCCGCAGTCGGCGGGCGCGGCGGCCGGCATGCGCTTCATGCCCGACCACGATGAACGCGCCGAACTGGCGCCGCGCGACATCGTGGCGCGCGCCATCGACTTCGAGATGAAGAAGCGCGGCCTGGATCACGTCGATCTGGACATCAGCCACCAGAGCCCGGCCTTCATCCGCGAGCACTTCCCCACCATCCTGGCGCGCTGCCTGGAATTCGGCATCGACATCACCACCCAGCCCATCCCGGTGGTACCCGCCGCGCACTACACCTGCGGCGGCGTGGTGACCGACATGGCCGGCCGCACCGACCTGCCCGGCCTGTATGGGGTCGGCGAGACCGCCTATACCGGCCTGCACGGCGCCAACCGCCTGGCCAGCAATTCGCTGCTGGAATGCCTGGTGCTGGGCCGTTCGGCGGCGGCCGACATCGAACGCGAACTGGCGGCCGGGGTCTGGCGCGTCGGCGAAGTGCCGCAGTGGGACGAGAGCCGCGTCACCGACGCCGACGAAGAAGTGGTGATCGCCCACAACTGGGACGAGCTGCGCCGTTTCATGTGGAATTACGTCAGCATCGTGCGCACCGACAAGCGCCTGGAGCGCGCCCAGCACCGCATCCGCCTGCTGAAGGAAGAAATCGACGAGTATTACGCCAACTTCCGCATCTCGCGCGATCTGCTGGAGCTGCGCAACCTGGTCGACGTGGCCCAGCTCATCGTGTCCAGCGCGCTGACGCGCAAGGAGAGCCGCGGCCTGCACTTCAGCCAGGATTATCCGCGCACGCTGCCGCGCGCCACGCCGACCATCCTGCCGGGCCAGCAGGAGCGCTAGCCGGCCGGCGCGGCTGACGCCGTGCAACATCGATTCCTCTTGCCAGGCCGCGCGCCGCGCGGCTAGCATTTTCAGCACGGGCCAGCCGCGCCCTTACGGCCGAGGAGGTCATCATGAGCATCACCCGCATCAATACCTTCCGCGCGCGAGAGCACCATGCCGCCGACCTGAAACATTTCCTGACGGGGATTCTGCCGGCGATCCGCGCGTCGGCCGGCTGCCAATCCTGTGAACTGCTGCAGGATCATGCCGATCCGTCGCGTATCGTGATCATGGAGGTGTGGGACAGCATCGAGGCGCACCGCGAATCGCTGCGCCACGTGCCGCCGGAGAGCATCCGCCAGGCCAAGGAATTCCTGGCCGAACCGCCCAGCGGCGCCTATTACTCCTGAACACCGCGCTGCCGGGCGCCGGCGCCTGATGGATTGCCGCGCCGACGCCCGGCTGGTGTAATATCCGCCATCGATCCTCGGCGTGTCTGGCCTGTATCGCCCTCCAGCCGGGCGTTCCGGGCCGTCGCGCCGGCTCCCCATTTGATGCGGATACCCTGCCGTGCAACGGTTCTTCTACGACTTCTACGACTTCGTGCGCCATCGCTTGCGCCCTTTACTCCTTGTTGTTCTCCTGACGACTGCCATGCCTGGCGGCCCGGCTCATGCCGCCGATGCGGCCGATGCAACTGACGCCGGCGCTGCGCAGGGCGCGCCGCAAAAGCGTCCGCGCATCTGCCTGGTGCTTTCCGGCGGCGGCGCGCGCGGCTACGCCCATCTGGGCGTGCTGCAATACCTGGAAAAACTGCACATCCCCATCGATTGCATCGCCGGCACCAGCATGGGCGCCCTGATCGGCGGCCTCTATGCCAGCGGCATCGAGGCTGATGCACTGGAACATCGCCTGGCCGCGACCAACCTGTCGGACATCGCCTTCGACCGCAGCGAGCGCTCGCGCCTGCCGCAGTCGCAGCGCGAGGATGAGTTCCAGTATCCGATCTCGCTGTCGGCCGGCCTCGATGGCGGCAAGTTCAAGCTGGCCGCCGGTCTGGTTCAGGGCAACAATCTGTTGGCGCTGCTGCAGAACTGGACGGCGCAGCTACCGGCCAACATCGACTTCGCCAAACTGCCGATTCCCTTCCGCGCGGTCGCCACCGACCTGAGCCAGGGTACCGAAGTGGTGCTGGAGAACGGCTCGCTGCCGCGCGCCATGCGCGCCAGCATGGCGGTGCCCGGCCTGTTCGCGCCTTTCCGCATCGGCGAGCGCACACTGGTGGATGGCGGCCTGGTGAGCAACCTGCCGGTGCAGACGGCGCGCGACATGGGCGCCGACGTGGTGATCGCGGTCAACATCGCTACGCCGCTGCAGGACGCCTCGCAACTGCAGTCGCCGACCGCGGTGGCGCAGCAGATGGTGGGCATCCTGATCCAGCAGAACGTGAAGGCGCAGAAGGCCTTGCTGGGCCAGAGCGACGTGCTGATCGAACCGGAACTGGGCGGCATGTCCTTCACCGATTTCGCGCGCGGCAAGGATGGCATCAACGCCGGCTGGGACGCCGCCCAGCGCCAGAACGAGCGCCTGGTCAAGCTGTCGCTGCCGCCGCGGCAATGGCAGGCCTACCTCGATGCCCGCGCGCACGGCGGCGTGGCGCTGGCCGGCGGCACCCGCATCGACGCCGTCGAGATCCGCAGCGGCGGCCATATCCCGGCCGCTTATGTGCGCAACCGCCTGGGCGTGAAGGAAGGCGATGTGTACGACGGCCAGCGCATCAACCAGCAGCTGGCGGAGCTCTCGGTCAACGGCGACTTCAACGCCGTGACGCAGGAGCTGGTGAGCAAGGACAACGGCAAGCACGTGCTGGTAATCGATGCGGAAGAAAAATCCTGGGGACCGCAATATCTGCTGTTCGGCCTCGGGCTGTCGAACAACTTCAACGGCCGCGGCGGCTTCAACCTGCAACTGGGGCACCGTTATCCCTGGATGACCGACAGCGGCCTGGAATGGCGCAACGACCTGGTGCTGGGCAACAAGCTGGCCAGCCTGCAAAGCGAACTGCGCCAGCCGATCTGGGGCACCTCCGGCGTGTATCTGGCGCCCTACGTCGAGATCAGCCGCCGCTACGTCGATCTGTATCTGGACGGCAGCGACGTCAAGTCCTCCCCGATCAACGAATACCGCATCGACTCGGCCATCGGCGGCCTCGACCTGGGCGTCCCCATCACCCGCCTGGGCGAGCTGCGGCTGGGCATGAGCTATCAGCGCGTGAAGTATTCGCCGTCGTATAACTTCCCGCCCGAGAGCGGCATCCAGTTCGACTCTTTCCAGAGCAGCCAGCCGGTGGCGCGCCTGCGCTTGACCATCGACCAACTGGACGATGCGCTGTTCCCGCGCAAGGGTTACTACGTCTCGGCCGAGGCCAACCGCGGCTTCGGCGGCGAGGAGCGCCGCTTCTCCGATGTCGAGGCCAGGACCCTGTGGGCCTTCAGTCATGAGCGCAACACCATCAACGTGGCGCTGGAGGGCGCCAGCAGCCTGTCGGCCAACAGCGCCGGCATCGGCTTCACGCTGGGTGGTTTTCAGCACTTGTCGGCGTATGCGCCGGACCAGTTCTTCGGCAACTATCTGCTTTACGGCCGCCTGACCTGGCTGCGCGACCTGGCCGAATACAGCCTGCCGGGGCTGCGCAACCCGGTGCTGGGCACCAGCCTGGAGGCCGGCAACGTCTGGCAGAGCCGGGATTCCTTCGGCGACGGGCCGTACAAGAAGAGCGTGAGCCTGTTCGTCGGCGGCACCAGCCCGGTCGGCCCGCTCTACTTCGGCGTGGCGCTGGGTCAGCAAGGCGTATGGAACGTGTATCTGCAACTGGGGCGGGTGTTCTGATCCGGAACCGGTCTCAGGCCACGGCCGACAAGGCCTCCAGCAAGAATTCCGCGGCCACGCGCACCCGTGTCGGCAGCCCGGTGCGCGCCCGCGTCATGATGAGGATCGGCGCCTGGTCGAACTGCCACCCCTCCAGCACCCGCACCAGCCGGCCCTGGCGCACCGGCTCCTCGACATCCCATTGCGAACGCAGCACGAAGCCCAGCCCCTGCTCGGCCCAGTAGCGCGCGGTGGCGCCGTCGTTGCTCAGCAGTGCCGGCTGCACGCGCAGCGATTCGCGTGCGCCGGCGCGCCCTTCCGCAGCCTGCTTCTCGCGCCGGTAATGCCACAGGCTGCCGTCCTCTTCGTTCTCGCGGATGCAGATGCAGGCGTGCGTCAGCAGATCCCTGGGCGCAGCCGGTTTGCCGCGGCGCTTCAGATAGGCCGGGCTGGCGCACAACCAGCGTTCGTTGCCGGCCACGGTGCGCGCCACCCAGGAAGAATCGCGCACGCTGCCGATGTGGAACACGATGTCGGCCTCGTGCCGATCCGGCCAGGGCGTTTCGCGCAGATCCAGTTCGATGCGCAGGCCCGGATGCAGACGGGCCAGGCGCGCCACCAGCGGCGCCACGCGTTGCCGGCCGTAGCCGAACGGGGCGGCGATCTTGAGCTTGCCGTCCAGCCCGCGCCCCTGTTGTTCGAACATCGCCGGCAGTTGCGCCATCCTCGCCAGCAGGCCTTGCGCTTCCTGCGCCAGCGCCTGGCCGTCGTCGGTCAGCGCCAGCCGGCGCGCGGTGCGGGTGGCCAGCAGCACGCCCATGGCCGCCTCCAGCGCGCGCAACCGCATCGACAGCGCCGGCGGCGTCAGGTTGAGCTGGCGCGCGGCTTCGCTGAGCGAGGCGCTGCGCGCCAGCGCCGCCATCAGCTGCAGGTCCTCGACCTTGATCATTCAATTTTCCTTAATGATGGATTCGCCCATATTTAAGCACGGCTGCGCGCAAAGCCTCTATATTCGCGCTACCCCTTCTCTCCCCGGACTCGCCATGACCGCGCTCAGCCAGCTCAACACGCCCGCCGCCCTGATCGACATTCCGCGCATGCAGCGCAACATCGCCCGCATGCAAACGCGCATGGATGCGCGGGCGTGAGCTTCCGCCCGCATGTGAAGACCAGCAAGAGCACTGACGTCGCCGCCTTGCAGCGCGCAGCCGGCGCGCGCGGCGTCACGGTCTCGACGCTGCTGGAGGCGCAACACTTTCATGCCGCCGGCATCGACGACATCCTCTACGCGGTCGGCATGGTGCCGGCCAAGCTGCCGCAGGCGCTGGCCCTGCGCCGCCAGGGCTGCGCGCTCAAGATCATCACCGACAGTCTGGCTTCGGCCCGCGCCATCGCCGATTTCGGGCGCGCGCACGACGAGGTCTTCGAGGTCTGGATCGAGATCGACAGCGACGGCCACCGTTCCGGCATCCGGCCGGAACAGGAGGCACTGCTGGAGGTCGGCCGCTGCCTGCATGAAGGCGGCATGCGCCTGGGCGGGGTGCTCACGCATGCCGGCTCCAGCTACGACTACGACACGCCCGAAGCGCTGCAAGCGATTGCCGAACAGGAACGCGCGGCTTGCGTGAATGCCGCCTTGCGCCTGCGCGCCGCCGGCCTGCCCTGTCCGGTGGTCAGCATCGGCTCGACGCCGACCGCGCTGTCGGCGGCCAGCCTGGAAGGCGTGACCGAGGTGCGCGCCGGCGTGTATGTGTTCTTCGACCTGGTGATGCACAATGTCGGCGTCTGCACCCAGGATGACATCGCCCTAAGTGTGCTCACCACCGTGATCGGTCACCAGGAAGAAAAAGGCTGGGCCATCGTCGATGCCGGCTGGATGGCCATGAGCCGCGACCGCGGCACACAGAAGCAGAAACACGACTTCGGCTACGGCCAGGTGTGCGACGCCGCCGGCACGCCGCTGAAGGACTATCTGATCACCGGCGCCAACCAGGAACATGGCATCCTCTCGCTGCGCGAAGGCGTGGACCGGGACATCGTCAAGCGCTTCCCGGTCGGCACGCAATTGCGCATACTGCCCAACCACGCCTGCGCCACCGGCGCCCAGTTCCCGAGCTACCAGGCGCTCGCGGCCGACGGCACCGTCCAGAACTGGCCGCGGCTGCACGGCTGGTAAGCCCCTCACCAGAAAGGTCATGCATGAATACGTCTTCCTCCAGCCCGGCTACGTCGTCCACCGCAGAAGCGCGACTGCTGCTGCTGGACAAGCATGCCGTCGAGGCCCTGCTCACGCCCGAAGCGGTGCTGCCAGCCGTGCGCGAAGCCTTCCTGCTACATGCCGCGCGCGAAGGTCGGGTGTTTCCGCTGGTGCGCGAAGCGCTGTCCACCGGCGGCGTGTTCGGCATCAAATCCGGCGACGTGCCCTCGCAAGGCTTGCTGGGCTTCAAGGCGGCCGGTTTCTGGCCGGCCAACCGGGCGCTGGGCGGCGAGCCGCACCAGGCCACCATCATGCTGATTTCGCCGGAAACCGGTCGCCCGCTGTGCATCATCGACGGCAATGCCGTCACCACCATGCGCACCGGCGCCGCCGGCGCGCTAGGCCTGATGCAATTGGCGCGTCCCGACAGCCGCCGGCTGACGATCTTCGGCATCGGCGTGCAAGCCAGGATCCAGCTTCGCTTCGCGCTCGACAGCATGCCGTCGCTGCAGCAGGTGCGCTACGCCGGCAGCCGCGGCGAGCGCGATGCCGGCTTCGAACAGGCGTTCGCCGCGCGCTGCGACATCGCCCCGGCCGCCGACCGCAACCAGGCCGTGGCCGACAGCGACATCGTCATCACCGCCACGCCCGGCAAGGGCGCCTTGTTCGACGCCGATGCGGTGCAGCCGGGCACGCATCTGAACTGCGTGGGCGCCGATACCAAGGGAAAACGGGAATTGCCGCAAGAGCTATTGCAGCGCGCCAGGATCTGCGTGGACGACGCCGCGCAGGCGCGCCAGGTCGGCGAAATGCAATGGGCGCCGGAACTGCCGGTGGTGGAACTGGGCGACCTGCTCGGCGGCCAGGCCCGTCTGGAACGCGCCGACGATGACATCACGCTGTTCGACATGACAGGGCTGGCGCTGCAGGATCTGACGGTGGCGCGCAGGCTGTATCGCCAGGCGCTGGAAGACGGTCAGCCGGGCGTCGCCTGGCCCTGGTGATGCGGCAGGCTGCGCGTCAGCCGGGTTCGCCGGGCTGCGCGCCTTCTTGCGGATCTTGCGCAACGCCGCGCTCGCGACGGCGCTTGCGCGTTTCCTGCGGCGGGAAGCCGAAGAATTCCAGCACGCTGTTGGCGACCTGGTCGCGGTCGTTGTCCACGCAGATCATGTGATAGCTGTTTTCCAGCACCACCACGCGCGCATCGGCGATCTGATCGTTGAGGAATTCGGCCGAGCGCAGGCTGGTCAGCTCATCCTCGCGGGCATGCACCACCAGCGTGGGCGCGGCAATGTTCCTGGCGCCGGCCATGGCCCAGGCGCGCAAGCGGTCCACCTGGCGCACGCAGATCAGCGGCACCCAGCGGTAATGGAAATTATCGCCGCGCTCGAACTTGGCCTTCACCACCGCGCGCACCAGCGTGTTCTTGATGCCGAAAGGCTCGCCCTCTTCCACCTTCATGCGCTTGGACAAACCGGGAATCAGGTAGAACAGCGTGCGCAACCCCGCATACCAGGGCGTGGACCAGCCGTCGATATAGATCGGCGGCGCCAGCGTCACCAGCTTGCCCTGCGCCGGGCCGTGGCCGACGCGCTCGGCCAGCACCAGCGCCACCAGCGAGCCCATGCACATGCCCACGATATGCAACTGGTCATAGTGCGGCTGCAGCGCGCGGTATTGCACCCGCACCGCCTCCACCCACTGCTCGGCGCGCACGCCAGCCAGGTCTTCCGGCGTCGTGCCGTGCCCGGCCAACGTGATGGCGTGCGTCTCCACCCCCGCTTTGTTGAGGATCTTGTGCAGTGAACCCAGATCGTATTGGGTGCCGCCCAGCCCGTGGATGAGCAAGGCGCCGACGCGTGCGCTCATTACTCGCTCCGGCCCGCCGCGTTGGGTGCGTCCGGCTGCGCATCGGCGAAGCGCCAGACGCCGGCCACCACGGCCAGCCGGTCTTCAGCGTCCAGCAGGCTGCGGCTCATGTCGAGCACCACCTCGCCGCCGGCTTGCAAACGGAACGGCATGTCGGCGCGCTCGTCGCCGTCGGCGCCATCCAGCCAGCGCTGCCGCAGGCGCGCCTGATCCAGCGGCGAGATCAGCTTGAGCACCTGCTCCAGCGTCTGCACGCGCGCGGCCGGCTGGCCCAGCAAGGTCTCGACGTCGCCGCTCCAGGTGAAGCTCAGCTTTTGCGGATCCAGCGTGTAGGCCAGCTGGCGGCTGGCCGACAGCGACAGTTCGACCTCGTTCTTCCAGCGCGCCACGTCTTCATGCAATTGCTCACGCGTGGTCTTGAGCGCGCTGATCAGCAGCGACAGCAGTGAAGCCACGGCCAGATAAACCTGCAGCTCCAGCAAGGCATTGCTGGAATGCAGCTGCACCAGTTGCACGAAGGGGCCGCGTCCCAGCGAGTTATAGACGAAGGCCATCAGCGATAGCACCGCCACCGACAAGGCGCCGCCGCGCCCGCCCCAGAGGATGGTGACCAGCGCCAGGAAGAACAGCGGCACATAGGTCGTGGCGAAGTCGATATCGAAGATGATGCGATCAAGGTCGCTATCGAAAGCCACATAGGCCGAGAGCACCATGGCCGCGAAAGACGCCAGGCCCAGCAGGAATTCGGTGCGCGCGATGCCGCCCGAGCGGGTGGCGCGAAATTGCGACCAGCCGGCCAGCACCGGCGTCATGATCAGGATGCCCACCAGGTCGGACAGCGACCAGATGCGCAGCGTCTGCCAGAACGACACGCCTTGCATGACCTGGAACCAGCCCGCGCCGAAGATGCCGCTCACCACGCTGGCGCCGACGCCAATCAGCAGCAGCCCGCGCACGAAGTACAGGCCCTCCATCGGGAACGGCGCACGCCGCACCAGCCACACGGCGATGGCGGCCACGCCGATTTCATTGAGCGAAAACAGCATCATGCGCAACAGGTCGCGCTGCTCGACCCAGCCCAGCAGCACCTGCGCCGCCACCAGCAGCACCAGCAGCGGGAACCAGCGCGCCGTCGGCGTCAACAGCAGCGCGCCCACCGTGATCCCGGCCGGCAGCCAGATGTAGCCGCTGGCGATGAAAGCGCCGTTGAGCTCATGCGAGGCGAAGCCGAACAGGAAATAGACGACAGCCCACGCCAGCGGCGCGACGAGATAATTTGATTTCACGATGAAGTCCCCGGGATGAAGGCGACGGCCGGCGCGATGTTCGATGGGCGATCCACGATGCATTTCGCGTGCCGGTCCGGCGCGGACGCGGGCCATTCTATCAGGCCGGGTTGAAGGTTTCGTGAGCGTTTGCCGGACTGCTATCGCGCGCCGGGCCGCAATCGTTATAGAATGCGAACAATTCTCATTAAATGTCCCGCATTCCGATGGCCGCTTCAGACCTGTGCGCCGCCGACGGCGTCGCCGCTCCTGATTTCAGCACGCTCTATGCCCAGCACCACGGCTGGCTGCATCAGTGGCTCCGCGCGCGCCTGGGCAACGCCTTCGATGCCGCCGACCTGACTCAGGACACCTTCACACGGGTGCTGGCCGGCCGCAACGTCGCCGCCATCGGCGAGCCGCGCGCCTATCGCACCACTGTCGCCAAGGGCATCCTGTTCGGGCGCACCCACAGCGCGGTGCTGGGCGCCAACTACAACCGCTATGCCTACGACTACGGCAACTACAGCCGGCTGCTCAATACCGTGGATCGTCAGGCGGTCAACATTCTCAACCTGGGCGCGGTGGCGCGACCCGATTTCCGCTATCCGGTCAACCAGTTCAGCGGCGTGACCGAGGAAAAGGCGGTCTATGGCGCGCTGCGCTTCAAGCCGACCGATGCTTTGTCGGTGATCGTCGGCAGCCGTCTGTCCTGGTACGACAACGACCTGTTCAGCCGCACCTGGCAAGGCGGCGCCAACGGCCGTGGCGTGGCCAGCAGCTCGGGCCATGAAAGCGCGGTCTTCACGCCCTATGGCGGCATCGTCTATGACCTCGACGACACCTGGTCGGCCTATGCCAGCTACACCAACATCTTCCAGCCCAACACGGTGAGCAACGCCAGCAACCAGATCATCGATCCGCGGCGAGGCACCAACCTGGAATTGGGGTCAAGGGCGAACACATGGGCGGCAAGCTCAATACCAGCTTCGCCGTGTTCAAGGTGGAAGAAGACAACGCCACCGAACTCGATCCGGGCGCCGCACCGCTGCCCGACGGTTCGGCCGCCTATCGCGCCGTCAACGGCGCCAGCACGCGCGGCTTCGAGACCACCGTCTCCGGCGAAGTGGCGCGCGGCTGGCAGCTCATGGCCGGCTATACCTACAGCGCCAAGTTCACCAGCAAGAACGTGCTGATGAACACCAACTATCCGCAGCGCATGTTCCGCCTGGCGACCAGCTATCGCCTGCCGGGCGCCCTGAGCAAGCTGACCGTGGGCGGCAACCTGTCCTATCAGAGCGGGATTTCCTATGTCGAGACCTACAGCAACCAGACCGCCACCATGGGCGGCATGACGCTGATCGGCCTGATGGCGCGCTACGAAGTCACGCCGCAACTGAGCCTGTCGCTCAACGTCGAGAACCTGACCGACAAGTACTACTACACCGGCCTGGGCGGCTACAACGGCTACACCTACGGCAATCCGCGCAATACCTGGCTGAAGGCTAACTACAAGTTCTGACGCGGCCAGCAAAAAGGCCCGTCACGGTCAACGTGACGGGCCTTTTTTCATGGCGCGATGTCGCGGCAACGCGGCCGGCTTACTCCACCACGCGCAGCGAAAAATCGGCCGCCTGGATGTCCTTGGTCAGGCTGCCGATGGAGATGCGGTCCACGCCGGTGTCGGCGATGGCGCGCACGGTCTGCATGTTGATGCCGCCCGAGGCTTCCAGCACGGCGCGGCCGGCGTTCACTGTCACTGCTTCGCGCATCATCTCCAGCGAGAAGTTGTCCAGCAGGATGGAGACCGCGCCGGCCTGCAGCGCTTCGTTCAGCTCGGCGATGTTCTCGACTTCCACCTGGATGCTGACGCCGGCGTTGAGCTTCTGCGCCGCGCCGACCGCCGCGGTGATGCCGCCGGCGGCGGCGATGTGGTTTTCCTTGATCAGGATGCCGTCGTACAGCGCCAGGCGCTGGTTGGCGCCGCCGCCCACGCGCACCGCGTACTTCTGCGCCAGGCGCAGGCCGGGGAGCGTCTTGCGGGTGTCGAGGATGCTGGCCTTGGTGCCGGCCACCACGTCCACGTAGCGGCGCGTGGCGGTGGCCACGCCGGACAGCAACTGCAGGAAGTTCAGCGCGCCGCGTTCGGCGGTCAGCAAGGCGCGTGCCGGGCCGGCGATGGCGCAGACCTCGGTATCGGCTTGCATCAGGTCGCCTTCGGCATAGCTCCAGGTGACTTGCAGGCGCGGGTCGAGGCGCGTCATGACGGCTTCGAACCAGGGCGCGCCGCACAGCACGGCGGCTTCGCGCACGATCACGCGGGCCTTGACGAATTCGCTCTCCGGCACCAGCAGGCCGGTGTAGTCGCAATCACCGACGTCTTCCGCGATGGCGAGGTTGACGTTGACGTCGAAGGCCGCATGCAGCGCGGCGTCGAACGGCGCGAAGGGATTGCGCAGGTTGCTGGCGGCGATGCTGGAGTTGGGTTTGATGGCGTGAAGTGTCATGCTGGGCCGATTCCTGCAAACAGTTGCTGTTCGTCTTCAAGGCGCGCCGTCGGGCGTACCTTGGCCTTTTTCGTGGCTGCGAAATCCAGCATGCGGTCGATGCACACCACGGCTTGCTTGCCGATGGCGGGATCGACGTGAATCTCGTTGGCTCCGGTTTCCAAAACGTGAAGCAGGTTCTGCAAGCCGTTCATCGCCATCCAGGGGCAATGCGCGCAGCTCTTGCAGGTGGCGCTGTTGCCGGCCGTGGGGGCGTCGATGAAGAGCTTGCCCGGCGCGGCGGCGCGCATCTTGTGCAGGATGCCGTTGTCGGTGGCGACGATGAAGGATGGCGCGCTCGAAGCCTGCACGGCAGCGATCAGCTGCGAGGTGGAGCCGATCACGTGGGCCTGCGCCACCACCGCCTCCGGCGACTCCGGGTGCACCAGCACCAGCGCCTCGGGATGCTCGGCGCGCATCAGTTCCAGTTCCACGCCCTTGAATTCATCGTGCACCAGGCAGGAGCCCTGCCACAGCAGCATGTCGGCGCCGGTCTGCTTCTGGATGTAGCCGCCCAGGTGCTTGTCTGGCGCCCAGAGGATCTTCTTGCCCTGGGCATGCAGGTGCTGCACGATCTCCAGGCCGATGGACGACGTCACCATCCAGTCGGCGCGCGCCTTCACGGCGGCGCTGGTGTTGGCGTACACCACCACGGTGCGATCCGGATGCTGGTCGCAGAACGCGGCGAATTCATCGGGCGCGCAGCCTAGGTCGAGCGAACAGGTGGCGTCCAGATCCGGCATCAGGATGCGCTTTTCCGGGCTCAGGATCTTGGCGGTCTCGCCCATGAAACGCACGCCCGCCACCACCAGGGTCTTGGCCGGATGGTCGCGCCCGAAACGCGCCATCTCCAGCGAGTCGGAGACGCAGCCGCCGGTTTCCTCCGCCAGGTCCTGCAGGTCGGCATCGACGTAGTAGTGCGACACCAGCACCGCTTCCTTTTCCTTCAGCAGTTGCCTGATGCGCGCCTTGAGACTGGCGCGCTCTTCGGCGCTGGGGGTAGGTGGCACCCTGGCCCAGGCGTTGGCGGTACAACTGCCGCCGGTCTCCATTTGCGGCCGCTCGAATTCGACGACCTTGGTTGCTGTTGCTTGCATGGCGGTGAAAATGCTCTGCGGGTTATTCGATGCCCTGGCTGGCCAGGTAGTCTTCGTAGTTGCCCCGGAAATCGATGACCTTGCCATCCTTCACTTCCAGGATGCGGGTGGCCAGCGAGGACACGAATTCGCGGTCGTGCGAGACGAAGATCAGCGTGCCGGCGTACTTTTCCAGCGCGATGTTGAGCGATTCGATGGACTCCATGTCCATGTGGTTGGTCGGCTCGTCCATCAGCAGCACGTTGTGGCGGCCCAGCATCAGCTTGCCGTACATCATGCGGCCCTTCTCGCCGCCGGACAGCACCTTGACCGATTTCTTGACGTCATCGCCGGAGAACAGCAGGCGGCCCAGGATGCCACGCACGGCCTGGTCGTCATCGCCTTCCTGGGTCCACATGCTCATCCAGTCGGTCAGGGTCTCGCCCTTGGCGAATTCCTCGGTCGGATCCTGCGGCATGTAGCCGACGTTGGCGTTCTCGGCCCACTTCACCTGGCCGGAATCCGGATGCAGGCCGGTGGTATCGCCGCCGATGCTGCGCAACAGCGTGGTCTTGCCGGCGCCGTTGGCGCCGATGATAGCGATCTTTTCGCCGGCTTCGACCATGATGCTGAAGTCCTTGAAGAGGTCGCGGTCGTAGCTCTTGCTGATGCCCAGGGTTTCCACCGCCAGACGGTGCAGCTTCTTCTCGCCTTCGAAACGCACGAAGGGGTTGACGCGGGACGACGGCTTGACGTCTTCGATCTTGATCTTCTCGATCTGCTTGGCGCGCGAGGTCGCCTGGCGCGCCTTGGACTTGTTGGCCGAGAAGCGGCGCACGAAGTCCTGCAGTTCGGCGACCTTTTCCTTCGCCTTGGCGTTGACCGCCAGCTGCTGCGCGCGCGCCTGCGACGAGGCCAGCATGTATTCGTCGTAGTTGCCCGGATAGACCTTCAGCGTGCCGTAGTCCATGTCGGCCATGTGGGTACAGACCTGGTTCAGGAAGTGGCGATCGTGGGAAATGATGATCATGGTGGAATTGCGCTCGTTGAGCACATTTTCCAGCCAGCGGATGGTGTCGATGTCCAGGTTGTTGGTCGGTTCGTCCAGCAGCAGGATGTCGGGATTGGAGAACAGCGCCTGCGCCAGCAGCACGCGCAGCTTCCAGCCGGGCGCGACGTTGCTCATCGGACCGTTGTGCTGTTCGATGGGCACGCCCACGCCCAACAGCAGCTCGCCGGCGCGCGCTTCGGCGGTGTAGCCGTCGTATTCGGCGAACTTGGCTTCCAGGTCGGCGGCCTTCATGTAGTCGTCATCCGTCGCATCCGGGTTGGCGTAGATGGCGTCGCGTTCGGACATCGCGGCCCACATCTCGACGTGGCCCATCATCACCACATCCAGCACGCGCATTTCTTCATAGGCGAACTGATCCTGGCGCAGCTTGCCCAGGCGTTCGTTGACGTCCAGGCTGACGTTGCCGCCCGACGGATCGAGGTCGCCGCCCAGGATCTTCATGAAAGTGGACTTGCCGCAGCCGTTGGCGCCGATCAGGCCATAGCGGTTGCCGTCGCCGAACTTGACGGAAATATTCTCGAACAACGGCTTGGCGCCGAACTGCATGGTGATGTTTGCGGTGGATAGCACTGCGAAAACCTTTTCTAAAATGAAACTTGCGCGCACAAATGAGCAGCCGATGCCGCAGCGCACGAAACGCCGGATTTTACCACTGCAAGCCCGACGCGGCTTGACTTACAGCCTCAATGACGGATGATTCGTTGCCAAGCGGCAAACAGGCGGCAGGCCGCGCCCTTGCGCCGATTGCAATCTCCGGGATTTTTCATGCCCCGGCCGGGCTCCAAATCACTTTGCCACCACGGAAACACCACGCATGAACCAAGCAAGAAAACGCGTCATCACCGCTCTGCTGGCCCTGGGTCTGGCTCAGGGTGCGCATGCCGCCTACAACGTCTGGACCAACGAATACAGCTTCTCGAAGCAGGAACTGGAGGCGGCGATCGCGCCGCAGTTTCCGCGCAAGATGCGCTATATGGAGATTTTCGACGTCACGCTCAGCAATCCGCGGCTGGGCATGGATCCCGACAAGAATCGCTTGACCACCGTGGTCGATGCCCAGATCGCCAACCAACTGCTGCTGGCGCGGCCGGTCAACGCCGCGCTGACCATGAGCAGCGGCTTCAAGTACGACCCCGCCTCGCGTTCGCTGCGGCTGGATGCGCCCAAGGTGGAAAACGTCGATTCCAAGGATCTGCCGCCGCAATATGCCCAACAACTGACGGCGCTGGGTAATGCCGCCGCCGACCAATTGCTGCGCGACTATGCGCTCTACACCTTCAAGCCGGAACAGCTGGAAATGAACGGCAAGCGCTTCGAGCCGGGCAAGATCACCGTCGAAAAGGACGCGGTGAAAGTCGAGATCAAGGAGCAGTAAGGATGCCGGCCAATCACGCGCGGCGCAGCGTCGGATAATCCGACAGCGTCAGCGTGAAGCCCGTGGCGCCCTGTGCCTCCAGCACCGCATGCGCGCCCAGCGGCAGCGTGACCAGGTCGCGCACATGGCCGAACGGCAAACCGGTGACGATAGGCGTGGCGATCCGCGCGCGCAGGAAAGCCAGCATCTCGCCGAAGTCGTAGCCGTTGTCGATGTCCACCAGCCGATAGGCCGAGAAATCGCCCAGCACGATCGCCTTCTGCCGCGCCAGCACGCCGGCCTGCTCCAACTGCAGCATCATGCGCTCGACGCGGAAGGGATGCTCGTTCACATCCTCCAGGTAGAGAATGCCGCCATCGATCTGCGGGAACCACGGATTGCCGATCATGTGCGCCACCATGGCCAGGTTGCCGCCCCACAGCTTGCCTTCGCAGCACAGTGTCGGGCTGGCGGGATCGGTGCGGCGGTCGCCATTGGGCGCGCGATCGGCGCCGGCGGCGCCGGTGTAGTTGCGCACCACGGTTTGCGGCGAAGTCAACGTCTTCCACATGGTCGCCAGCGCCTGCCAGTCCGGCTGCTCGGCGCCGAAGTCGCCGGCCAGCATCGGGCCCTGGAAGCCGCCCAGGCCGGACTGCTTCAGCAAGGCGAATTGCAGCGCCGTGAAGTCGCTGTAACCGACCAGCAGCTTGCCGCAGGATGCCAGGGCCGGGATATCCAGCGCCGGCAGGATGCGGCTCATGCCGTAGGAGCCGCGCAGGCCCAGGATCACGTCGATGTCGGGATCGGTCGCGGCTTCCATCAGTTGCGCCGCGCGCCGTTCGTCAGTGGCGCCGAAGCGCTGGTAGCGGGTCTCGTGGTCGTAGAAATTGCGCACGCGGCAACCCAGCGATTCCAGCAGCGCGACGCCGCGCCCGACACGTTGGGGATCGACGCCGGCATGGCCGCAAGGCGCGACGACCGCCACGCCGGTGCCGGCCGGCACCAATCCGTCGAGGAGTTCACGGCCGGCGGCCGGTGCTGCTTGGGTCATGCTTGTCCACCTTGCTTGTCGGTTGGTTCATGAGGCGCGGAAAGCGTTCCGGCCAGTTCCGCCGCGCCTGCCTCGGCTGCATCCAGCAGGCGCTGCTGCTTGAGCTGCTCGCGCCGCATGGCGAAGAAATCCTTGAGCAATTGGCCGCATTCTTCGGCCATCACGCCGCCCAGCAGTTCCGTGTGGTGATTCAGTTTTTCCTGTTCGAACAGGTTGACCACCGAGCCGCAAGCGCCGGTCTTGGGATCGGCCGCGCCGTACACCACCCGCGCCAGGCGCGCGTGCATCATGGCGCCGGAACACATCACGCAGGGTTCCAGCGTCACATACAGTTCGCAGCCCGGCAGGCGGTAGTTGCCCAGCTTCTCGGCGGCGCGGCGCAGCGCCATGATCTCGGCATGCGCGGTCGGGTCGTGCTTGCCGATGGGCTGATTGAAGCCCGATGCGATCACCACGCCATCCTTGACCACCACCGCGCCCACCGGCACCTCGCCCAGCGCCCAGGCATTGTTGGCCTGCTCCAGCGCGGCGCGCATGTGGCGCAGGTCGTCCGCGCCGGGGGCGCAGACCTCGTCGGGGCGGGCATCGTCCATGACCATGAGCGTCAGTCGGCGGTGATTTCGGCCCAGCAATTGGGCGTTTCGTGCAGCACCAGCTTTTGCAGGTGCAGGCCGGTGCCGTAGCGGTCCTTGTAGGCCGCCTTGAGAATGGCGAAGGCTTCGCGCGCCAGGTTTTCCACGGTCGGGATGCTGCCGATGATGACCGTCTTGTGGCCCGGCAGGCTGGCCAGGAAATCGCGCACCGGGGTGTCTTTTTCATAGACCAGGAAGGCGTGATCCCAGACATCCACCAGATGCTCCTTGGCCAGCGACTTGATGTCGGAGAAATCCATGATCATGCCGTTGTCCGAATTGCCCTCGATATCGATGACCGCGCCGGTCAAGGTGATTTCCAGCGTATAGCGGTGGCCATGCAGGTTGCGGCACTGGCTCTTGTGGTCGGGGATGCGGTGACCTGCATCGAATTCGAGTTTGCGGGTGATGGTCAGCATGAATCAGTGTTTTCCAGGAGAACTTGCCGGAAGCGTCCGGCAAGCGATGAGCATGAAGCGATTGTAATCAAACGGCATGGCGGCGCACAGCGCACGGCTGCCATGAAGGGCCTGCCCGGCGGCGAATGCGCGGTCAGGGAATATTGAGCAGCTTGTGGGTCTGGATGCTCAGCTTCCATTTCGGATTGTTCTTGACCATCTCGATGGCCAGCCTGGTATTGGCGGCGGCATTCGGGCCGTCCATCGGCTGCAGCAGGAAATTCTGGAAATCCAGCGTCTCGTACTCGCCCAGCGGCTGGCCGGCCTGCGGAATCACGACCTTCAGTTCGCTGCCGCGCAGAACCTTCAGTTCCGCACCCATCTTGGGGCTGACGCAGATCCAGTCCACGCCCGGCGGCACTGGGATGGTGCCGTTGGTCTCGATGGCGATCTCGAAGCCGGCGGCGTGCATGGCCTCGATCAGCGGGCCATCCAACTGCAGCAGCGGCTCGCCGCCGGTGAAGACCACGTATTTGCTGGGCGCGTAGGTGGCCGGCCACAGGCTGTCGATCTTGGCCGCCAGCTCTTGGGCCGACTTGAACTTGCCGCCGTTCTCGCCGTCGGTGCCGACGAAATCGGTGTCGCAGAACTGGCAGATGGCCTTGCTGCGGTCTTCCTCGCGCCCGGTCCATAGGTTGCAGCCGGAAAAGCGGCAGAACACCGCCGGACGGCCGGCGTGCGCGCCTTCGCCCTGCAAGGTGTAGAAGATTTCTTTGATGCTGTAAGTCACGATATCGGAGCGGACATGCCGCGAAAAGCTGAAGAAGCCGGCCGCCATGACTGCGGCGACGGCCGGAAGCGGCCGCGGCGGCTTGCCGCCCCGCACTCGGAATGTTGCGTAAATGCCTGATATTTCTGGACATTTTCCTCGCGGCCAGGGGCGACATTATAGCCGTTCGGGCCCGCCGGCGCACCCGGCGAAGTGGCCGCCCTGGCCGGACACTGTTGTTTCGCGGCGTGATTTTTATCGAACGGGGACTTGAAGTTCTCTTGCTCAGCCCATAAAATGAGTGCGTACTCATTCATTTTAGTGAAAGCGCTTCAAGCCCATGGCCCGTCCCAAGAGCGAAGACAAACGCAACGCCATCCTCGCCGCCGCCATCAAGGTGATGGCCGAGCTCGGCCCGGGCGCGCCGACGTCGAAGATCGCCCGCGAGGCGGGAATCGCCGAAGGCACGCTGTTCACCTATTTCGCCACCAAGGACGAACTGCTGAACCAGCTTTACCTGGAGGTGAAGGGCACGCTGCACGAAAAAATGATGGACGGCTTCCCCCACGGCGCGCCGCTGCGCGAGCGGGTGCATCATGCCTGGCATGCCTATGTGCACTGGGGTGCGCTGGATCCGGCGCGGCGCAAGGTGATGCAGCAGTTGACGGTATCCGAAGCGATCCTGCCGGCTACCCGCATCAAGGGCGCGGAAGCCTTCTGCGGCATCAGCGAGATGATTGCCGAGAGCGTCTCGGTGGGCATGCTGCGCGACCAGTCGCCGGATTTTGCCGGGGCCATCATGAGCTCGCTGGCCGACATGACCATCGACTTCATGCTGCGCAGTCCGGATCGGAAAGAGAATTACTGTGAGGCGGGTTTCGTCGCCTTCTGGAACGCCATCGGCGGCAAATGAGCCGGCGGCGCAAGCATGGGGAGGAACGGATTTTTCCGTTTTCTTTTTATACCAATAAATGAGTGATTACACACTCATATCGTACACGATCACCGTCATTCCATCGAACATCCTCTGAAAGGAAGCATCATGACCCGACAAGTCTGGTTCATCACCGGCAGCGCCAACGGCCTCGGCCGCGACATCACCAAAGCCGCGCTGGCGGCCGGCCATCAAGTGGTCGCCGCGGCGCGCACGCCCGCGCAACTGGCCGACCTGGCGCAGCGCTATCCCGAGCAATTGCTGGCGGTGCCGCTGGACGTCACCGACCGCCCCGCTATCGGCCGCGCCGTCGAGCAAGCGATCGGCTCCTTCGGCCGTATCGACGTGCTGGTGAACAATGCCGGCTATGGCCAGATGCTGCCGTTCGAACAGATGAGCGAGAGCGATTTCCGCGCCCAGATCGACACCAACCTGTACGGCGTGGTGGACGTCACGCGCGCCGTGCTGCCCTTCATGCGTGAACGCCGCAGCGGCCATATCATCAACGTCTCCTCGGTCGGCGGCCGCATCGGCGTGCCGGGCATGAGCGCCTATCAGGCGGCGAAGTGGGCGGTGGGTGGCTTCACCGAAGTGCTGGCGCTGGAAATCGCGCCGCTGAACATCAAGGTCACCGCCATCGAACCGGGCGGCATGCGCACCAATTGGGCCCAGCGCGCCCGCGGCGACATGCCGCAAGTGATGGCCGGCTACGAGGAATCGGTGGGTGCCTGGATGAAGCAGTTGGCGCAACTGGCCGGCAGCGAGCACAGCGATCCGGCGCGCGTGGCGCAGGTGGTGCTGAAGCTGGCTGCCCACCCGGCACCGCCGATGCACCTGATGCTGGGCGAAGACGCCCTGCACTACTTCGGCATGATCGAGCAGCAGCGCGTGGCCGCGGCCGAGCGCTGGAAGCACGTCACCACCGCCACCGGCTACTCTGACCAGCCGGTGCCCGAACTGCCGGCGCAATAAGCGGCACGCACGCCCCGCCTGACACCCCACGGAAAGGAAACTCCATGAAAGTATTGATCTTCGGCGCCAGCGGCATGGTCGGGCTGGGCGTGCTGCGCGAATGCCTGGTCGCCTCCGACGTCACCCAGGTGACCACGCTGGGCCGCAGTCCGGCCGACATCCGCCTGTTCCGCAAGGACCGCGAAGATGCCGGTTTCAACTACGCCGTCAGCAACAAACTGCGCCAGGTGGTGCATGCCGACATGTTCGATTACCGCTCCATCGAGGAGCAATTGCGCGGCTTCGACGCCTGCTTCTTCTGCCTCGGCGTGTCCTCGCTGGGCATGCGGGAAGACGCTTATGCGCGCATCACCTACGACCTGACGATGGCGGCGGCGCAGACGCTGCGACGGCTTAATCCCGAGATGACCTTCATCTATGTCTCCGGCGCCAGCACCGACAGCAGCGAACACGGCAAGGTGATGTGGGCGCGCGTCAAGGGCAAGACCGAGAACGCGCTGATGAAGATGGGCTTCGGCCGCGCGCTGATGTTCCGTCCGGGCGCGATGATCGCCATGCACGGAGTGCGCTCCAAGACCCTTGCCTATCGCCTGCTGTACCCTCTTCTGGGGCCGCTTTTGCCGCTGGCGCGGGCGATCAGGCCGGATCAGATCCTGACCACCGAACTGATTGGCCAGGCCATGCTGGAAGGCGCACGGCGCGGTGCGCGCGAAGGCGTGCTGGAGAGTCCCGACATTCGCAAGCTGGCCTTGCGGATGGCTTGATGCGCCTGTTTTAAGCTCTTATTCGGCAGTCAGCGCGGCCACCGGATCCAGCCGCGCCGCCTTGCGCGCTGGCATGTAGCCGAACAGCAGGCCGGTGGCGACCGCGCAGCCGAAGGCGGCGAGCATCGAGGTCAGCGAAAAGATCAGCGGCACGCCCGCCAGCATCAGTGCCAACCCGATCGCTAGGCCAGCGGCCACACCGGCGCTGCCGCCCACCAGCGTCACCAGCACCGCCTCGGTCAGGAACTGGCGCAGGATATCGCGCCGGCGGGCGCCGGTGGCCAGGCGGATGCCGATCTCGCGGGTGCGCTCGCGCACCGTCATCAGCATCACGTTCATCACGCCGATGCCGCCCACCAGCAGCGACACCGCCGCCACCAGCGACAGCATCATGGTCATGGTGTCGCGCGTCCTGGCCTCCGCCGCGATTGACGCCGCCGCGTTGCCGATGCTGAAGTCGCGTAGGCGGTGGCGCTCCAGCAGCAGCGCTTCGACCTGTTCCTGCGTATCGAGGATGCGCCCGACGTCGGCCACCGCCATCACGGTATAGGTCGGCTCGCGCTGGCCGAACACCTTCACGCCGGCAGTCGAGAACGGCATGATCAGGATATTGTCTTCGTCGCGGTCGCCGGTCAGCGCGCCCTTCTGGCTCATCACCCCCACCACCTGGAACGGCACGTTGCCGATCAGCACATGACGGCCGACCGGGTCTTCCACGCCCGGCATCAGCTCGCGCGCCAGCTTGTGGCCGAGCACCGCCACCGAGGCCAGCTCGCGCTCGTCGTCGCGCGAGAAGAACGCGCCCCGCGCCACCGGCCAGGTCTGGATTTCCGGCAGGCCGGCGCCGGTGCCGCGCACATAGGTCTGGATGTCCTGGTTACCGTAACGCACCACCTTGTTGCCGGTGACATTGGGCAGCACCTGGACGATGTTGGGAATCTCGGCCACCGCTTCCAGGTCCTGCAGCGTGATGCTGCGCCCGGGGATGCGCGAACTCTCGCCGATCGAGGCCATGTACATCAGGTTGGAGCCGAAGCGCCCCAACTGCGCCACCACTTGCTGCCGCGTGCCCAGGCCGATGGCCATCATGACGATCACCGAGGCCACGCCGATGACGATGCCCAGCAGCGTCAGCCCGGTGCGGAAGCGATTGATCCACATCACCCGCCAGGCGGCACGCGCGGCCTCGCGCAGTTCGGCCAGCAACAGGCGCGGCGGATCGGATTGCGGGAGCGGCGGCTGCGCCGTCATCTGCGGCATCAGCTCGCCATCCTTGTTATCGACATCAAACAGCGCGGTATAGACGATCACCTTGTTGCTCGACGGCGCCAGCGCGCTGTCGGCGCTCTTGCCCTCGGACGACGGCGGCGCCGGCAGCACCTGGCGCACCTGGCCGTGCCAGCGGCGGCGCTCGGCGCCCAGCGTGGAGAAATACACCGGCATGCCGGCGCGCACCTTGCGCACCTCGGCTTCGGACACTTCGGTCCACACCGTCATCACCGACAGATCGGCGATGCGCAGGATATTGGGCGTCTGGTAGGTGGCGTTCAGGGTCTGGCCCTCGCGCGCCTCGACCGACACCACGGTGCCGTCCATGGGCGCGTAGATGCGGGTATAGCCCAGGCGCACCTCATCGGCCTGGACGGTAGCGGAGGTCTGGGTGATTTGCGCCTTGATGTGATCAATGCGGGCGGCCGCCGTGGATAGCGCTGCATCGGCGATATCGATGTCCTCGGCGCGGGTGGCGCCGCCGACATCGAGCTGGCGCTGGCGCGCCGACTGGCGTACGGCCAGCATGTGCTGGGCCTGCTGTTCGGCCAATTGGGCGCGCAGCCCGGTGAGCGAGGCGCGGCCGGCATCGACGGTGGCCTTTTGCACGCTGGGATCGATCTCGACCAGCAGTTGGCCCTTCTTGACGGCGTCGCCCGGCTGTACGTGCAGGTGCTGGATCTGGCCCGAGACCTGGGCGCCCACATCGACGAAGCGGCGCGGCTGCAGCTTGCCGACCGCGGTCACGCTGGATTCGATGTCGCCGCGCCCGATCAGCGCGGTATCGTATTCGACCGCCGGCCGCGAGAACTGCCATGCGGCCGCGCCGGCCGTAGCGGCCAGCGTCATTCCCAGGAATATCTTGCGTCTGTTCTTGCCCCCTCTCACCCACCCTCCCTCTTGCGGTTCATCAGTGCGCCACCTCGAAGCTCAAGGTCGCCACGTGGCGCACATCGGTAAATTCCTTGCCGTCGATGGTGACGGAGCCGTTGACCTTGGCCGTCACCTCCAGCACATACAGCCCCGGGAACGGCGTGCCCAGCGTCACGCTGCCGTCCTTGGCGGGCGTGAGTACACGACGCCAGCCTTCCGAGGTTTCCACGTTGACTTGCGACGCGGCCACCGCACTGCCCTTCCACATCAGCCGGAAGGTATTGCCGCCCGGCGTGGTCGGCACCAGCTCCAGGTCGTTGACGGCCTTGGTCTCGCTGCGGCCGTAACGCGCCTGGTAAAACACCACCGTGTTGGCGCCGGTGATCTCGCGCGCCGAAAAGCGCAGGTCGCCGGCGGCGGGCGCCTTGTCGATCTGCAAGTGGTCGCCCACCGTGGTCAGCGGCAGACTGGCCGAGGCGTCGGCCGGAAAGGCCTTGGGCATGTCGATCTTCGGCATGGCCGCGTCGCGCTGGGCCAGCTCGCCCGAATACACGCGGAAGCGGTTGCCCGCCTGGCCACCGGCCTCGTCCTTCTCCAGCCAGAGATAGTTGGCATAGGCCGGATTGGCCAAGGCCAGCGACGCGGTCAGCGCCACGGCCGACATGAGTTGCTTGCGGCCGCTGCTCAGGCAGTTGGAGACCGCCGCCGGCAAAGCCGGTGTTTTCCTGTTCGTGATGTTCATGATGTCTGCGTTGAATGCAATGGAATTCGGACGGTGGCGGCAAGCGCGACCGGCTTGCGCGTCACCCTTCAAATAAAAACGATTCTCATTTGAATTTTACTCCGAGGCGGCGCGATACTCCATTGATATTCAATTCAAAACGTAACTTTTTTGCCGGATATCCTCTTCAAGCCGGGATGAACAGCTCCTCTTCCGGCTGCAAGGCGAAGCCGCCGCGCTTCATGCGCAACAATTCTTCCGCCGGCGGCAGGCCGAACAGGCGCTTGAATTCGCGGTTGAATTGCGAGGCGCTCTCGTAGCCCACCTGGCCGCTGGCAGACACCGCGCTCAGACCGTGCCGCTGCATCAGCATGCGCGCCCGGTGCAGCCGCACCGATTTCAGGTATTGCAAAGGCGAGCTGCCGGTGGCGTGACGGAAATGCACGTGGAACACCGGCACGCTCATGCCGGCCTCGCGCGCCATCCGTGCCACCGTCAGCGGCTGCATGTGACGCGAGATCATCAGCCGTATCGTGCGCGCTACATCGCCGAAGCGGCCCTTGCCGCTCAACGCCGCGCGCCAGGCCCCGCCCTGTGCGCCGCTCAGCGTGCGGAAGAATATCTCGCGCAACAGCGAGCGGCCCAGCACGCGCGTCTCGGTGACGTCGCCCGCCACTTCCAGCAGACGTTGCAGCGATGCGCTCATGTGCGCATCGAGATCGACCTGGATGCGCGCCCGCGGCGCCGGCAACTCGACGCTGCGCTGCTCGGTCTCGCGCAGCAGTTCGTTGACCAGCTTGCCGTCCAGCCGCAGATGCGCGGCCAGCAGCGGCTTGTCTTCGCTGGCCTCGATCTCGCAAAAGAACGGCAACGGTACCGTCAGCAAGCGGTAATGGCCGACATCCGATTCGGCGGCGTCTTCGGCGATGTAATCGCGCTTGCGGCCTTGCGCCACCAGCAGGATGCCGGGGCCCTGCAAGACCGGCATGCGCGGCAAGGGCCGGTCGGCGCGCAATACGCGCAGCTCGGCCAGGCTCGTCGGGTTGTAGCCCTCTTGAGGGGCAAGCGCTGCCAGCAATTCCACCGTGCGTGATGAGGCTGGGTCTTCGGACGCGTGTGCGCGCTTGTTCATGCATTACTCCTTGGGTTTTATTGTTGTTCGCGGCACGGGCCGCGGGTTGAAGGATCCGCATGCGGCGGATGGCTGGATCTGTTTTCTCCTTGTCAGGCCCTGTCGTCACGCGACAGGCGCCGCGCATAAAATGGCCGGACACCGCCTCGCGAGGCATCCGGCCGCCCCTCCGCGATCAAAACGCCACGCGCGTTCAGACCGAGCGTGCGCGGCGCTCCCCGCAAAAATGTAATTGGCGCCGTTGTAGACCCAATAGCGGTTATCGGTCAGGTTCTGGATCTGGATCTGGGCGTTGAAGCCGACATCCTTGCCACCCATGCGCGTGCGATATGGCGCGTCGACGTCGACGCTGTAGTAGGACGGCAGATCCAGGTCGGTAGTGGCATTGAGCTTGCAGCGCCCGACATCGCGGCCGCCGGCATTGAGCGTCAGGCCAGCCCCTTGCGGCACGCGGTAGCGCACGGCGGCGGCAGCCTGGAAGCGCGGTGCGCCGGTCACCGCCTTGCCTTCCATCGCGGCGGCGGCCTGCTTGTATTTGGCGTCCAGCCACATCGCGCCGCCGCTCAGCGACAGCCCCGGCGTGACGTCATCGCGGCCCGACAGATCCAGGCCCGGGTAGCGTGTCTCGCCGTCCTGTGCGTCGTAGTTGGCGGTGTTAACGTATTCAGCGGTGCGCTGAAGATGGAACAGTGCGGCGCTGGTCATCCAGTGCGATTGTTCCAGCGGACCGGCCGGAATGCTGTAACTCAGCGTTTGGACGGTGCCCCGGGCCGGTGCCGGCACAGCCTCGGCAGCACGCGCCTGCACCGCCGTGGCCGCGATCGCCAGCGCCAGGCCGCCGGCCATGGGCACATGCGAAGTGGCGGACAGCGCCCGCGACGGGCGGCATTGAGCAAGGGACAGGCCGTAGCGGACGGCGGGATGGTGCATTCTTGCTATCCTCGTTGGCGAGTTAGGAAATGGAGGTCTTCATTTCCTTTACGAACGAGAATCGGAAAGTGCTACGGCTGCGTGCTGTTTTTTTCCGGCGCAGCGGCCAGGTTGATCCAGTAGCGCGTATGGCGCTCAACGCGTATCGGGAAAGCCAGCTCCAGCGCCTCCAGGATGCGGTCGCTGCCGTCCAGCGGGAACACGCCGGTGATGCGGATGGCGGCAACGTCCTCATCCACGCTGAGCAGGCCGCGCCGATAACGCGCCAGCTCGGCGACCAGCTCGCCCAACGGGCGGTCGCGCACCACCAGCATGCCCTGGATCCAGGCTTGCCCGTTGGGATCGAGCGCCGCGATCTCGGCCACGGCGGCGGCGTCGAACACGGCTTGCCGCCCGGCCTCCAGCACCAAGCCTCCGTCGACACCGTGACGCGGCGAAATGCGCACCGCGCCTTCCATCACCTCCACCTTGCTCAGTCCTCCACCGCCGAAGAAGTCGTCCGGCCTGAGCTGGCGCACGATGAAGTGCGTGCCCAGCGCGCGCACCCGGCCCTGGGCCGTATCGACCACGAAGGGCTGGGCGCGCCATACCGGATCGTGTGCCGTCTCGATCATGATCGCGCCGCGCCGCAAGGCGACCCGGCGCAAGCCATCCTCGAAACGGATATCGACGGCGCTGTCGGTATCCATGACCATCCTGCTGCCGTCCGGCAGCGTCAGTTCGCGCCGTTCGCCCACACCGGTGCGGTGGTGGGCGGCCAGCGCGATCAGTTCATGGCGGCCGCCATGGCACAGCGCGCCGAGCGCGGTCGCCCCCACCAGGCCCAGCACATGACGCCGCGATATCCGCGGGCGCGCGGCCCGGGTGTTGCCGCGCAGCGCCTGCCCGGCTGCCTGCGCCGGCATGCCCTGCAAGGCGGACTGGAAACCGCGCACGGCTTCCCAATACTGGCGATGGGCCGGATCGGCCTCCAGCCAACGGGTGAAATCCTGGCGTTCCTGCGTCGTCACTTCCCCGGACGCCAGCACCACGAACCAGTTCAAGGCCTGGTCGAGCGCGTCGCCGGCGCAAACCGTGCGTTTTTTGGGGCGCAAGGAAATCACGGACATGGACGTTCGCCTCTTTTCAGCGGGACGCCGGCGCAGCGCCCGGATCCTGCATCGCCAGGAAGCAGGCGCGGGTCGCCGTCAGCATGTGTTTGCGCACGGTGGCCACGGCGATGCCCAGCGCGTCGGCGATAGCGCTGTAGGTCATCCCGTCGAACTGGGACATGAAGAAGGCCTCGCGCACCTTGGCCGGCAAGCCCGCCAGCGCACAGTCGATGGCGCCCAAGGTCTGCAGCACGATCATGGTGTCTTCATGGGAGGGGGAAACCGCTTCGGGCAAGGCTGCCAGCGCCTCGAGATAGGCTGCCTCCAGCTTGCGGCGACGATACAGGTCGATCACCAGATTATGGGCGATGCGCACCAGATACGGGCGCGCTTCTTCCGGCCTGGGCATGGTGCGGCCGGTGGCCACGCGCACATAGGTATCCTGCGCCAGGTCGGCGGCATCGCCGCTGTTGCCCAGCTTGCGCTGCAGCCACTGCACCAGCCAGCCGTGATGGCCGCTATACATCTGATGCAGAGGATTGACCTGCCCCCGGAATATCCGTACAGGTCAAAACTAGAGGTAAGGTTGCTTCTCAGCGCCCCGAAGCGGGCAAGGAGTAGCCATGAAACGATCGAGATTTAGCGAAGAGCAAATCGCCTATGCGTTGCGATTGGCCGAGGG
>WNDX01000060.1 GCA_009914615.1 Herbaspirillum frisingense
GCCTACTTCGACCGGCTTGGGGTACCTCGGCTCTGTTGACCTCAACGACTCGAACCGCCCGGTGCGGACCCGCACGCCGGGTGGTGTGGGAGGGGATCGGCCAGGTTCTGGCCGCCCCTATCCCGATTCTTTGTGTGCTTGCAGCGCATTTATATTATTGGCGGCCAGGCCGCTGTCGTCTCCTCCGGCATCCTCCGGATTTCCTGCGCGGGACGTTGGAGGTCCCGATGGCTTATTGCTTGCGTGCGCCGTTGCCCGAGGCCAGCGTGATCGGCTTGCCGGCCGCCACCTTGCGGGCCGGAGCGGGCGCGGCCTTGCGTACCGGCGCCTTGGCCACGGCCACCTTGCGCACCGGGGCGGCATGACGCACGGCGGCCACGCGGGTGGGCGCTGCACGGGTTGCATTGGGCACGTTGAGTTGCAGGCTCTGGCCGGCCGCCAGCGTATCGCGCTTCAGGCCGTTCCATTCCTTGATCTGGGCCACGCTTACGCGATAGCGTCCGGCGATGCCGGCCAGGGTGTCGCGCTTGCCGGCCTTGACGTAGATGCGGCGGGTCTCGGGGCCGTCCGGTGCGATGGCCAGGCGGGCGTTGTCGGCGATCTCGGGCGTCAGGTCGGTATCGAGCGAGGTGGTTTCCTCGGTCTTGGGCACCAGGATGGTGGAGCCGGCCTTCAGCACCATGCGCGGCGGGATCTGGTTGACGCTTCGGATCACTTCCGGCGTGGTGCCGAACTTGCTGGCGATGGTCTCGATGCGCTCGCGGGCGCTGGAGACGGTGTGCGCGGTCCAGGTCGAGAAGGCCTGGGTCCACTTGGTCATGTTGGTCTTGAACTTCTCGGCGTTCGATTCCGGCAGCAGGATCTTGGTGTCCTCGCCGCCGATGATCACCGGGCGGTTGAACTGCGGGTTCAGCGCCTTGAACTCGTCCAGCGAGAGCTCGGCCAGCTGGGCCGCGACCTTGACGTCGATGTTGCGGGTCTTGCCGATGGTGACGAAGTAGGGCTGGTTATCGACCTTGGGCAGGGCGATGTCGAACGAGGCCGGGTTGGCGATGATGTTCTTCACGGCCTGCAGCTTGGGCACGTAGTTGCGTGTCTCGTTGGGCATCTGCGCCGACAGCGTGTTGAAGTCGATCGGCAGGCCGGCCGCCAGGTTGCGGTTCACCGCGCGCTGCACCGAGCCTTCGCCCCAGTTATAGGCCGCCAGCGCCAGTTGCCAGTCGCCGAACATGCCGTACAGCTTCTGCAGATAGGTCAGCGCCGCATCGGTCGAGGCCAGCACGTCGCGGCGCTCGTCGGTGAACATGTTCTGCTTCAGGTTGTAATCGCGCCCGGTGGACGGGATGAACTGCCACATGCCGGCCGCCTTGGCGGTGGACAGCGCTTCAGGATTGAACGCCGATTCGATGAAGGGCAGTAGCGCCAGCTCGGTCGGCATGCCGCGCTTTTCCAGTTCCTGCACGACGTGGAACAGGTAACGCGAAGCGCGCGCCGTGGTGCGCTGGATGTAGTCGGGACGGGAGCTGTACCACTGGGTTTGGCTCTCCACCAGCGTGTTATCCAGATCGGGAATGCCGAAGCCCTTGCGGATGCGCGTCCAGATGTCGATGTCGTTCATCCCCGGCAGGGCGTTGCCTGCCAGTTCCGGATTGATCGCATTGAAGGGGGCGGGGTAGATCGAGATGTCGTTGGCGTAGGAGAGCAGCGGTGCACCGGCGCATAACAGGGCGGCGATGGCGAGTTTCTTCAAAATACGCTGCATGAGGGCGATATCCTGTGCCAGAGGCTAAAGTTTGCTTGCGGCGCTTCCGTTGCAGAGCTGTACAGTAAGCTCGGAGCCTCCCGCCGGAAATCGATTACATCATCAGGATCGAATCGTTCGGCAGTATTGGCGGCAATGCAAGGTCGGAAGCTGCGGATTTCCCCCGAGCACGAATCGCTGCGGCGGCCAGCTAGTAAAAATACGTAAAAGCTGGGCTCGAAATTGGGGAATGGAGCGAGTGTACGGAAGACCCTTTTCCGCAGTCAAGTAAAAATTGGCCGCTGTTACAAAGCCAAATCCTTGATTTGGCGGGATTTAGAGGCTAATTCTGTGGGATCTTCCTGCTATTTGTAGACATTCTTCCATTCTCGCAGCGCCGCGAAGCTACTAACTTCGTCCAACTCCGTCAAACGCCCTACGTTTTGCAGCGAATCGAGGATTTCCTTTTGCGTGGCGCGCAGGAAGGGATTGGTCTGCCGTTCCAGCGCGATGGTCGAGGGCACGGTGGGCTCGCCGCGCTCGCGCTTGCCTTGTTCATGCTTTATCCGGACGACGAGGTCGGTATTGCCGGGCTCGACCGCGGCGGCGAATTTCAGGTTGGACAGGGTGTACTCATGCGCGCAATACACCTGGGTCGCGCCCGGCAGACTTGCCAGTTTGGCAAGCGAATCCACCATCTGCGCGGGCGTGCCTTCGAACACCCTGCCGCAGCCGCCGGCGAACAGGGTATCGCCGCAGAACAGCAGGCCGCCATGGCTTGCATCTTCGGCGTAGTAGGCGATATGCCCGAGCGTATGCCCCGGCACCTCGATCACGCGCAGTTCCAGCGACAATTGCGGCAGGCTGACTTGGTCATTCTCATGCAGCGGCACGGTCATGCCGGCGATCTTGTCCTGTTCGCGCGCCGGGCCGTAGACCGGGATCGCCGGGAATTCGGCGCTCGCCGCCCGACTTGCCAGTTCGACCACGCCGCCGACATGGTCAGCATGATGATGAGTCAGTAAAATAGCGGCCAGCGTCAGGCCATGCGCCTGCAGCGCGGCCAGCACGGGCCCGGCGTCGCCCGGATCGACCACGGCCGCATGACGCCCGTTGTACATCACCCAAAGATAGTTGTCGTTGAAGGCCGGAACGGCCAGGACGTCCAATGAAGTTTTCTGATCCGGTTTGGCTGGCATGGCTGGCTGCTCGGTCATGAGGCGCGAAAGAATAGATGGCTGACAATCCGGAAATTATAGACCTGGCCGCCTGGTTGCAGACGCCCACCGGCGCATACCTGCGTGCGTGGGAGCAGCGCCACCTCAATGCGCTGACGGCCGATATCTTCGGTTTCAATGCCGTGCAGATCGGTTCGCCGCAGATCCACGCGCTGCAGGCCAACCGCATGCCCTACCGCTGGCTGACCGACAACAGCATGCCGGCCGACGAGAACCAGTCCGAGCTGGAAATCCCCCAGGTGGTCACGCACGACTTCTGCGAACTGCCGTTTGCCACGCAAAGCCTGGACCTGGTGGTGCTGCCGCACGTGCTGGAATTCGCCGCCGAGCCGCACCAGGTGCTGCGCGAAGTGGAGCGCGTGCTGATTCCCGAAGGGCAGGTCATCATCTGCGGCTTCAACCCCAGCAGCCTGTGGGGCATGCGCCAGGCCGCCGGCCGCCTGACCGGCGCGCACTTCCTGCCGCGCGACGGCGAATTCATCCGCCTGCCGCGCCTCAAGGATTGGCTCAAACTGCTGAACATGGAAGTCAACCGCGGCCACTTCGGCTGCTACGCGCCGCCGTGCCAGACCGAGCAATGGCTGGGCCGCTTCGGTTTCATGGAAAAGGCCGGCGACCGCTGGTGGCCGTATTTCGGCGCCGTGTATATCGTGCAGGCGATCAAGCGCGTGCCCGGCATGCGCCTGATCGGGCCGGCGCTTTCGCGGCAGAAGGTCAAGGCGCCGCGCGGCGTGCCGGTCACCAACCGCATTCACAAGTCGGACCCGGCGGTATCGGGTATCATCGCGGCCCAGCCCGGGACTGCGTTAAGTCCCGCGCAAGAACGCCAGAACGCAAGAGATAGATGAATATGGACAAAGTAGAGATTTATTCCGATGGCGCCTGCAAGGGCAATCCCGGCCTGGGCGGCTGGGGCGCCTTGCTGGTGGCCGGCGGCCAGGAGAAGGAAATCTTCGGCGGCGAGCGCAATACCACCAACAACCGCATGGAACTGATGGCGGTGATCCAGGCGCTCAACGCCTTGAAGCGCCCCTGCGAGGTGGTGGTCCACACCGATAGCCAGTACGTGCAAAAGGGCATCAGCGAGTGGATCCATGGCTGGAAGGCGCGCGGCTGGAAGACCGCCAGCAAGGAACCGGTCAAAAACGCCGACCTGTGGCAGGCGCTGGACGCCGCCCAGCAGCAGCACACCGTCGAATGGCGCTGGGTGCGCGGCCACAACGGCCACGCCGGCAACGAACGCGCCGACCAGTTGGCCAACCGCGGCGTGGACAGCATCAAGTCATAATCGCACCCAAGCGCAACAGCAGGAGCAAGCATGCGTCAGATCATCCTCGATACCGAAACCACCGGCCTCTCGCCGCGCACCGGCAACCGCATTCTGGAAATCGGCTGCGTCGAAGTGCTCAACCGCCAGTTGTCCGGCAATAATCTGCACTTCTACATCAACCCCGAGCGCGACTCCGAAGAAGGCGCGCTGGCGGTGCACGGCCTGACGACTGAATTCCTGTCCGACAAGCCGGTCTTCTCGCAGATTGCGCCGGAATTCCTCGACTACGTGCGCGGCGCGCAGATCATCATCCACAACGCACCCTTCGACGTCGGCTTCCTCGACGCCGAGCTTGCGCTGCTGGGCCTGCCGCCGTTCAAGCATCATGTCGAAGAAGTGGTGGACTCACTGCAGATGGCCAAGGAAATCCATCCGGGCCGCCGCAATTCGCTGGACGCGCTATGCGACCGCTACGGCATCTCCAACGCACACCGTACCCTGCACGGCGGCCTGCTCGATGCGGCGCTGCTGGCCGAGGTCTATCTGGCCATGACGCGCGGCCAGAATTCATTGTCCATGGATCTGGCCGGCGGCGAGGAAGTGGGCACCGGGGAAGGCGCGATGGAACTGGCGCCGATGGCTCAGGTGATCGTGGTTGCCGCCAGCGAAGAAGACCTCGGCTTGCATGAAGACGTGCTGAACCAGCTCGACAAGGAAGTCAAGGGCAGCTGCGTCTGGCGCTTCGAACCGCCGCCGCCGGAAGCCGTTGACGCCGCGCCGCCGGCCTGATGAGCCGGACAGGAAAGCCCTCTTTGTGGCGGGCCGACAGCGGATGTGCCGGGAAATAAGGCAATTGTTTATATTGTGCTTGCCCAAGTCCGAATTGTTTGCCATAATCTCACATCTCGATTGGCAAGCAACACAAAACGCCGGTCAAATGGAAGGTTAGCTCAGTGGTAGAGCACTGCATTCACACTGCAGGGGTCGCAAGTTCAAACCTTGCACTTTCCACCAGGATTCAGCGGGCTCTCTCAGCACTGCATTGACAGCGCGAGGTGAACCCGAGACAATGACCTCCTCAATTGAAGGAGGCTTTGTTACATGGGTACTATTCAAAAGCGCGACGACAACAAAGGTCGCACCACCTACCAAGCTCGGGTTCGCAAGACCGGATTCCCAGCTCTCTCCAAGAACTTCGACACCAAGGCAGACGCCCAGCAGTGGATCACGGAACGAGAGGCAGAGATGTCTCGCGGCGTCTTCGTGGACACCCGCGCAGCCGATGAATGGACTGTAGGTCGCCTCCTTGCCCGGTACCGAGAAGAGGTTACTCCCAAAAAGAAGGGGGCCGAGGTCGAGGGTATCCGTATCAAGGCGATGGAGCGTGACCGCATCAGCCAGTTCGCCGTCGCCCACTTAACGCCCAAGGCCGTAGCCGAGTACCGGGACAGGCGGATCGCCGCAGGGAAGTCCGGGGCTACCGTGAACCGTGACCTAGCCACCCTGCACCATGTCCTTGAGATTGCCCGCAAGGAGTGGTCTATCGGTATGCCAAACAATGCTGTCTCACAGGTGTCTCGTGCCAAGGCCAATCCTGGGAGAACACGTAGGCTCTCGCCGGAGGAGGAGCAAGCACTCAGGGCTGCGTGTAAGGCCACCCGGAACGGGTACCTCGAAGTCTGCATCACCCTCGCCTTGGAGACGGCCATGCGGCAATCCGAGATTATCGGGCTGGACTGGGAGTTCATCGACCTGGACAAACGAGTGATCCATCTCACGGTGACAAAGAACGGTGAGGGCCGAGGTGTGCCTCTCTCCAGCGCCGCCGTAGCAGCACTCAAGGAGATAGACGCGCCCATGATCCACGGCAAGCGACACGGGCCGGTGTTCAAGGGAGTGACGGCCTCGGCGTTGAAGCAGTCCTTCGCTAAGACGGTGGACAGGGCCGGGCTGGTGGACTTCAGGTTCCACGACTTGCGACACGAGGCCACCAGTCGGCTGTTTGAGAAACAGTTCAATCCGATGGAAGTCTCCAGTGTCACGGGGCATAAGTCTCTCGCCATGTTGAAGAGATACACTCATCTCATGGCGGCAGACCTCGCTAAGAGGCTGGGCTGATCTTGCTGGCCCATGCACGCAGGGCCGCTTTGTCAGCGTTGCAGTTGTCCAGCGCGTCCTGCTCCGCCTTCACGTAGTTGGCTAGGCCAGCGTTAGTGCGGTCGGGAGCAGCGGCGTGCGGACAGTCATTCAGTAGGTCACTCGGAGGAGTAACCGGGGGATTGCTTGAACAGGCTGTCATAAACAGCGTCAGGAACGCGATCAGCAGCCCACAGTGGGCTTTGTGCGATGGCATCATGTACTTCCTCCTGTCGGGTTGCTTGCGCAGCCTGTAGGGTCGCTAGAGCCTTCGCTTTGGTGGCGTAGGCAGCTTGGGTTGCTTCGGCGGACTTCCTCACTACAGCGAGGGTGTCCTTCGTGATCTTCAAGTCGGCGGCTACCTTGTCCGCGTGTACCCACTCCAGAGAGAGCAGGGCCACGAGGCACAGGCAGGCAGCGGCCAGCCATCGTTCCAGTACGGTCATTGAATCTCCGAGGGTTTCATGCACAGGGCGTACTCCTTGTTCCGTCGATTCACCAGTCCCTGATACTTCTGTCCACCGGCGTAGACCCAGCGGAGCAATTGCTTGCAGGCTGCGTCTCGGTTACCGGCGTTCAGGTATCGGAGTAGGGTGGAGGTGCGGAACTTCTCGGAGCCGAGGTTCAGGGTAAAGTCGGTGTATGCGCCCAGCTCGTTCTCGTTGAGAGGCACTACCGTGTAGCGCAGGACGGCATCCATAGCTTCCTTCGTGTCCTCCTCCAGAAACCGCTGGCACTCCTCCGGGGTCGCGTGCTGCCCCATGTACACGCCCTTGGTATGGCCAGAGCAGATGGTGGGAATAGCGGCGGGATCGCGGTAGGCGTAGAAGCGGAGTCCTTCAGCCGGGACGGTCAGGGCCATGCTCGCCGCTACCGCCATCGAGATAACCCGAGGTGGCAGGGAGAGACGGGGCATTACGAGGTCGTAGCCGCGATAGTGCCAGTGCCACCAGCGGCCTTGTCGGCAGCATTGGCACACGCGAGGAAGAAGTCGCGGAGCTGGGTAGCCGAGTCCTTGCCCGAGGCAGCGCGGGACGCCTGAATCTCCACGTTGGAGATAGCACGGGCGCAGTCCACACGCAGGTCGAAGTGGTTGGAAGTAACCAGAGCCAGATTCGGCAGGTCAACGTATTTCATATTTACCTCTTGTACTTGTTGAATAAGGAACCGCCCTTGCGGGGTGCGGCTTGCTTGTTGGCGTAGCCCATAGGGTTTGCCTGCCACTTGGCGAACTCGGCAGCGCGTTGCTGCTCGATGGCCTTGGCTTGGTTGATACCCAGTTGCTCCACCCAGTACCGGACTGCCCCGGCCAATGCGTCCAGGCGGTCGTCGTGCTGAAGGGAGTTCTTGTCGCGGGTGATGAATGCGATCTGGTGGAAGATGCTGTAGCTGGCCTTCTTCTCTACCGGGTAGCCTGCCAAGCTGGCCTGCTCATTCCGGGCAATGTCGTCATTGAAGATCAGGGAGCCGCGTGCGATGACGGGTTCCAGAACGTCGATGATGCGGAGTTCCTTCTGGCCGGATTCCCACGTCTCCTCGATAGAGCAGCCGCCGCCAATTACGTGCGGGTACTCTGCCCGGAGGGTTGGAAGCCATGTGTGCAGGTACGCACCATTGCCGAAGTTCTTCTCCACGAGGATGCGGTTGACCTTCCACTTGCGGGCCACGGACGCGAGGAACTTGAAGCCCTCCACGTCGTAGCCGCCTCGGATGCCCCCGACTTCCAAGACCCAGATAGAGCCGTTGAGGAAGCCGACGACTGCGTAGCCGGTTTCGTCGCCGTTCTTGCCGCCACCTGCCGGGTCAACGTACATGACGATGCCTTGCAGCTTGGAGCGGTCTTCTGAGAACGAGGACGGTACGCCCATCGTGTAGGTCGTGCCATTGACCTCGTACTTGACGACCTCGTGTTCCAGCATGCCCGGCGTGACGGTGAGGGGGAAGGCATCGCCGATGATGCGGACGGACATGATCTTGGCGAGGCGTAGCGGGAAGCGTTCGCTATCTGCCAGCTTGGTGTTCAGCATGTGCTGGAGCTGGAAGTAGGACGGGCCTTGGTCAGCCTCCTTCTTCTGAAGGAAGCCTTCGACACCGGCAGGAAGCTGGAGGTCGGTAGGCATGCCTTGGTCGCCCAGGAGGCCACCGCCTGATTGCAGGGACGGATTAGCAGCCATACGCCGCCGCAGTAGCGGTGCCAGCATGTCGCCGTAGTTCGCCTCTTGATCCTTGGTCGGGTAGCGCCCCGGCCAGATGCGGACGGTGTAGCCTCTGCCCGGCAGGGTGTTGTAGATGGAGTTGATCGACTGGGGAGTGCCCAGATAGACGATGCGGCCAATGGAGCAGATGGAGGCGAAGTCCCGCGTCAGTTGCAGCAGGGCTTGCCGTTGGTGCTCGGTCAGCGAGTTCTTAGCGGACTCCACGTCATCCGCGATAATCAAGTCAGCGCGCTTGCCCTGCAAGTTACCGGTGATACCGATACAGGCTACGGACGGGGAACGCTCCAGACCCTTCAGGGAGTGGTGAACGTCGAACGCTTCGACGGAGGTGCGGTCGCCAGCCATACGGTCGGGACGCAGGCACTCCAGAATGTCCATCGTCATGATGATGCGGACAATCAGCGTCGAGATTTCATTCGCCATCGTGCCACCGGCAGAGACGATTAGGACGCGGAACTTGGGATCGTGGATCAGTGACCACACAGCGAAGGCTGCGGTGATCGTGGTCTTGGCCTGACCGCGCTGCGCCTGAATCATCAGGTAATGCGGGCCGTGCTCAAGGTATTCTGCGATGTCCTCTTGAATCTCCGTGAGCGTGAACCCCAGCTCAATCATCACGTCATGACAGAACGGGACGAAGCTGGGGTACGCGTCTTGCAGGAGTTCTAGCTGGGAGATTCGGAGTAGGGCATTCTCGGGAGACTCACGAGCCATAGTTCTGACGGCTCATAGCGTTCGCCAGAGCGTCATCAACTTCTTCCGGGGAAACCGGAGCACTTGTGGTAGGGACTGCGACAGGCTTGCCGCCGCGACGTGCGCGGAGTGCTTCGAGTCGCTTCTCCATCTCGGACAGCGCGGAGTTGTTGCCAATCTCTGCGGTGATGCTGTTGTCCTTCAGGAGTTTGATTGCTGCTCCCATGTCGGCGGAGCTGGCCTCGCCGTCTGCGATGCGGCGTAGAAGTTCTACGGTGACGGCGTTGTGTAGCGTGGAGAGGAGGTCAGCCGAAGCCTTACTCATCCGACCAGCCTTTACCTGCCTTCCAGTTACGGAAGATTTTCAGGACTTTAGGGAGGAGTGCCGCGATTTGCAGCAGCACCCAGCAGAAGGTTGCGATGGACACCATGTCCGCCCAAGGCAGATGCATGTGAGTCCATGCCATACCCCCACCGGCAACTGTGGCGTTGACCGTGGGGCTGGCGGTGGGGATATTGTCCAGCATAGGTTCCTTATGTTGTGCTACTTATGCATGCGCGCTACAAATGCGATGTTGTTCGGGCGGTTGTAAATTCCCCCCGAGGAAGTCGCTGTTGCTGCGTGGGTATGTGCGCCTGCGGTGTTGATAGACAGGTTGTGGGCGTGTGCGCCATCGGTACTGGTCGCCGAGGTGTATGCGTTTTCCCGCACCGGGCTTGCGCCACCCGTCTGGTAGCCGACACCCTGACTCCCGGAGACGTAAGTGTGGGCGTGAGCACCCTGCGAGTCCGTAGCACCGGAGTGGGTGTGTGCGCCAGCGCTATCCACAGTTACGGTGTGGGTGTGGGAGAGGATAGACTGCGCACCGAAGGAGCCTTCTGCCCGATCCGCCGAGGCGAACATGGGGAATACTCCACGCAAGTCCGGCAGCTTCAGGGTGCCATCGCCGTTCTCTCCGAAGTTCATAGCGCCAACGACATAACTTCCGCTTGCTACCACGAGGCCGCAGCGGCGCGCCCACGCGATCAGGGCTTGGCTAGATGTGTCTGAGGTGCTGATGGTGTCACCCGTTAAGCTGACGAAACCGGCGCGTGCGTTGAGGCTGGACGCGGTTTCAAACTGCACCATGCCTACATCTTCCGCCTCGTAACCGGTGTACGCCCCTGTGCCTGTGCGAGTGACCCAGCGCATTAGCCCGTACCCAGCCACGTAGATAGCGTCTGCTACCTTGGACGAGGGGACGGAGGTTAAGAACTGTAGAGCGATAGCCTGCACGGCGTTAGCAGTGGACACGGCTGTGTTGGCCGCACTGCTGGCTGCATTAGCAGTAGTCACAGCCGTAGCAGAGTTCGATAGGGCGGCAGTGGCCTTTGCGTCGATACCAGAGGCCGTGGTATTGGCCGCGTTTGCGGTATTCACCGCTGTCACAGAGTTGTCCAGGGCGGACTGCGCTTTGCCGTCAATGCCGTTGGCGACGGACTGCGCGTTATTCGCCACAGACACCGCCGAGTTGGCATTGGTGAGGGCGTTCGCCGCTGCGGTCTGCGCGCTGTTTGAGGTGGTCACGGCGGCGGTCGCCTGCGCCTGTGCGGCCTGTGCGGTCGTCAAGGCAGTGAAGGAGCGTTCGATAGCGTCCGAGCTGGACGAGTTAATCGCGTCGAAGCGGTCAACCATCTCGGCTGCGACGAAGATCGCCTGCTTTGCCACGAGGTCGAGGTTCGCTTCGGTCATGCGTGCGTTCGTGGTGAAGTCCACCATCGGGCCGGTCTTCTGGCTGTCACGGTAGATCACGATGTACTGCGTGTCGGGGATCGCGGGGCTGTACTGAACGGTGTTCGGGCCTACCCATACGAGGGAGGCGGAAACGTCGGTAGTCAGGCCGGAGGTGTTGTCGTACAGGTACGCCTTCACATCCGATTGTCGGAGGTAGCCCCCGGCGAAGTTGAACTCGAAGTCGATGGTCTTACCGTCGCCTTGGAATTCAGCCATAGAGTTCCGGTATCCGTTCTCTCCCGCCGAGTTGATCCACGGCGCTAGTTCGTTAGCTGCCATAGGGATTCCTTGTTAATTGTGTCTCTTAGGTGACCGTATTGACGAAAAGAAACAGGCCACCCGAAGGCGGCCTGTAGAGAGGTATTACGGTGCGGAGAGGCTGTTCACCAAAGCCGCGCCGAAGATGGTGTTGCTGCCCGGTACAACCTTCCACGCGGTCTTGAAGTCGCGCACGTAGTCCGGCTTATCCACCAGTCCCACAGCCGATCCTGCTGCGTGCGAGACTGCGCCGATGCCCTTGGTGATGTTCTGGAGCGCGCCCAGCGCCGCCACCGGGGAACCGGAAGCGTGCGAGCCTCCGCCCATCAGGGTCTGAGTCAGGTCAGCGGCGTCAGGGAGCAGTCCGGACATGTTCACCATGACCATTACGCCGGTCGCCAGCTTCACGCCCGACATGTTCTCCTGCATGTACTTCTCGCGCTGCGTCTCGTCCATGCCTACCGTCTTTGCGAGGGTCTTGGCGTAGTACAAGGCTGCGCCCCATGCGGTGGCGAAGGCCATGCCGGTGACTGCGTTCGCATCGCCGATGAAGGCGTTACGTGCTGCCTGCTTCTCCGCTGCGGTGATGCCGAAGCGTTTGAACTGAGACATGACGCTACCCACGACGCCCTCGGACATCCAGCGGGGAGTCTCACCCACGAAGGAACGTTGCAGGGACTGGCCTGCTGCGCGGTGTACCGCGTTCTTGAAGTCGTCCGCCACGGACTGGTCGTCCCAGTTGTCCAGATTGATGTCGTCGCCGCGCTTGCGGTTCGGTGCATGCTTGTCCAGCTCGGCCTTGATCTTGGTCACGGTTTCACCGAACAGGCCGGTGTCCGCCAAGCGGGCCGGGGTCAGTCCGCCGTCCTTGCCGTGGATCGCGTCCAGCATGTCCTCCAGCATCACCGGGAGGTAGCCGTTGTGGGCCATCTGGTTGACGTGCTTCATGCCCGAGAGGGTGTTCACCATCTGGCCGCCAGCGTCCATGACCCGGTTAAAGGTCGTGCCTTGTGCGAGGAGGTTGTCCGGCTGCACTCGGCTGGCCGTGGTGTCGTAGATGTGGAAGCGGTGATCCATGCCCATGACGCTCGGCATAGTGCGATTCAGCTCTCGGATCAACGGGGAGTCGGGATTCAGGCGCGCCCCTGCGAGGGACTTCATGAAGCCCTTTACGCCCACCGTGGCCGCCACGGAGCCAAGGTCGGCAACCGCGTTGAAGCCCAGCCCGCCCATCATTGAGAAGTGTGCAGCCTGACGCAGCAGCTTCGCCGCGCCCATCTCCTTGTTCCCCAGCTCGTCGGCCAGCGAGCGCATCAGGAAGTCGATGTTGTCGATTTCCTCGGGGGCCGCGCCGTCGTTACGCAGGGCGTCCTTCAGGGCGATGCGGTCGGTAGCATCGCGCAGCCCGGCCTTCGCCAGTGCCACGGTACCAGCGTACTTCGAGGTTGCGTTGCTGACCATGCGGCCAACATCGGTGTCCAAGTAGTCCATCATGGAACGGCCATTGGCGTCCTGACGGTTCAGGTCGAACTCTCGACGCTCGCGGTCGTTGATGCGGTCGGCCAGATGCTTACGGAAGTTCTCGGCCACCTGCGAGCCGATGTTCTGGCCTTCCCAGTGCTCGCGGAGGATGTCCGCTGCCATGTTGGCCCACACTTCCTCGGCCCCGTCGATGCGGGACTTCGGGTCACGGATGACTTGGGAGATGTAGTTGTCCGTCAGGTGCTCAATGCGGGTCACCGTTGCCACGCGCAGTGCCTCCAGCTCAGAGGTCGGAACCGGGCCGGCCTTCAGCATTGCGTCGATGGCCGGCTGCATCAAGTCCTCGGTGTAGCTCTGGCGGATCATGGCCTTGAAACCGTTGAACTCTGCCGGGTTCTCGTTGTACATCTTGTGGATGTATTCCCAGTCGAACTTGTAGGGCATGTAGCCCACATAGCCAAGCTTCTTGATGTTGCTTGCGCCCACGTCGCCAAAGCGCTCGCCTGTCTCTCCGATGTCCTTGAACATGGAGTCCAGAACGCCCGCCATCTGGCGGACTGCCGGGGATGCTTGGGATGTGTACTGCTGCCCGGCCTGCACGGCCTTACGGTGCGCCTCGCGTTCACGGGCGATCATCTTGCCCACACGCTTCTCCACCGCGCCCCCCAGTGGGCCTTGCGACAGAATGGCCTTCTCTTCATCCGACACCATCTGCGGAAGCAGTCGATGCCAGGCTTCGAGTACGGCGGTGCGCCATCCGGCTTGCAGGCGCTCCTTGTCGATGGCCGCCGAGGTGGCGTGCTGACGGTTCGCCCCGGTGGCATCCTCGCCCAGTCGGGAGGCCCACATACGGACACCCTTGGACTTGGACTGACCCAGCTTCAGGCCCACGGAGTCGAACATCTGGCGGAACTGCTTGTACACTGGGAGCTGCTTGGTGAACTCGTACCAATTGGAAGCGCGGTTGCGGAGCTGCGCTGTCTCCTCCGGCAGTACCTCCTGCCAGTTGTCCATCTGTGCCTTAAAGGCATCAGCCCTAGGGCCGAGGCGCAGAGAGTCGCGGATGGGTTCCACGGAGTACAGGTTCTGGCCGGTGGCGGCGTTCACCTCGGACAGCGTACCGTTCTTGCGGACGTTCTCCAGCGAACCCTGAATGTAGCGCAGGGCGTCGTTCGTGGTGATCCGCATGCGGTCGAATGCCGGGACGGATTCACGCAGCCAGTTGCGGACGTAGGACACCGCGTTCTGGAACGCCGACAGCTTGGGATTGTGCTCGGCCAGATAGCCCAGAGTCTCCTCCACGCGGGCGGCGGGATTGGTACCCTCAGGGACGCGGGCCAGCGCCTCCTGCACACGGCGGTCGGTGCTCTCGGTGATGGCCTGTGCGAGCTGGTTGTAACGCTCGGTGCCGATGGTGCGCTCCAGCCCGTAGTGGACACCGACCTCATGCATCAGCAGGCCGGTAGGGTCGGCACGGTCAGCAGCGGAGAGACGGTCGGAAAACACATAGACACGATCCTCCTGCGGGGAGTAGAACGCCTTGGCCGTGGCCGGGATGTCCTCGCCTGCGCGGGCTTGGAAGTTCGACACCTTGCGCACGTCCTCTGCGGAGCGCAGCTCGGTCACGACACCGGAGCCATGCAGCTCGCGGTAGCGTGGATCGGCAATGGTCGGCTCTACGTGGTAGCCCACACGGGCGGATTCATCCATGCGGGACAGCGGGAGTTCCACTGCCGGGGCTTGGAGGCCACCAGTGGGGCCGTAGGCCGGGGTATCGGACACGTCGGAATTGAACGTACCGGGGCCACGATTGCCCGGAGGCTGTGCGCCTGCCTCGTCAATGTTGCGCTGGATGACTTCGTGATCGGTGAGTTCTGCGCCACGAGTGGCCCCACGGTTCACGTTGAAGCGATTGCCGACCCAGTGGCCTGCACCGCCCAACACTGCGCCGGTCAGTCCCTGCTGGAACATCTCGGGCCAGTGTACTTCCTGATTCGACAGTTTCGTGACTGCGGCGGATACGGCCATGTTACCCAGAGCACCGCCAGCGGCAGCGCCTGCGTAAGCGCGGAGGCTGCTGGCTGCTTCTGCCGAGACGTATGCACCACGAGCTGCTGCCACGACAGAGCCTGCGCCCCACGTAGCCAACAGGGTTACGGGATCAGCGAAGCCTGCCACTAGGGAGCCTACGCCGTTCGCGCCTGCGCGCCAGCCCTTGGTATTCGCGGCCCGCTGCTGGAAGTCTGCGCGCTCGGTGGCCCACTGCATGCGCCTGTCCCATTCGCGGGTGCTGTCAGCCCCTTGGACGTAGCTGCGGAGGTCGTCATTGCGGTACACCAGCGGGGCGTTCTGGGCCATGTTCTGCACCATCTCCGGCGATGCCTGGAATCCTTCCTCCGGGGCTTCTTGACGGAACAGGTCGGCGATGCGCCCGGTCACGGTGTCCCACTGGAAGGTCTGGTACATGCTCTCGCCGAAGCCAGCGTAATGCGTCTGGGCGGCCAGCTCTGCGCCGCTCTGGGCCGTGCCTGCGTCCACCAAGGACATGTCGCCATACTGCTGCATGCGATCCAGCTCTGTGCGGTCGCCCGCCTGCTGCGCGAGGATTTGATTGCGGAGGCCCGCGCCGGACTGGGAGAGCATCAGCTTCTTGGTCACAGCATCGGCGCCGGTGATCTTCTGGACGTAGTTGTTCGTCTCGGTGTTGTCCCACTTGGACGCGTCCCAGCCGCTGTTATAGGCGCGGAGTGCGTCCGGCAGGTTGCCGAAGTGCTTCATGTTCTCGCCCATCACCTCGCGGTGGATGTACAGGGAGTCCTCGAAGTTGGTAGGGTCAAGCTGACGGCCAGCCCTCTCGGAAAGGGTAGCCAGCGTCTTCGGCATGACTTGGGCGTAGCCCTGCGCGCCCTTGGGCGAGACGGCATTGGGATTGAAGGAGGACTCTACGCCGAGCTGGCGTGCGGTCGTACCTTGCGGGAGGCCCAATGCTTGGTCATTGCTGTAGGTAGCGGTCAATTGGTCTTGCGTAGGTTGAGGCATAGTTCTCCAAAAGAAGAAGGCCGCTTGCGCGGCCCTCGGTTATTTCCAGCCGTTGGCGAATGCTCGGTCGGCTGCTGCTTGTCGTTCTTGTGTCAGGAAGGTGTTATCCGGCCCGAACTGGTAGGGCTTCTTCGGAGGAGGCTTGGTGGCGTTCTTCGTCAGACGGTAGGCGAATCCGCTGGGGTCATCCTTGCTCGCGCCTGCGTCCAGCGTAATCATCTGGAGGCCGGGGTAAGCCTTGCTGGACATGAACAGCATCAGCCGACCGTTGCCCAGTTGCTCGCCGGAGCGAACCTCGAAGTCATTGGGGTCGAAGTGGGACATGTCGCCGCCCTTGGCCTTGACGGCTTCGGTCAGCTTCTCGCCGATCATCTCCTTCATAGTGCGCTGGTACAGCTCGGTACCTTGCTGGCCCATGCCCGGTGCTACCCGGTTCACTGCGGAGGCGAACGATGTGTCGCCGGGGACTGCTGCGTTATGGAAGACGAATGCACCCGGTACCATGTCCGCGTTCTGGAGTAGGTCATGGAGCACCATCGGGGCTGCGTCCTTGGCCGGGATGTTGTAAGCCTTCCCATACATGGCAATCTTCGGGGCCATTTGCTCGGCCAGTGCCTGCTTGTTCCCGTCGTTCAGGTCGAACTGGGTCAGGGAGCCGGGGCCGCCGAAGAACGGAGTGATCCGTTTCAGCCAGCCGGGGTCTTGCTGGGAGACGTATGCGGTAGCAGCATCCTTGTCGGTCTTCTGCACCACTGCGCCGGAGCCACGGGCGATCAGCTCGCGCATCTGCTGGAGCTGCTTCGGGTCTTGGAGGTCAGCGCCGGACTGGAGCATCGCTACGACCTTCGGGGCCGTGTCGCCATCCATGTAGGCCGCGACTGCACCCGCGCCACCACGGGGGGAGTGGTAGAGCATGCTGGCGAAGTTCAGGGCTTGGGCCATAGCTGGAGTGGCCGGGCCGTTGCCTGACATAAGCGGGGCGAGCTGAGTCTGGAAGATACCCTCAAGATTGGCCGAGCGCATCTTCGGGTCATGGCTGACCTGTGCGGCCTTGTCGAACCATACCTGCTGTCGCTGAGGATCGTTCGAGGCAATCTCCTGTGCGAAGCTGGCGTTCATGAAGTCCACGCCCGCCTTCTCGTCCAGAGGGATACCCTTGAGCATCGCCGCGTTGCCGGAGTTGAACGCCTTGCCGAAAAGTGCCGTGGTCGAGTCGTACTTCGCTTGGGTTTTCCCTGCCGCCGCGAGCTGCTTGCCCATTGCGAGGTCGCCCGCGTCCAGCAGTTTGTGCATGTGGGCGCGCTGTTCATTGTTGAACATGGCGGTGCCGCCTGTGGAGTCCTTCTGCTTCTGGTCGAAGCGGTCGAGGAGCTGATTAAGTGCGTCGTGCGTCAGGCCGGAGGTGCCGTGCTGAAGCTGGAACTCCAAGCCTGCGCGGTTCTCGTATAGCTTGGTCGTGTCGGGGTTGGTCAGTGCGTCCTTCTGGGTGTACATCTCCAGAGAGGCGTCCAGCCGCTCGCGCTGCGCTACATCCAGCTTGCCCCACAACTCGGACTGCTTGATGGCGTTGTAGGCATCGAAGTTGCCACCCTTGAGGTTCGAGTCAAGAATCTGCGTCATAGCGCCGCGCCACGATTGCTCGGTCTGACCGGGCGCTGGCTGCATGGAGGCCACGAAGTTATCGTACTCTCGCTGCTTGTCTTTCTCGTCCCAGCCGGTTTGCTGATTGGCGTGACGCTGGGCCTTCAGGTTGACGCCGAGGGACACGCCCATGTTGACCTGCTTGTTGAACATGTCTTCCTGCTGCCACGCGACGTGTTCCTTCGTGTGGGTCTTGAGCATCGGCCCCCACGATTCGGCCAGCTTGGCTTGCACGGTGGCATCCACCAGCGGATCGCCGGTCATGCCGATGTTCGCGGCCTTGTTCACGAGGTACTGACGAACCTGATCCGGGGACTGCTTGCGCAGCTCCGGCATGTCGTTCATGAAGTCCGTCTGCGACTGGGTGATGGCGGTATTCGCGGCCATTGCTTGCGCACCTTGAACGGTGGCAGAAGGGCCAAAGATTTGGCTGTACCACGGCTGCTCCTTCTCGATGGCTATCAGGGACTGGCCCTGCGCTACACGGGACATGCCGTCGAAGTATTGCTTCTTACGCTCTGCATCAATCAGTGGCTGGAGCGCACCTTGCGTCAGGCTATTGAGCGCGTCGATGGTGCGCGCCGAGGTCTGCGCGAATGCGCCGAGTGCTGCGGAGTTGTCGGGACTGCGGGAGGCCACGCCACCTTGGACAGCGCCTGACCCAGTGGAACCCGTGAGCTGCGTCCCTACGCCTTGCGACGAGAGGTTCGATTGACCCAGAACGACGTTGCCGTTCGAGTCTAGGGCGAAGGATTGTGGCCCTGCCATAGTGTCTCCTTATGAAAGTGAAAAGCCGGAGCTGCCGCCCTTGAAGGATTCGGACGAGAAGAAGCTACCGGAGCTACCAGAGCTGCCGAGGTCATACGTGCCCGAGCCGAGGCCGGGGTTAGAGCTAAAGTTCTGGGTACTGAAGTTGCTCCAACCGTCGTTGTAATTGATGCTGTTGGAGGTCTGGACGCTGCTGCTACCAGAGCTACCGCTAGACCACGAGCCGATGCTCTGAGTGAGCGAACCCGCGTCCTTGCCCAGCATACCGACCCACGCCTGAGATACGGCGCTGCCTGCGAACTGATCCATGCGGAGCGGCGACTGCACCAGCGGGGCCACGTTCACGTTGTAGTCGATGGGCGCGAAGGTCTGCCCTTCGTCCAGGCTACCGATGGTGTTCTGGATCAGGCCCATGCGCTGCTGCTGCATGTCGTAGGTCGTGTACTGCTGGTTGTTGTCTCGGGAGGTGTTCTGCCGCGCCACTGACAGCGCCAGCGTGGCGTGCATCATCGCTGCGGATGCCCCTCCGGTACCCGAGGCGGCCTGCTGAGCGTGCAGCGCGCCCATCTGCTCGGACGCCCGGAGGCTGTCTTCCAGCCCGCCCCGCGTCATCTGATCTTGCAGACGAGCGAAGTTCTGGGCTTGGGTGTTGAGCTGGGAGCCTGCGGCATTCAGCTTGTTCTGATTGCTGATGCTGCGCTGCGCGTTCCCGAGAGATGCCTCGGCGGCTGCGACTTTGTTCTGGCCCTGCCGGGTCAGGTTGGCCGCGTCCGCGTTGGCGTTGTTGACGAGGTTCTGTGAATACGTATTGGCATCGTCCATGATGCCTTGTGCCAAGCTGATGCTGTGCTGGGTACGGGCCTGCAAGTAGCTGCCCGTGAAGTCCATCGCCGCCTTGGCGAGTGCTGCCCATCCCATTGATTCTCCTTACACGCGCCGTGCGTTGTTAAAGAACTGTCCGACCCACTCGATAGCGGAGATGGTCATGGGGAACCACAGGCGAGCTTGCAGGCGCAAGGAGTGCTCGGTGTTGGCTCGTCCAGCCGGGACGTTCAAAGAAGTGGTGGTCACGGGCTGGCGACCCACGACGTTGTTGCTGCGGCCCACACGCCGACCGTTGAAGGAGAGAACCTGCTTCGTGGTGGATACGGCGGTGAGGAATGCATCCAGACCTGCGGTCTCCGTAACGGAGACTGAGTACCGGTTCACTACGAGTCGCCCGTTCACGATGGCCCGGTCATTCTGGTCACGCACGAATGGTGGAGTCAGGTCAACGTAGGCGTCGTACTGGAAGCCAGTCCAGAAGGCCGAATCGGGGATAGTCGGGTAGTCGTCACGGAATGCGCCGTATTCGGCGAACTCGGAACCAAGTAGGAACTCGTCCTGGGTAGCGTCGATGGCGGTCGCCACGTCCATGAAGGTGTCTGGCTTGGCCGCGATGATTGTCCCCGTCGAGAGGTGATCCGCGCTACGCATTGCGTCCAGATACGGGAAGGCCGAAAGGCTGGAGTCCATGACGAACTGATCGCAGGCGAAGTACGTATCGGTGCCATCCGTGCGGAGCAGGAAGGCGAACATGGTGCTCTTGTAGGAAGTGATTCCTACGATGCGTCCCACGTTCTCGCTCCATTCCCAGCGGTACCATGCATCGAACTGCCGCTGCTGTGAGCCGGGCGCGTCGATGAAGCTGTAAACGTAGCAGCCGAAGTCGTTACCGTCAGTGCGGACGAACAGGGTTGCCGGGGAGCTGATACTGACCAATTCGATAGGCCGCCCACGGATGTACCGGGTGAGCTGCTGAGAGACGCGGTACGTCTCTGGCGTGTCTTGGAAGTAACCGAGCTGGAACTGGTCAATCTGGCCCACGTAGGGACTGGGGCCGTTGATGTTGGCCTGCGGGCTGTACTTGCCGTAGTAGATCAGGTTTCCGACCACTGTAGGCTGGGCGTACATGGAGTCACGCTCAGATGCGGTCGTGGTCACAGCTACCGTCTTAGGCGTCAGGACTGCCCGGCCAGAGATGGTGTACTGCTTGCGCTGCCCGAACATGAACAAGTCCTTGTTGTAGGTCACGCACTTAGAGATGATGTCGTCTTCCGCGCCGAGGGCGTATGCCTCGATGGGGTCGTCGTCCTCCACGGTGAGCATGCTCTTGCGGAAGAAGTTGAAGTAGTCCCCGACACGCGACATAAAGGTGACGCCGTTGGATACGATCACCAGCCTATCCATGAAGGAGGTCAGCAGAGTCACGCGCTTCCCGAAGAAGTACGGAATTTGGCCCACGGCTTCGATGTCTCCAACGGTGGACGGCACGTAACCGGGGACGTTCCATGTGGCGTCCACGTCGTTTAACGCCTTGGCGTTCTGCCCGATCCATGCGTTCTGCCCGTCTGCGGAGATGGCTAAGGTGGCAAAGGCCACGGTCGGGGTTACGGTCTGGGCTGCGGCCTCCTCCCACGTCACGGTCTGCCAGTCCTTGACACTGGGATCGTCCGGTACGGCCTTGAGGTAGTACATGGTGCTGGAGCCATTGGTCTTGATCTGGACGACCTTGCCGGGGTAGTGGATACTGGAGACCTTCGCAGGGTCGTCTAATTGGCCCAGCACGGCACGGAACAGGGTGCCGTCGCCAGCGTCGTCCACCGACAGGCTGGAGCAATCCTTCAGGCAGATGGAACCACCTGCGGTACTCACGGTAGTGAAGCCTGCGGTCTTGAGTGCTTTCGCCAGCTTGGCCGCGATGTTCTGCGGCTGGACAGAGACTGCTGCATCGCCGATCCACTTATTCACGGCGGAGTTGTAGGCGTTCACCCGATCATTGACGGTCTTCTGATAGTCCTTGTTCAAGTTGGTATTCGTCGGGGCGTCCAGATACAGCGGAACGTCCGAGGTGTCCAACAGGTTCGGATACGAGGAAGAGAGAGTGGTGTAGGTGGCCTTGAAGGCTTTGCCATCCGAGGCCCGTGTCAGCTTCAGAGTGAAGGTTCGGGAGTATGCGCCGCCGCGTACCCATGCCACGCCGTGATCCGCCAGCGGTTTGATGTTGTCGGTGATGGTGTAGTCCGGGCCGAGCGAGTTGCTTGCCATGACCACGAATTGGCCCACAGTGGTGAGGGCCGAGATGCCACCGTGTGTCCACGGGAGCAGTGCCTGCTTGTCCGTGTAGTTCACGGTGAGGAACTTGCCGGTGTCTTTGTTGAGCACCGCACAGAAGGGGAGGGTGTCGGCGCTGTTGCGCTCGGCGGACATGTACACAATGCTGTACTCCGTCCCCTTGATATAGAAGCTGTACTCCCGGTAGTTCCGGGCGTAGTCGATCTGTGAGGCTGTGAGCTTCCCAGAGAGGGCCAGCTTCTCGTCCATCATGATCGAACCGTGGCGGCGGGCTACGCCAGTCACTGGATCGCTGACCATGTTGACTTGCTCGCTGTGCTGGCCTGAGTGTCGGTCTTGGGCAACCTGTTCAGACACTCCGCGCACAACGGATTGATAACTTGAAACTACCTTGGACATCTATCTCCTTACCAGCGGCGACGGGCGAACCGGGACATCGGCTGGATCAGCCGCAGCTTCTGCTGGATGCTGGGCGTGTTGAACATATTGGTGCGCTGGTTGCGGATGTTCTCGGCCTTGAGGGTGACGTAGGCGCGCTGGTATGCGCCGCCCAGCTTGTTGTATTTCTGGGAGTCGCCGTCGAAAGACTCTTGAAAGTCCAACTGGGTGCGCGCCGAGATGACGTGCTGGGCCAGCATGGGCAAGTCCTCGAATGGAACCTCGCGGACGAGGAATACTTGGACGGAACCGGACACGAGCGTGCGCATGTCGTAGGTACCGTTGTAGCGGTCGTACAGACGACGACCACGGGCGATGATCCTGTTGTCCCCGGCGTCAACGTTGATGGCGTCGGCAGGGATGTAGATGTACCCGGTGTTCGGATCGGGCTTGAGGGTGGACAGCTCGGAGTTGAACCAGTAGCCCGGAGCTTGCTCCAGCGTATTGCAGGAGGCCAGCTTGTTCAGGGCGGCAGCGACGTAGGGATGATCCTCGTCAATGGCGTTCAGCGGGCTTTCGCCCATCGTGTCCAGGCATGCGTTCACGACCTCTAACTTCGTGATAATTGCCACGGGTGCTCCTTATGCGAAAAAAGCCCCGACTCCGTGTGAGGGAGCCGAGGCTTATGGGGATTACGAGGACTTGGCGGTCAGCAGACCAGCGAAGGCCGGGTTGTTGGGGCCGACACCGAAGCTCAAGTGAGCGTCGATGAACCACATCTTGGACTTCTCGTCGTAGAAGACGGCCGGAGTCAGCGGGATGGTCTCACCAGCCAGCAGTGCGCGGGGCGAGAAGATCGAGGCAACCACGTTGGTGAAGTTTCCGTCGTAGGCGTTGCCGTTACCAGCGTTGCTCAGGTAGTGGCCCGAGATGTTGGTAGTCGGCAGGTTGTTCGAGGTGTAGATCGGTACACCGGCCACCTTCAGCGACTTGGTGGTGATTTCGGTACCGTCGGCGGTGACGAAGGTACGATCCACCAGGCGGTCGTTCTGCAGCAGGGTGTAGTACGCCTTCGGCTTGGTGACGATAATCAGGTCGTCGCCGATAGGATCGATGTCCTTCTCTTCCATTTCCGCGAACATGTCGAGGAACTTGGCCTCCAGCTTCGCCGGGTCGAGTTCGTCGCCCGAAGCGGAGAACGATTGCTCGGTGCCGGGCAACCAGCCAGCCGGGTAGGTGGACATGTCGCTGATGCGTGCGGCCTTGATGGCTTGGATCAGGAACGACTGGTCGAAGAACTTGGCGATCTTCTTGCCGTGCTCCATGCCGATAGCGGCGCGAGCGTTGTAGCTCGATTGGAAGTCATCCAGCAGCGGGACGATGGCGCGGGCATTCACCAGCGTATCGATAACCAGCTTCACCTTCGCGGCCTGATGGACAGCGCCAGCCGGTTCAACACCGGGGACTACTTTCTCCAGCGCCGATTCACCGACTTGGAAGTTGGTCACGACGGAGGTACCGCGCACCGGACGAACTGGGATGAAGTTGCGCACGATGGACTTGCGGGCGATGGTGCCTTCGACCACACCGCCGTACTCCTCGATATGCAGCTCCAGCGGATTAGTTGCGGCTGGTGCCGAACCGGTTTGCTGGTTATCGCCAGTTTGCAGGTTCTGGCCGGGGCGGGTGACGCCCGAATAGGTTAGTGCCATGTGGCTCCTTTATTTTGTGGGTTGACGAGCACACGGTTCTGTGTGTCTCTTAGGTGACCGAAATACCGAGCGGAAATAAAAAGGGCCGCACAAGGCGGCCCGGAGGGAGGGAAGAGGACTACTTAGCCGCGCCACATGGCACGTCGCTGGCGCAGGGCCGCGTACTCGCGGGAGCCTTCGATGACACCTTGACGGGCCAGCGCGGCGACTTCCTTGGCGTACTGGGCAGGAGACAGCGGGCCGCTGGCAGATGCCGGCGCTCCGCCGCCAGCGGAGTTCTGGTTGACTGCCTGTCGCTGCGGCTCTTGCGTGGTACCCGGAGCGTTGCGGTAGCTGTGAACGAGGAAAGCGGCCATTGCCTGAGAGACGACACCGCCTTGGGCCAGTGCGGCGTTCACTGCGGTCTTCTCGTGCGGCTCGGCGTTCACGGAGGCCCACTGGAGGACGTTGCCCCATTCCTGCTCGGAGCCTGCTGCGCGGATGCAATCCTGCTGGATAGCCAGCGTCTTCTCGGCCTCGGCCTTGGTGAACGCAGCGAAACCCTGTTCGGCCAGCGCGATATGCGCCTCCCAACCCGGAATGCCCTTTTCGGCCATCAGCGCCTTCACTTGCGAGAAGTTGCCCTTGGTGGCTTCAACCATTGCCGGGTGCTCCGGGCCGAGGCCGTGACGACCGGCAAAGGCCAGTGCCAAGTCCAGATTGCTGTCACCGGTGGGCTGGTAGGTAGTCGCCTCACCGAAGGCGGGCGCTTCGCCTTTGCCTGCGTCCGCAGGGGTGGCGGGAGTAGCCGGAGTGGCCGCAGGGGCTTCGACTGGCGCGGCAGCAGGAGCTGCTACAGGGGCCGCCACGGGCAGCGCGGTAGCGACAGGTGCAGCGACGGGGGCGGCTGCTGGTGCGGCGGTAGCTTCAGTGGTCATGTGTTTCCTTTATTGAGGTGAAGGTTGGCCTGCCATGACGGCGGAGGCGACGGGGCGGGCCACTTGCTGGGCAAGGGCCATTTGCTGCTGGGACTGCATGTCGGCCTGCTGTTCCTGCGCGGACTTGATGTACTGCGATGCATCGACGCCACGACCGGTGAAGATTGCTCGGGCGATGACATCCATCTTCAGGACGAACTGGGCCTGCGGAGGGAGGCCGGAGAGGGCGGCGAGGTCTTGGATGCACAGCTTCAGGTTGTCCAAGTCGCCATTGCGGGACAGGGCGTCCAGACCGGTGATGATCGTCGGCTCGATGGCCGTTCCTTCCAGCTTGACGCCGGAGAGCTTCACCAGCCAGTAGGCCAGAGGGAGTTGGAAGTTCACAGCCAGCACGGAGTACACGCCACCGAAGGATGTCTCCAGCTCGTTCGCTTGGAGGCGGACTTCTTCAGCAGTGACGCGTTCGGCATCTCGGATCACGGAGGAACCCATGAGGAACCCGGAACCCAGACGCTTGACGTACTTCGAGGCTACGGTGTCCACGAACTGCATGGACGCGCCAGTACCGGATACCAGCGGAACGATGTCGTCCTTGGTGCCGGGCAGGGCTGCGCCGTTGTCGGACGCTTCAATGTCCTCGGGGCGGGTGCTACCGGCAGGGTTGACTAGCCAGCGGAACTCGGAGGCGAGGATTGCTCCCTTGACCTCTGCTTCGGACAGAGCCGACAGCGCGGCGAAGTCGCCGGAGTATTGCTCCACGAGGCCGGTACCATAGTTGTTGTCGTCGTGGAGTTCCCACGTCAGGACTCGGTACGGCAGTGTCTGGTCGGTGTACGAGCCGTTAAACTCGGGAGGCAAGTCCATGTCATCGACGTGATGCGAGACGTTGTACTTGGCGGTACCGTCCCAGCGCACCCAAGTGAAATACTTCACCTCACCACAGGTGGCCGGGTTGCTCGGGTCGAAACCCTGGTACTTCTTCGGGTGCGCCTTCAGCAGCGCCTTCTGGATGTCCGAATCCAGCTCATCGAAGCGTACCTTCTCGTGGATGACAATCTCGATGACCTTGCCGGACATGGATCGCTTCACTGTGTATCGCTTCAGGCCCAGCACGCGCAGAGGCACGTTGTCCTTCTTGCCCAGAATTACGAGACAGTTGCCGGTCACGATCAGGTGCTTCAGGGCCAAATACAGTTGCGGGCGAACGCCCATCTGATCCAGCATCTTGATGCAGTTCGTCTCGGCGACGGATAGCTTGGACTGGAGGTCGGCTTGGTTGAAGCCGCCGCGATCCATGAGTTGCTGTACTAGGGTTGAGGGAATGTCCAGTCGGAAGAACGGCCGGGATGGCGCGAACAAAGCCAACATGAGTTTGTTGGCGAGGTTGTTGGTGCCTTGCGCACCAAACGACTGGTAGTCGGTTTGCAGCTCGTCGGATTGCTCGGTGTAGCCGTGAGGAGTGCAAATAGTGGGGAGGGTGAACGCGGCGTATTTCTCGCACCGCGTCAGCAAGGGAAGCCGGATTAGTGCTCCAGCCTCCCATGCCTGCTCGGCGGTGTAGCGCATTAGGTCAGCTTGATGCCTACACCAGAGCCACCGCCGCCACCGGACGATGCGCCGCCCGTGTACTTCCGGCGAGGATCACTGGAGTCTGCGGAGCTGGACGACAGGTCAACCTTGGCTGCTGCCTCGGGTGCTGGGGTGCTGTTGGCAATCTGGGACGCCAGAGCCTGCTGGTTAATGCTTGCGCTCTGCGCGTTAGCTGCTGCCTGCGCCTGCGCCGCAGACTGCGCAGCTTGGTTCTGCGCGGCTTGGGTTGTCGCCGTGGCTTGTGCTTCTGCGGCTGCGCGGGTGGCATTCGCCTGTTCCTGCGCGGCCTTGGTGATGGCGTCCTGCTGTGCTCCGGGATCGACACCGAAGACCTTGCCGACCGAACTCATGATGCTGCTACCGAAGCTTGCTACTTTACCCATAGGGCGTTCCTTTCATCAATTGATTGCATTGCTTGGCGAACCCGTACCGCTCGTACACACGCTCTAACCGCGAGTCGCCCTGTAGCGCGTCGCCGACAGCAATCGCGTGGCATTCGTAGGCTTTGGCGAGGATGTCGAGGGAAGTAACTACTGAGGAGAACTTGCCGGGATTTGGTGAGATGCGGAGAACCATGCGCTCGTCAAGCACACGGACATTCGGGTTATGCCAAGGGATGGACACGTCAAAGACGATCAGATAGCCCTCGGTAATCACTGCGGGAATTCCCCCGGACTCGATCAGGCCATAGACATAATCGGGATCAATTTGCTGAACCCAATACTTGTCTGCGGCCTGATAGCGAACGAACAGTGAATGGCGGATGGCGGCGAGTTCGGGTTCAGTCCAACTAGCGCGAAGCCGTAAATCCATCTCGCAGCTTTCGGAGGACATCCTGTACCCCGAGTTGGTACCCGGCGAGGATGCCGGTGGTGTCGTTCGTGACGACAGGCGGAACGAGGGTGCGCTCCAACTGCCGGTACACGTCTTCGTCCAGGCGGACGACTACCTGCTCTTTCATGGTCGTTCCTTGAGTTGTGTCTCTTAGAGGCTGTTGCGAAATTATTTTAAAAGTTGTTTTAACCGGGTCCAGCAAATCAAGGCGCAAGCCAATGACAGGAAGGCTTCGTGGATATGAGCATAGCGTTCGTAACGAATCTTCAGGCGCCGAAACGAGTGCAGCC
>WNDX01000061.1 GCA_009914615.1 Herbaspirillum frisingense
GCGCCTTCTATGCGATTCTTGTTCATCGGCTCGCGATTTACGCTCCACGCTTCCTTCCCACACTCGGTCACCCTCATGCAGTTGCGCTTCACTTCATTCACTGTGACCAGCTCATGGCGGGACTTGCACCCGCAGGAGTGCGCCCATGCTGGGCGCACAAAGCAAACGCCGCCCAATGGCGGCGCATGCATCCGAACAAGCGGCGCCGGCCCCGTTACCGCACCGGCGCGCTCGTTTCCCCCTCCTCGCCAAGGGCGAGCCCCACGAGACAGGCATCGGCGCTCGGCCTCATGATGCCCGCCGGCATGACCCCAGCCCCCGCTGGCGACGCTGCCGGACTTGAACCGCGGCAAATGCCCTCAGGCGCCCACCAGTTTCTTAAAGGTAGGCAACACGGCGTCGCCCTTGAACGGCTTGACGATCCAGCCCTTGATGCCGGCCGCCTTGCCGCGTTCCTTCATGATCGGCGAGTTCTCGGTGGTCAGCATGATGATGTTGACGCTGGCGTTGCCCAATTCGCTCCGGATCTTCTCGGCCATGGTCAGGCCATCCATGTTGGGCATGTTGACGTCGGACACCACCAGCTTGATGGCCGGATCGCCCTTGAGCTTGTTCAGGCCGTCGCGGCCATCCACGGCCAGGGCCACGTCCAGGCCGTTCTTCTTCAGGAAATCGCCGACTTCGGCGCGCACGGTGCTCGAATCGTCCACTACCAGGATTTGTGCCATGTTGAATTCTCTCTCGATGATGATGGGTGAATGAAGATGGGTTGGCCGGCTCAGAAGAGTTCCAGCTCGCCCGATTCGAACAGTTCTTCCACGGACGCCTGGTTTTCGGTGAAATCCTCGGGCGACCAGGACAGGTTGAAGATGAAGCGCTGCAACAGCGCCACCGGCGTACCGCCTTCCTTGCCGGTCAGCACATACTTGAAGCACAACTGCGCGTCGTCCGAACCGAAGGAAATGTAGCGGTGCTGGTGATTGATGATGATCGGCACCTGGCTATGCTGCTGCACCGGCTGAGACTGGTTGATGAAGCGGTTCTTGAACCAGCCCCAGATCAGGTTGGTCACCTCGCCCAGCGCATTGTTGAGATCACGGAAATCCTCTGACTCGCCCGGCACCAGCGCCTGCAACGCCAGCTGTTCGGCCTGCAGCATCATGTAGCCGCGGCACCAACTGCTTTCCAGCGGGATCAGCGTGAACACCTCGCCGAAGATGATGCGGTCGCGCACCAGATAGGGCTTCTCGATTTCCACGTTCATGGCCGGGAACTGGCTCTCCAGCACCATGCGGCTGATCTCGGCGATGCCGCGCACCAGCGCGTTGGGATAACTCTGGCTGAAGATGGACGAAGCCACCGCCGGCGCAAGCTGGTCGATGTCGTCAATACGATAGATAGCGCTGAACAGGCTGGCTTCGCGCGCGTCGATCTCTTCATCGGGGGCAGCCTCGCGGCGGCGGCGCAGGAAGATCGGCAGTTCCGGACGGATCTCGTGGATGCGTCGCGCCAGGCCGCGGCCGCCCTCGCCCAGTCCGGCCAGGCTTTCGGATAGCATCACGCCACCCAGATCGACGTTGCTGCGCAGCACCGCCATCACATGTTCTTCATGCGCCTTGAGGCCGACCAGGTTGTTGCGTTCACAGAACGACTTGATGGTGCCGTAGCAGTCGGCATCCTTGTCCAGCACCAGCACCTTGCTGGTGATTGCGGAATCTACGCTCACTGTTTCTCCCCGTATGTCAGATGGCGTAAAAATGCGTTCAGCACTTCAGAACAACTCAAGCTCGCCGGTGCTGACCTCGTCTTCGTCGGCCGACACCGCGAAATCCATCTCGGCATAGGCCGAAATGCACAGCGAAACGTGGAAGCGCGGCGACTCCGGCATATCCACGGCGAAATGCTGGATATGCGCGCAATTGAGCTTTTGCAGGTAGGCCGCGCAGTTCTTGTCGATCACATTGGGCGTGGACATCCCCAGATGCGGGAAGAAGCGTCCCAGGTCGCGGTTCAGGATGCCGCAGCACAGGTTGCCGCATTCGGCGATGGCGTCCATGAAGGCCTGTTCGCCCATCTCCGCCGGATCGACCCGGTTCAGGCGCGCGAAGTGGCCCTTGGTGGCCGCATCCGGCGTGAAATAGAACATCACCATCAGGCGGAACAGATAGGAAGACACCGTCAGCACCACGATCTTCTTCTCGCTGATGGCGGAAACATCCTCGATCACCGAGATCTCCGCGCTGGTCTCGGACGGCACCAGACTGGCCTTCAGCGCCTGTTGCAGCAAGGTGTCGAAGCCGTCCTTGGCCGATTGGCTGATCATCTCGCCCATGTTCAAGCCGCCTCGGCCAGCGCGTCCCTGGTCTTCTTGTTGATCAGATCCAGGCCGATGACGGCGCCCATGATCATCTTGCCGCCGGCCTGCAGGTCCTGGAAGGTGGTGGTGGTGATCAGGTCGTTCTGGTACAGGTTGGCGCGATAGCTCTTGGAGAGTTTCTCGGCGCGCTGCGCCAAGTCGCGCACTTCGGCGGCGACCACCGCGAAGCCGCGGCCGTGTGCGCCGGCGCGGGCCGCTTCGATGGAGGCATTGAGCGCGACGATGATGACCTGGTTGACGATCAGCGCGAACTCGTCGTTCTTGCGATGCATCTCGCGGTTATGCGAAATCAGCACGTTCATGTCGTCGTGCCAGCGCTCAAAGGTACGGATCAGGCCCAGCAGCTTGGCGATGGTGTCTTGCGAGGCGTCGCAGTTCTCCATTACGCGCGCCATGCTTTCGGAGTTCTGCGACGTCAGGCGCGACATCATTTCCGCACTTTCGCGATGCATCTCGGCCACGCGGCGTTCGCCGTCGCGGCGCTGCTCCTCCAACTGCTGCTGGTGGCCGGCGACGTCGCGCTGCTGTTCTTCCAGCGTTTCCTGCACACTGCGCTTCAGGGCTTCGACCTGTTCAAGGTCGATCATGCGCGCCGCGCGGGCCTTCTGGCGGTTCCACAGGAACGCCATCGGCGCGCCGGCCAGCAAGGCGCCCAGCGCCAGGAAAAGTATCGAGTTCCACATGAAAGTCATTCCTGCATCATTCCCATTGCATCGTCACTGCCCACCGGCCCCCTTCCGGGATCAGGCCACTTGCGTATCGCCGCCCTGCGGCAGGTGCACCGCATGCGCGTGCTCCTGGCCGGCCACCGGATACGGCACGTCGATGCCGTCCACTTCCACTGCCACGTTCTCGGGCAGCATCACGATGATCTGGAACTGGCGGAAGGCGGCGCCTTCGGCGGTGTCGGTGAAACGGATCTCGATCTTGCCGTGTTCGCGGGTCACGAAGTCCAGCACCGCGTCCATGCCCACGCCGCGGCCGGACACCTCGGTCACTTCGCTGCGGGTGGAGAAGCCCGGCTGCATGATCAGGCGGGCGATCTCGGCGTCGCTCAGGGCCTGATCGACGCTGATCAGTTTCTTCTCGATGCCGATCTGGCGCACGCGCTCCAGCGCCAGGCCGCGGCCGTCGTCGGACAGGGCCATCTGGAACATGTCGTCCATCACTCCCATTTCCAGCTTGATGAAGCCAGCCGCCGGCTTGCCCTTGGAAGCGCGTTCTTCGGCGTCTTCCAGGCCATGGTCCATGGCGTTGCGGATCAGGTGCATGAACACGTTTTGCAGCAGCGGCGAGGCGAAGCTATGTACCACGTAACCGTTGTCTTCGATCTGCACCACCGGCGCCGACTTGCCCAGATCAGCGGCCAGCGCCGGCAGTGAATCGGTCACCGGGGCCAGCACCTCCTGCACGGTCTCGGTGCCCAGCAGGCGCAGGGTGCGGCGCACTTCGTTGCGCACGGTCACCAGTTCATGCAGGTTAGCGGTATTGACGTTCTCCAGGCGCAGCAGGCTTTCCTGGATGTGCTTGCGATCGATGGTCAGCACATGGCGTTCGTAGCCCGGGCCGGCATCGGCCGCCTGGGCGGTGGCGCCGCGGCCCAGCGTGACGTCGTTGATGCGCGCGTAGCGGTCAATGATCTCGCGCACCTGGGCCAGTTGCAGCAACAGATGTTCCTGGTTCCAGACGGCGCCGGTCTCGGCATGGCGCAGGTCGTCGTAGTGCTGTTCGGTATCGTGCACCACGTTGGCCAGGTGCAGCAGGCCATAGGTGCGGCCGTTGCCCTTGATGGTGTGCATGTTGCGGAACAGCTTGGCGATGGCGAAGGCGGTGGCGTCCGGGTTCTGGTGAACGATCTGCTCGTTCTCCTCCAGGAAGCGGCGCGAGCTGCCGATGAACTCGGCGAACTTGGCCGGCGCCACGGCCAGGATTTCGCCGATCATTTCCAGCTCGCGCTTCTGTTCGTTGGCTTCGGCGGCCAATTGGCGCAGTTCGGTGACGTCGCGCACGCACAGCATCAGGCGGATCACCATGTCATTGTCGTCGGTGATCGGCGACCACGACAGGTCGAGGATCTTGACGCGGCCGTCGGCCATCTTCTTCTCGACTTCGCCCACCATCAGGTGTTCGTTGAATTCGAAGTTCATCACGTCTTCGCCGATGCAGGCGCCACCGATGGCTTCGATCTGCGACAACGTGTCGGCGCCCAGGGTGGTGCCGGTGAAGACGAGCTCCATCATGTCGCGGCCGGCGATGTCGGTGGTCTCGAACACGGTCTCCAGGAAGGCCGAATATTCGGGGTGGATCTTGTTGCCATCGACGATGGTCAGGATGCCCTGCGGAATGTTCTGCAGCATGGCCTGCATGTCGGCGGTCTTCTGGCGGATCTGGGCGGACGCCTCTTCGATCTTGCCGACCATGCCGTTGAAGGCGACGATGGAGTGGCCCACTTCATCCATGCGCTGCACCGGCAGGCGGCGGGTGAAGTCCTGGCTGGCCGCGATCTCGCCCATCATGGTGGACATGCGGCTGATCGGCCCGGTGATCTGGCGGTACAGCAGGAAGCCGATGCCGCCCAAGAGCAGCACCGCCACCGCGGTGACGATGGTGATGGTGGTCGTGGTCTGCGACAGCTTGCCGTTGAGCGAGGCGATCGCATTGTCCTTGAAGCGGTTCTTTTCGATGCGCAGGGTGTTGACGATGCCTTCCAGCTCGGTCTGGTATTGCATCACGCCGCCGAAGAACTGCGCCTGGGCGATCTCGTTCTTGCCGGCCAGCTTGAACTTGGCGGTGTTGTCGATGGCGCCGAAGTAGTTGTCCAGGCTTTCGCGGGCCTGCTCGATCAAGCCGCGCTGGGCGACGCCGTCAGCCTGCTTTTCCTGCTGTTCCAGGGCTTTTTCCAGCACGGCCTTCTTCTCGGCCAGCTTTTCGTTTTCCTGCACCACCAACTGGTTATCGGTCTCGGTCACCATCACCATGGCCGCCAGTTGCACGTCCTTGAGCTGGCCCATCAGGTCGGACGACGCCAGCACGCTGGGCATCACGCCTTCGGTGACCGACTTGACTTCCACCGCGCTGCCGCGGGACTGGTACATGGTATAGCCGCCGATTCCTGCGATGGCGATGAACGTGAGTATCACGAGCAGCGTGATGCGCATACGAATGGTCATTGAATTCCCCTTGTAGTGGCGATCCATGGCGCTGTTTCACGATCATCCCAGGAACGTGAACATACGATTAAGCCGGGTCTGGATGCGGGGCGCATTGTTGCATTCAAGTATTACTGCTGCGTGACAACAGACTGAGTGAAAAATGAAGAGCGCGAAAGCTCGTATTTTGCCGCCGGGCATTTCCTCCCTCACGCGGTGATGGCGAAGGATAGTGCCGTACAGCAATTGCGGGCGCTCGCAAGCGGCGACAGCGTCTTCCTACATCAGCTTGGGGAGCTGTCCGATGTGCCGGCGCCGGGCCGCGGATTAAGGTGATGACTCCATCGATGAAAAAGGAGGACACCATGCAGCACAAGCACTCTCCTCAGACATCCCAGCCTCACGCCGCCAATGCGCCGGGCAATCCGCTGGCGGCCCAGGCCGAAAAACAGCAGCAGGCCATGGCCGCCGAGAGCGCGCAGCAATCCGTGGCGCACAACCACGTTGATCGCGGCAGCGCGCACATCAAGCAGCCGCACAAGTCGCGCAACGGCGCATAGCGGCCCTGATACCGCCGGTGCATCGGCGCGCCGATCTCCCGGCCAATCGCTGCAATGACGACCACCGACAAGGAGCACATCATGAGCAATACCCGACCACTGGCGCAGGAATACGCCAATTCCACCGAAACCGGCCTGGACAAGAGCAAGCCCCAGCGCTTCCCGCACCAGGGCGAGCCGCAGGTGCAGACCGGCGCCTCTGCCCGTCCCATGGAGGGCAAGAACAAGTCGCGCGAAGAGCATCCGATTTCGGTCGGCAAGCCCTGAGCGGGATCCATGCCCCCGGCATAACAACAAAGATCAGATCAGGGAGCCACCATGCCCAACCACGACCGACCGGACGTCGAACGCGGCCTGCTAAAGCCGGGCCGCAATTGCTGGCGGCTGGAGCATGCGGACCGCTTCAAGCTGCTGATCGATGCCGCGGATTATTTCAGCGCGCTGCGCTCGGCTTTGCTCAAGGCCGAGCGCAGCGTCTTCATTCTGGGCTGGGACATCGACAGCCGCACCGTACTGGCCCCTGCGGGCGCCGATGACGACTTCCCCCAACAATTGGGCGATTTCCTGCATGCACTGGTGGCGCGCCGTCCGCGCTTGCATATGCACGTGCTGAACTGGGACTACGCTATGCTCTACGCGCTGGAGCGCGAATGGCTGATGGCCAGGAAACCGGGCCGCGAGCGCAACAAGCGTCTCCATTTCCATACCGACGCGCGCCATCCGGTGGGCGCTTCGCATCACCAGAAAGTGGTCGTGATCGATGATCGCCTGGCGTTCGTCGGCGGGCTGGATCTCACGCGCTGCCGTTGGGACACGCCCGACCATGCGCCCGACAACCCGCTGCGGCGCGATCCGGACGGCCGTCCCTATGCCCCTTTCCACGATGTCCAGGCCATGGTTGATGGCGACGTCGCCTGCGCGCTGGGCGAACTGGCGCGGCAGCGCTGGCTACAGGCGGGATACGGCGAGGTGAGCCGACCCGATCTGGCACTGGCCGAGCCCGCGCTTGGCGCCGGCCCGCGCGACGTCTGGCCGGACGGCTTCGCGCCGGATCTGGCCGACCTCAGGATCGCTATCTCGCGCACCGAGCCCACGTATGAAGATCGGCCTGGCGTGTTTGAAATCCGCCAGCTCTACCTCGACGCCATCGCCGGCGCCCGTGACTTCCTGTTCTTCGAAAACCAGTATTTCACCTCCAACGTGCTGGCCGAAGCGCTGGGAGCGCGGCTGCGCGAGAACGGCGGCCTCGAAGTGGCCGTGGTGTCGCCGCAGACGCAAAGCGGCTGGCTGGAACAAGCGACCATGGGCGCCCTGCGCGCCCGCATCCATCACCGGCTCAAGAATGCGCAGTCAGCCGGAAACCAAAGCGCCGCGGCACGCTATCAGATGTACAGCCCGCAATTGCCGGGCCTGGAAGAGGATTGCCTGAACGTGCACAGCAAGGTGTTTGCCATGGACGACCGGCTGTTCTCGGTCGGGTCGGCCAATATGAGCAACCGTTCCATGGCCTTCAATACCGAATGCAACCTGACGATCGAGAGCCAGGGCGACGCCGCCAAGCAGGCCGAGATCCGCGAGGCAGTGGCGCTGATGCGCAATCGTCTGCTGGCCGAGCATCTGGGCACCGATCCCGCCGCCGTAAAGACCGCGTTGGAGCGCGAAGGCAGCCTGCACGGCGCCATCGCCGCGTTGCGCCGGCCGCAAGGCCGCGACCTGGCGCCGCTGGATCCGCGCCTGATTCCGGAACTGGATGCGCTGACCCAGGACAATGCGGTGTTCGACCCCGAACGCCCGATCAGTCCCGACGAGATCGTTGACGCCTACGTGCCGCGCAGCGCCCGCAAGCCGGTGCCGCGGCGCATGATCGGCCTGGGCCTGCTGGCCGTGGCCCTGGTGGTGTTTGCACTGGCCTGGCGCTTCACGCCGCTGCGCGAATGGATCAATCTGGGATCGCTGATCGCGCTGGCGCGCAGCGTGGACAAGATGCCGTTCACGCCGGTGATCGTGATCGCCGCCTTCGTCGCGGCCGGCATGCTGATGGTGCCGATCACGGTGCTGATCGCCGTTGCCGGCGTGGTGTTCGGGCCGCTGTACGGTGGCTTGTATGCCACTACTGGCGTGGCCTTGAGCGCGGCCCTGGGCTTTTGCCTGGGCAACTGGCTGGGCCACGACGCCCTGCGCCAGATGCTGGGGCCGCGCATCAACAACCTGAGCCGGCGCTTTGCCCAGCGCGGCATCGCGGCCATGGCGGTGATCCGGCTGCTGCCCATTGCGCCCTTCACGGTGGTCAACGTGGTGGCCGGCGCTTCGCACCTGGGCATGCGCGACTACATGATAGGTACCTTGATCGGCATGGTGCCCGGCATCGTGTTGACGGTGATCTTCTCGCACAACCTGGCCGAGGCGATCCGCCATCCCAGCCTGCAAACGGTGTTGGTGCTGGCGCTGGTCACGGCGGCGCTGATGCTGTCGGCGTTCGGCCTGCAGAAACTGCTCAAGCCGCGCGACAAGCGGCGTGCCGGCGCGAAGGACGCGAAGGACGCGAAGGAGATTCAGATTCCCGAGCGGGAACAAGAAGCGCTGCGGCGCGATGAACCCAAGGCCGATCTCAAGAATGAAGCGCATTATCAGGAATTACAGGCGCCCTCCGGCCGCCATGCCCATGTGGAGGCCAGGCGCGCGTGATGACGGCAGGCCTATCAACGCCCCTGCGCCGGCCCGATGACGCTCCGGCGCCTGCTTCCGACACCGAACTGGTGCTCACGGCCGACGTGCCGCTGCAACACCTCGATCCGTGGCCGCTCACGGTCGCTACCTACAACATCCATGGCGCGGTCGGCACGGACGGCGTATTCGCGCCCGAACGCATCGCCGGCGTGCTGGGCGAGATCGAAGCCGACGTCATCGCCCTGCAGGAAGTCCCGTTGGGCGGCACGGCCCAGCCCAATGTGCTTGACCTGTTGCGCCAGACCACCGGCTTTCACGCGGTCGAAGGCCCGACCATGGAAAGCCGCGAACGCCGCTACGGCAATGCCGTGCTTAGTCGCTACCCGGTGCTGGCCACCGAAACCATCGACCTGTCCTTCGGCAGCCGCGAGCCGCGCGGCGCGCTGGATGCCGACATCGACTGCCATGGCCACATGCTGCGGGTAGTCGCCACCCATCTGGGCTTGAAGCCGGCCGAACGGCGCGAGCAGATACGGCGCCTGCTGCAGGCCTTCGATACCGACCAGGCGCCGGTGATACTGATGGGGGACGTGAACGAATGGTTCGTGTGGGGCCGCGCGCTGCGCTGGCTGGTGTCGCATTTCGAAGCGGCGCCGGCGCCGCGCACCTTTCCCTCGCGCTGGCCGGTGTTTTCACTGGACCGGATCTGGATCAGCCCGCGCCAGCGGCTATTGCATGTGGAAGTACACCGATCGACACTGGCGCGCACGGCCTCCGATCACCTGCCGCTGATCGCGCACATCGACGGCTGAGACGATCATCGCTCAGCGCGGACGGCGCTTGCCGCTCCACAGCTTGACCGCCAGCGCCACCCAGATCAGCAGGAACAGCGCATTGCAAGGCAGCCAGATCATCTGCGTCCAGACATAATCGCTGACCCAGCCGGCCACCACATCGCGGCAGCCGCAATAGCGGTCGGCGTAAAGCAGTTCACCGGTCTCCCGCGCGGCCGAGAACTGCAGCCAAAGGAAACCGAACACCAGCGGAATCGCCACCACGCCCAGGGCGCACCAGCGCCGGGTCTGGCGGTGCCGCCGACACCAATCCATCTTGCGCGACGGGCCCTGGCCCCCGGTATCGCGCGGCGACACGCCGCCTGCTCCACCGCATCCGCTCATCGCTTCGCTGTGCATTTTTCCCCCTTGCACTTGCATGTGTTGTACGCCCCTGGATCGCCGCGGCCGTCTGCCAGACGCCCATATGCCGACGGCAACCGTCATCCGGCCTCCCTCGCGGGACGCCGGTCATTATCTTGAATCGGATGAACGTATCGGACGGAAGGACGCCCGCAGCGCAGGCGCATCAGGGACAGGCGAACCGCGGCGGATACCTGCGGCTCGCATTTCCGGCGGGCTGTCATGGCAAGGTGGATACCTGCCCGAGCCCCGGCAAAAAAACGGCTATTTCAAGCGTCAAACGCGACCATCGCAATGCATGGACACTATTTGTTCTCGCAATAGGAGATTTGCCCAGAACCAATACGATACGTTTCGTCTCGGATTCTAGGTGCAAATTATCTTGCGCTCAACAAAATTTACGCTTGTTAGGTCGAATATTTACCAGTCACTGAATCAGGGGTTGATCGAGGGCGATACTGCCGAGCACCAGTTTCAGCTGGGACTGAATCTGGCGTTCATCGATGTCGGCACTGCCGGTCAGGAGCCGCTGCAACAAGGGGGCGTACAGCAGATCGAACACCAGGTTCAGGTCCGAGTCTTCCCTGAACTCGCCGCGCTGGGCGCCGCGGCGCAGTACATTCACCAGCGCCACGCGGCGCGGTTCGAGATAATTGTCATTGAAGATGCGCATGGTCTCGTCGTCGAACTGGGCCAGTGCGATCATTTCACGCACGACCCGGCCGGACTTGCCGCGCAGCAGCTGGGACAGCCGCGTCATGTGATCCTCGATGTCGTGACGGGACGAGCCGCTGTCACCGATGGGGGGCATCGGTTCGACGGCGCGCAGCAGAGCCTCCATGGCCAGCGCGCTCTTGTTGGGCCACCAGCGATAGATAGTGGCCTTACCAACGCCTGCGCGCGCAGCCACACCTTCCAGCGACAGCTTGTCGAAGCCAATCTCTTCGAGCATCACATACGTGGCGTCGAGGATGGCGTCGTGGCTGACCGCGTTTCTGCGGCGGCCGGTGGCCGGATCGGAGATGAAGGTGAGTGAAATGATGTGCTCCAAATGACAATGGCAAGTATTCCGTGTTGTATAACGGCATGCCTTGCGACAACTTGAGCATTTGTCAGCAAAAAAACAGCAGAGCTTGATGCGAACCCGGATGGGCTGGCGGGAGCGTCATCGGGCTGTCCAGCAGGCGACCCGATCAATACGATGAAAATTCAATAAAATCAATCGCATACAGGAGAAACTTAAAGTCGGATCACGCTTTTTCACATCCAACTTCAACTCCGCGATTGCCTGCGCAACACTTATTTGGACGCCGTCATCCCGTCCAGCAGGCGACCGAACCGCTCGAAACGCGGGCGATAACCGTGGTCGGAATCCAGCGAGAACGCGATGCGGCTGGTGCGTCCCATCAGTTCGGCGCGCGAGAAGAAACCGTAGTAGCGGGAATCGGCGCTGTTGTCGCGATTGTCGCCCAGCATCAGGTAATGGTCGGGCGGCACCGCCACCGGGCCATAGTTGCTGCGCAGGCTGGGATGCGTTTCGGACAGGCGCACCAGGTGCGACATGCCGTCCAGGCGCTCGTCGCGATAGGCCGCGTGCTCCAGGCCGTCGCCGTCCAGCGGTCGCACTGCGGCATGGCTGTAGCTGGCGGCCTGACCGTTGATATACAACACGTTGTCGCGCAGCTCCACCACGTCGCCCGGCAAGCCGATCACGCGCTTGAGCAGCAGCTCGCCGGCTTCCTTCGAATCCACCGTGACGATGTCGCCGCGCTTGGGTTCGCCCATGCGAACCAGGCTGATGTGGGTCAGCGGCACGCGCAGATCGTAGGCCATCTTGTCCACCAGGATGCGGTCGCCGATCAGCACCGTGGGCAGCATGGAGCCGCTGGGCACCACGTTGTAGTCGGCGATGGCGCTGCGAAACACCACCATCAGCGCCGCGAATACCAGCACGCCCTTGTATTCGCCCAGCAGATTCTTGATCGGTTTCATGATTCGGTCCTTCGCAATGGGGATGGCACTTGAATGCGTCAGCCGATGAGCCGGTTGACTGGCCGCCATCCTACCGCAGTCAGCGCCATTGCGCCGCGGCGGAACGCAAGGGCGAGGCCGGCAGATCCCAGCGCAGGGGCACGCCGGCGATCTGCAACGGCGCACGCAGGCGTCGTACCGGCCCCCAGACCGTGTTTTCCTGCGCCGCGCCGAGATCGGCCGCAGTCTCGTCGGCGAACGCCGGCTCCACGCTCCGGACCGGATGCGAGACCAGCAAGCGCGCCGTGCGCGCCAGCGACAGGCGGCATTCGCTGCCCTCGCCCGTGGCCTGCCGGCGCGTCAGTCCGCGCAGCGCCGAGGCCGCCAGCAAGTAGCCGGTGGCGTGGTCCAGCGCCTGCACCGGCAAGGGCGCGGGTTTGTCCTTGCCCAGCAGTCGCATGCCGGCATCGGCAATGCCGCTGCTCATCTGCACCAGGCTATCGAAGCCACGCCGGCCGGCCCAGGGGCCGCTCCAGCCATAGGCATCCAGCGCCACATCCACCAGTGCCGGATTGAGCCGGCGCCGATGCGCCGCGCCCAGCCCCAGATGCTCCAGCGCCTGCGGCCGGTAGCCGTGCACCAGCACGTCGGCTTGCGCCAGCAGGCCTTCCAGCATGCGGCGATCCTCTGCCCGCGTCAGATCCAGATGGGCGCAGCGCTTGCCCAGTGTCATTTCCGGCACCACGCCGGGTTCGTCCCAGAATCCGGGATCGATGCGCAGCACGTCGGCGCCGAAGGCGGCCAGGAAGCGCGTGGCGGTCGGCCCGGCCAGCACACGGGTCAGGTCCAGCACCCGCACGCCGGCCAGCGGCCGCGCCGGGTCGAAGATGGCAGCCGGCTTGCGCGAAGCATCGAAATGCTGGCGCCAGATCAGCGGCTCGGCCGCCACGGCGGCGCCCTGCGGATGCGCATCCCATTGCTCCAGGCTGCGCATCTCGGCGGCGCACCCCTTGTTGGCCAGGATGGCGGCTTCCAGCTCGCTGCCCTTCCATCGCGCCACCTCACGCGCCACGTCTTCGCGCGGCGCAGCGCGGGCGTCCAGCCCCAGCACCTGCAATGCAGCGGCGCGGTGGTGCGGCGCATTGGTGTGCAGGCGTATCCAGCCGTCCGCGCAGCGATAGTCGCCGGCGACCGAATCCCACAAGGCCGGCGGCGTCCAGCCCTGGGCGCGCAGCGAAGCGGAGAACCACATCGACGCCAACCTGCGATCGCACTCCACCGCGGGCACATCATGGCCGCTTGCGGTCTGCACCAGCTCGGCCGCTGCCAGGCCGGCGGCCACCGATGCCTGGGCCAGGTCGCTGGTGGCGAACACCGAGGGCAAGGCGCCGCTGCCGGACAGGCGCACATTGGACAACAAGGCCGCCGGCCCCTCCAGCGCGCGCCAGATCTCCCCCAGCATGCGCGCGGCGACCGGCGCGGATTCCATCGTGGAAGCGGATTGCAGGGACATGGCGGATTCCTTTCTGGATGAGGATCGAAGGTAGGTGCATGCAGCTTACTCCGCTTGAATTAATCGTCAATATTGATTAATTTAATCAACACATCAGCGCTTTTCCCCGACATCCATGAGCACCTATCTCTCTTCCGTCGAAGCCGCCGGCCTGCTGGGCGTATCGCGCCAGACCCTCTACGCCTATGTCAGCCGCGGCTTGCTGCACGCCCATCCCGGCGACGATCCGCGCGAAAGCCGCTATCTGGCCGACGAAGTGCAACGTCTGGCCGGCAACAAGATGCGCGGGCGCAAATCCAAGGAGGTGGCCAAGGCCGCCCTGAGCTGGGGATTGCCGGTGCTGGAATCAGCGCTGACGCTGATCGAGGACGGCCACCTCTACTACCGTGGCCAGGATGCCGTCGCCCTCAGCGAACGCGTCGGCGTGGAGGATGCGGCGGCGCTGCTCTGGGAAGGCGACGTCGAGGACGCCTTCGATTCCAGCCCGCCTGAGGTGGCGGCGGGCTTCGCTGCCTTGCAGGCGCAGTTCGCCGGGCGCCGCGCCGAACACGCCCTGCTGCCCCTGTTCTCGCTGGCCGCTGGCGACGACATCGGCGCCCAATGGCAGTGGCAGCCGGAGCGCCGTCTGGCCAGTTGCGGCATGCTGGTGCGCCGGCTGGCAGCCTGCCTGCTGGGCACGGCGCCCTCTGCGGCGCCTATCCATGAACAATGCGCCCGGGCCTGGCACCTGGACGATGAAGGCGCGGCGCTGGTACGACGCGCATTGGTTCTGTGCGCCGACCACGAACTGAACGCCTCCGGCTTCACCGCCCGCTGTATCGCCTCCACCGGCGCCAGCCTGCAAGCCTGCGTGATCGGTGGGCTGGCGGCGCTCAGCGGCCCCCTGCACGGCGGCACCACGGCCCGGGTCGAAGCGCTGCTGGACGAGCTGGAAACGGCCGGCGACATGGCCGAGCGTATCCGCGACCGCCTGGCGCGCGGCGACGACCTGCCCGGCTTCGGCCACCATCTCTATCCGGCCGGCGACGTGCGCGCCGAGGCGCTGCTGGCGCCGCTCCTGCCAGCGCATCCCGGCTGGCAAGCGATCATCGCGCATGTGCGCGCGCTGACCGGCCATCCGCCCTCGGTCGATTTCGCGCTGGTCGCGCTGCGCCGCCATCTCGCGCTGCCGCCGGGCAGCGCCTTCGGCCTCTTCGCGCTGGGCCGCTCGCTGGGCTGGATCGCCCAGGCGCTGGAACAACGCCGCACCGGCAGCCTGATCCGGCCGCGCGCCGCGTATACGGGATTGCGGCCGCATCCTGCAGGCTGAGAAAAAACGGTGCCTTGCGTTCGAATTGCAACGAAGAATCTGTCAAAATTTGTGAATAAGAATTGTTCCGAATATAATCAGCCCATCCGGGCCATCGCGCCCGTCTCCTGATCCAGCCTCTTCCGCCACGATCGCCGGCCGTTACGCATGCAAGCGTTCGTCCGTTCTTCCGTTCAGTCTTTCGTCTGACAGCATCGTGGCTCTTTTCAGCAATCCGCCCTTGGGCGACTCTTTCGAACAGGTCTATCACAACCATCACGGTTGGCTGTACGGCTGGCTGTGGCGCAAGCTGGGCTCGCGCGAAGATGCCGCCGAACTGGCCCAGGACACCTTCCTGCGCCTGCTCTCCAGCAAGCCCGCCGACAGCCTGCAGGAACCGCGCGCCTACCTGCGCACCGTGGCCCATGGCCTGATGGTCAATCACTGGCGCCGGCTGGAGCTGGAGCGCGCCTACCTGGATGCGCTGGCAAGCCGTCCGGAACTGGAGGCGCCGTCGCCCGAGCAACGCGCGCTGGTGCTGGAAAGCCTGGTGCGCATCGACGCCATGCTCGACCAGTTGCCGCCCAAGGTGCGCCAGGCCTTCCTGATGTCGCAACTGGACGGCTTGACCTACCTGCAGATCGCCCGGCAGTTGGGCGTTTCCGACCGCATGGTGAAAAAGTACATGGCGCAGGCCATGCTGCAATGTATGATCCTGCTGGATCAATAATTCCTTTCCCGCCAGCCACCCGCCATGCAGGATCGCCTTCAGCTTTATCGCCCGTCCAATGCCGCCCCGCCGCCGGCTGCCGACGAGGTCGTTCCCGCGTTTGATGACCTGCAGCAAGCCGCCGAATGGTTCGCCGCGCTGCGTGCCGAAGACGCCGGCCAGGCTGAACGCCTGGAATGGCGTCGCTGGATGGATGGCGACGAACGCCACCGCGCCGCCTGGAAACGGGTGGAAGCCGTCAACGCCGAATTCGGCGTCATGCCGCCCGCGCTCACCCATCACGACCTGACCCCGACCGGAGGGCGCCGCCGCCAGGCCGTCAAGGCCTTGGTATGGCTGGCCGCCGGCGTGACCGTGGCCGGCGGCGTCGGCACCTCGCGCGAGGTGCGCGGCTACCTGGCTGCCCTGAATGCGCAATATCGCACCGGCGTGGGCGAGACCGGTCGCCAGCAACTGGCCGACGGCACGCTGCTCTGGCTTAACACCGCCAGCGCTGCCGACGCCGAGTACAGCGACGTGCTGCGCCGCATCGTCCTGCACTGCGGCGAAATCATGGTGCAGACCGCCCACGACAAACGCGATCCGGCCCGTCCGCTGGTGGTGGACGTGCCGGCCGGCCGCATGCAGGCGCTGGGCACCCGCTTCCTGGTGCGCCTGGACGACAGCGGCACGCTGCTGACCGTGCTGGAAGGCAAGGTCATGATCAGTCCTTCCGGCCGGGGGGCGCCGCTGATGGTGGAGGCCGGTTCGCGCGTGCGCTTCGATGCCAACCGCATCAATACCCCGACGCCGGCCGACGAAAGCATGGCTGCCTGGTCGCGCAATCTGCTCATGCCCGACGGCATGCGCCTGGACGAATTCCTGGCCGAACTGGGCCGCTATCGCCGCGGCTACCTGGGCTGCGCCCCGGAAGTGGCCTCGCTGCGGCTGGTGGGCGTCTATCCGCTCAACGACACCGACCGCGTGCTCAACGCACTGGAAGCCAGCCTGCCGGTGCGGATACGGCGCATCTTGCCGTGGTGGGTGTCGGTGGAACCGGCGGACGCCGCCCGCAAGCCGGGCTAAGGCCGCCGGGGCTTTTTTGCGCGCATCGGTTCCCTTTTCTGAATCTCGCTTGGCAAGGACAACAATAGCCCAACGGATTCAAGAAAAAAGCGCCATGCGCCACACCTCGCCCACATCACGCTCCTCGTTCCACCCTGCCCAGCCGCGCCCGCGCACGCTGGCCCTGGCCGTGCATCTGGCCGCCCTGGGGCTGCTGGCCGCGCCGGCTGTCCAAGCGCAGCAAGCCGCGCAAGCCCAGGCTGCCAGCCGCAGCTACAGCATCGCCGCTGGCCCGCTCGGCCAGGCGCTGCGCCAGTTCGCGGCGGAAGCCGGGATCCTGCTCTCGGCCGATGCCCGCCTGACCCAGGGCAAGGCCTCGTCCGGCGTGCGAGGCAATGTCTCGGTGCAACAAGGCTTCGAGCGCCTGCTGTCGGGCAGCGGCTTGTCCGCGGTGCGTCAGCCCGACGGCGGCTATATCGTGATCAACGCCGCGACCACCGGCGCCAGTGCCGACGGCCAGTTGCCGCAGGTGAAGGTAGTGGCGGCGCCCACCGGCGAAGCCGACGGCACCTATCGCGCCGTGCCCAACGCCAGCACCTTGCGCGGCGCCGCATCCCCGCTGGAAGTGCCGCAGATCGTCAACGTGGTGCCGGCGCAGGTGATCAAGGATCAGCGTCCACGCAACCTGGATGACGCTGTCGGTGCCATCAGCGGCCTGACCCAGGGCAATACCCTGGCCAGCACCCAGGACACGATCATGAAGCGCGGCTTCGGCGGCAACCGCGACGGCTCGGTGATGCGCAACGGCATGCCGCTGGTGCAGGGCCGCGCCTTCAATGCCACCGCGGAGAGCGTGGAAGTGCTCAAAGGTCCGTCCTCGCTGCTGTATGGCCTGATGGACCCGGGCGGCGTGATCAACATCATCACCAAGAAGCCTCAACTGACCCAGCGCAACGAAATCTCCTTCGCCGGCTCGACCTATGGCGACGGCAAGAACGGCGGCCAGCTCACGCTCGACAGCACCGGCCCGATCGGCGACGCCGGCCTGGCCTATCGCCTGATCATCGATCGTACCGACCAGAATTACTGGCGCAACTACGGCCAGATCCAGGAAACCGTGGTCGCGCCCTCGCTGGCCTGGTACGGCCGCGACACCCAGATCGTGTTCCAGATGGAACAGCGCGAATTCCTCTACCCCTTCGACCGCGGCACCGCGATCGACTCGCGCACCAACCGGCCACTCGCCATCCCGCCGGAACGCCGGCTGGACGAGCCGGGCAACGACATGAAGGGCAGCAGCGAAACCACGCAACTGACCATCGATCACCGCATCAACCAGGACTGGAAAGCTCACGTCGGCCTGAGCTACAACCGCGAAGTCTATGATGCGCGCCAGTTGCGCGTGGCCGGTGTGAACCCGGTCACCGGCGTGGTCACGCGCAGCAACGACGGCACCCGCGGCTCGCTGTCCACTGACACCTACGCCATCGCCTACGCCGAGGGTCGCGTCGATCTGGGCGGCCTGCGCCACGACGTCCAGCTCGGCGCCGACATCGAGTATCGCAAGATCCATCGCGCTGACCTGCTGCGCGGCGCCGCCTCCAGCACCAGCTTCAACTTCCTCAATCCGGTCTATGGCCAGACGCAACCGGCCAGCCTGGTCTCGGCCAGCGACAGCAACCAGACTGACCTGCTGCACAACAAATCGCTGTTCGTGCAAGATGCGCTGCACCTGGGCGATCGCTGGATCGTGGTGGGCGGCTTGCGTTATCAGGACTACAGCCAACTGGCCGGCCGCGGTCGTCCGTTCAAGGCCAATACCGACCTCTCCGGCGACAAATGGCTGCCGCGCGCGGGCCTGATCTACAAACTGGACCAGCAGGTCTCGCTCTACGCCAGCTACAGCAAGTCGCTCAAGCCGACCTCGACCATCGCGCCGCTGGCCAGCGGCGTGGTGATCGACTCCGATGTCGCGCCTGAAGAGGCCAGCTCCTGGGAAGGCGGCGTCAAGTACGACAATCCACAAGGCTTGTCCGGCACGCTGGCGGTGTTCAACATCAAGAAAAAGAACGTGCTGGTCTCGCAGTTCAACGCCGGCACCGGCCTGACCGACTGGCGCACTTCCGGTGCGGCACGCTCCCGCGGCGTCGAACTGGACGTGACCGGCCAATTGAGCCGTCGCCTGTCGATGATCGGCAGCTACGCCTATCTCGACGCCAAGACCACCGACGACCCGCTCTACGCCGGCCTGCGCCTGTGGAACGTGGCCAGGCAGACCGCCGCGCTGACCCTGGCCTATGACGTCGGCCCCATCACCGGTGGCGACAAGCTGCGCGTGGGCGGCGGCGGCCGTTACGTAGGCGAGCGCCCGGGCGATTCGGCCAACAGCTTCATGCTGCCGTCCTACACCGTGGCCGACGCCTTTGCCACCTATGACACCACCATCGGCGGCAAGGCGGTCAAGTTCCAGTTCAACATCAAGAACCTGTTCAACAAGACCTACTACACCTCCAGCGCCAACCAGTACTTCGTCTCCATGGGCGATGCGCGCCAGTTCTCGCTGCTGACCTCGCTGGAGTTCTGAGCATGACGCCCCGCTCCCTGCTTGCCGCAGCCCTGCTGGCGGCGCGCTATCGCCTGCCGGCCACACCGGCAATCAATGCGCAGGCCTGATCCGGGCGCAGATCGCGCGGGCCCGGCTCATCTGCGGCAGCGCGTGGATCGCTGAACCGCGCGCTTCAGCAAGGGAATGCGCCTGCGGCATCGGCCGCAGCGCGAGCTTGTCCGCCGTGCAGCGATCCGACGTGGTCCCAGGGAAGCGGCCCGCTTTCAACGCGCGGCGGGCACGTTTTCGTCATTTCAGTTACAGTTTGCGGCTTCGCCCGTCCGCTCCGTCCATCCAGCGCAATGTCTTCCTCGCCTTCCGGCCCTGCCTCAACACCTCCCACGTCCGATACCGCCACGCGCCAAAGCCTGCTCACGCTGGGCATCCTCAGCGCCCTGATGGCCTTCGCCTCGATCTCCACCGACGTCTACCTGCCCGCCCTGCCGGCCATGGCGCTGGCGCTCCACGCCGGCCACGGCGCCATGGAGCTGACCATCTCCAGCTACCTGATCGGCTTCAGCCTGGGGCAACTGGCCTGGGGACCCATCAGCGACCGCTTCGGACGGCGCTTGCCGGTAGCCGTCGGGCTGGTGCTGTTCATCATCGGCTCGGTCGGCTGCGCGCTGACCGACAGCGTCGGCGCCATGATCGCCTGGCGCGTGCTGCAAGCCGCCGGCGCCTGTGCCAACGTGGTGCTGGCGCGCGCCATGGTGCGCGACCTGTATGCCGGGCCGCAGGCGGCACGCATGATGTCCACGCTGATGACGGTGGCGGCGGTGGCACCGTTGATCGGGCCGGCGATGGGCAGCCTGATCCTGCAGGCAGCCTCGTGGCGCGCCATTTTCTGGACCCTGGCCGGCATCGGCGCGCTCACGCTGCTGGCGCTGCGCCGCCTGCCGGAAACCCTGCCCGCGCAACGCCGCAACCCGCATGCGCTGAACGGCGCACTGTCGATCTATGCCAGCCTGCTGGGCCAGCGCCGTATCCTGGCCTACATGGGCACCGGCGGTTTCTTCTATGGCGGCATCTATGCCTACGTGGCCGGCACTCCGGCGGCTTACATCAGCTACCACCACATGTCGCCGCAGGCTTACGGCGTGCTGTTCTCGCTGGGCATCGTGGGCATCATGGCCACCAACCAGGTCAGCTCGCGGCTGGTGCTGAAGCTGGGCAGCGACCGCCTGATGCGCATCGGCGCCCTGTGCGCGGCCGGATCGGGCCTGGTGCTGGCGCTCACCGCCGGTGTCGACATCGGCGGGGTGGCGGGATTGGCGGCGCCGCTGTTCGTGTATGTAGGGGCCAATGGATTGATCGTCGCCAATGCCATCGCCGGCGCGCTGACCGGCTACGGCGAACGCGCCGGCGCGGTGTCGGCGCTGGTGGGTGCGGCCCACTACGGTACCGGCATCCTTGGCTCGGCGCTGGTCGGCCTGCTGGCCGACGGCACGCCCTGGCCGATGGGCCTGATCATCGCCCTGTGCGGCGTGGGCACCGCCGTGTCGGCCTTGAGCGTGCCGCGCAAGGCCTTGCCTTGAGGCGGCCCCGGCCTAACTGACAGAATTGTCATATTGACGTCAGCATGACGTCGAGCAGCAAGGATTACATTGACCGGCAGTAGCAGAAGTGGCCAGCAGATTCGCGCTGAGGGGCGCACTATGCCGGCCTGTCCGTCATCCGTATGCCCATCCGCGTGTGTCCTATGGTCGTTCCGTTCCGTCGTGTCGCAGCCAGCGTCCGCGTCAGTCATTTCACTCATTCCAACCATCTATCCCCCTTCCGCGCCGCAAGGGGAATGACTGCGCTGGCGCTGGCCGCGCTGCTGGGCGGCTGTGCCGTCGGGCCGGACTACGTGCGCCCAGCGATGGAGTTGCCGCAGGCCTACAAGGAAGAAGGTCCCTGGAAGGTCGCCGCGCCCGGCCAGATCGACAGCAACCAGCGCTGGTGGGAAGCCTATGGCGATCCCATCCTCAACGACCTGGAGCGCCAGGCCAACGCCGCCAACCAGAACATCCAGCAAGCCGAAGCCCAATATCGCCAGGCCCAGGCCGCCTCGCAGATCGCGCGCGCCAGCCTGTGGCCGACCATCGGCGCCCAGGCTGGCGCCAGCCGCGCGCAAAGCAACGCCAACGGCGTGCAGCGCCTGGCCGACACCTATACCGTGGGGCTGAACGCCTCCTGGGAAGCCGATGTCTGGGGCCGTATCCGGCGCGGCGCCGAAGCCGGCGACGCCAATGCCCAGGCCAGTGCCGCCAGCCTGGCCGCGGCGCGCCTGTCGATCCAGTCCACGCTGGCCCAGGATTACCTGCAGCTGCGCGTGACCGACCTGCAAAAGGATCTCTACCGCCGCACCGTCGATGCCTACACCCGCTCGCTGCAGCTGACCACCCATCAATACGAAGCCGGCACCGCGCTGCGCTCCGACGTGGCCCAGGCCGAGACGCAGTTGCGCTCGGCCCAGGCCCAGCTGATCGACCTCGACGCCACCCGCAACCAGCTGGAACACGCCATCGCCATGCTGATCGGCAAGGCGCCCGCGGTGTTCTCGCTGCCGGCCGTGCCGGCGGCGGCGGCCACCGATACCGCGATGGACGCCAACGCCGTGCGCCTGCTGACCAGCTTGCCGCAGATTCCGGCCGGCCTGCCCTCCGACCTGCTGGAGCGCCGTCCCGACATTGCCAATGCCGAACGTCTGGCGGCCGCCGCCAACGCCAACATCGGCGTGGCGCGCGCGGCCTATTTCCCCGCGCTGACATTGTCGGCCACCGGCGGCTATAGCAGCCTGGCCTTCGCCCAATTGTTCAATACCCCCAGCCGTGTGTGGTCGCTGGGATCGGCGCTGGCCGCCACCATTTTCGACGGCGGCGCCCGCAGCGCGCGCAACGACCAGGCCGTGGCCGCCTATGACGCCGCCGTGGCGCAATACAAACAGACCGTGCTGGGCGGCCTGCAGGAAGTGGAAGACAACCTCTCCACCCTGCGCGTGCTGGACCAGGAAAGCGCGGTCCAGGCACAGGCCGTGAAGTCGGCGCAACTGGCCGAGCGCCTGGCGATGAGCCAGTACCAGGCCGGTACGGTGACCTATCTGTCGGTGGTGACCACCCAGGCTACCTCGCTGACCAACCAACGCACCGCGGTCACCCTGCTGGGCCGCCAACTGGTGGCCAGCGTGGCGCTGATCAAGGCCACCGGCGGCGGCTGGCATGTCGGACCAGCCGACCAGTCCGCTGCGGCGCAACCGCTGGCCGCGCGCTGAGCCCGCGACCTTTTTCATTCAGACATTCCAAGCGATCTCTTCAGGACGAGTTTCAGGCATGACTACCTCTACCCACAGTCCCAAGCGCACTTCCCTCGCCATCGCCGTGACCGCCGCCATCATCGCGGCCGCCGGTGCGGGCGGCTGGCTGCACATGCAAGGCGCCAGCGCCGCCGACAAGCCGCAGGCCAAGGAAGCGCCGCCGGTGGCGGTGACGCTCACCCGCGTGCAGGAACGCGACGTGCCGTTGTACCTGGCCGGCGTCGGCACCGTGACGGCCAACGCCAGCGTGACCGTGAAAGTACGCATCGACGGCCAGCTCGACAAGGTCGGCTTCAAGGAAGGCGAGGAAGTCAAGAAAGGCCAACTGCTGGCCCAGATCGACCCGCGTGCGCTGCAAGCGCAGCTGGCGCAGGCCGAAGCCCAACGCGCCAAGGATGCCGCCACACTGTCCAACGCCCGCCTCGACCTGCAGCGCTATACCACGCTGCGCAGCCAGGATGCGGCGACCCAGCAGCAGCTGGATACGCAGAAGGCCCTGGTGGCCCAGCTGGAAGCCGCGGTCAAGACCGACGAAGCCCAGATCGGCTACGCCCGGGTGCAGCTCAGCTACACCACCATCAGCGCGCCCATCTCGGGCCGCGTGGGCGCGCGCCTGGTGGATCCGGGCAACATCGTCCACGCCAGCGACGCCAACGGCCTGGTCGTCATCAACCAGATCGATCCCATCACCCTGGTGTTCACGCTGCCGGAAGAATCGGTCGGCGCCATCAACCGCGCCCAGCGCGACAGCCAGCATGGGCTGATGGTGACCGCCTACGCCCGCGAATCGCAGGAACCGCTGGCCACCGGCAAGCTGGTGCTGCTGGATAACCAGATCAATACCACCAACGGCACCGTGCAGCTCAAGGCCCGCTTCGACAACGCCGAGCACAAGCTGTGGCCGGGCCAGTACGTCAACGCGCGCCTGCAGATGAACGCCCACGGCAATGCGCTGACGCTGCCGGCCGCCGCCATCCAGCGCAACCAGCAAGGCACCTATGTGTACGCGGTGGACGACCAGGACAAGGCGAGCGTGAAGCCGGTCAAGGTCGATCGCATCCAGGACGGCATCGCCGTGCTGGCCGCCGACAACAGCTTGGCCGCTGACCAGCGCGTGGTGCTGGACGGCCAGTACAAGCTCAAGCCGGGCGCCCGCATCGCCGAGAGCAAGCCGCAACCGCAAAAGCCGGCCGAAGGCAAGACAGCCGCCAACGATGACGCGAAAGGAAGCACCAAGTGAGCGTTTCCGCCGCCTTCATCAAGCGCCCGATCGGCACCACGCTGCTGGCCATCGCCATCTTGCTGGTGGGCGTGGCCGTGTGGCCGCTGCTGCCGGTGGCGCCGCTGCCGCAGGTCGATTTCCCGACCATCCAGGTCACCGCCCAACTGCCCGGGGGCAACCCCGAGACCATGGCCTCCAACGTGGCGCAGCCGCTGGAACGCCAGTTCTCGCTGATCGCCGGCCTCACCCAGATGACCTCGCAGAGCTCGCTGGGCACCACGCAGATCACCCTGCAGTTCGACCTCAACCGCAACATCGACGCCGCCGCGCTGGACGTGCAGGCCGCCATCAATGCCTCGACCGGGCAGTTGCCGGCCAACATGCCGAACCCGCCGACCTTCCGCAAGATCAACCCGGCCGATTCGCCGATCATGATCATGTCGGTGCAGTCGGAGGCGCTGCCGCTGACCGTGGTCAACGACTACGCCGATAACATCCTGGCCCAGCAGATCTCGGGCGTGGGCCTGGTCAACGTCAACGGCCAGCAGAAGCCGGCGGTGCGCATCCAGGTCGATCCGGCCAAGATCGCCACGCTGGGCATCAGCCTGGAAGATATCCGCGGCGTCATCGCCACCACCACCGTCAACCAGCCGAAGGGCACGGTGGATGGCGCACGCCAGAGCTTCACGGTCTATACCAACGACCAGTTGCTCAAGGCCGAGCAGTGGAACGACATGGTGCTGGCATGGCGCAACGGCGCGCCGATCCGCGTCAAGGATATCGGCGTGGCGGTGGACGGCCCGGAAAACAACAAGATCGCCGCCTGGGCCTTCGCCGGCGCCGCTGCCGGCAGCGACCACACCATCACCAACGGCCGTTCCATCGTGCTGGCCATCACCAAGCAGCCGGGCGCCAACGTGATCGAGACCGTGGGACGCATCAACGCCGCCATGCCGCGCCTGCGCGCCGCCATCCCGGCCGCGATCCACATCAATACCCTGATCGACCGCACCCAGACCATCCGCGCCTCGGTGGAAGACATCGAGTTCACGCTGATCCTGACCATCGCCCTGGTGGTGATGGTGATCTTCGTGTTCCTGCGCAACGTCGCCGCCACCCTGATTCCCAGCGTCACCGTGCCGCTGGCCATCATGGGTACGGCCGGCGTGATGTACGTGGTGGGCTATAGCCTCGACAACCTGTCGCTGATGGCGCTGACCATCGCGGTCGGCTTCGTGGTGGACGACGCCATCGTGATGCTGGAAAACATCTACCGCTACGTCGAGGAAGGCATGTCGCCCATGGAGGCGGCGCTGAAAGGCACGGGCGAGATCGGCTTCACCATCATCTCGATCTCGGTCTCGCTGGTGGCGGTGTTCATCCCGCTGCTGCTGATGGGCGGCATCGTCGGCCGCCTGTTCCGCGAGTTCGCGGTGACGGTGACCCTGACCATCGGCGTGTCGGTGATCATCTCGCTCACCCTGACCCCCATGCTGTGCTCGCGCTTCCTGAAGAACGAGCATGGCCACCGGCACGGCAAGCTCTACCAACTGTTCGAACGCGGTTTCGACGCCATGCTGGCCGGCTACAAGCGCGGCATGGACGTGGTGATGAAGCATCAGTTCATCACCCTGCTGACGTTCATCGGCACGGTGGCGCTGACGGTGGTGCTATTCATCTTCATCCCCAAGGGCTTCTTCCCGCAGCAGGACAATGGCGTGATCGTGGGCTTCGCCGAATCGGCGCAGGACACCTCCTCGACCGCCATGCATGAACGCCTGCTGAAAGTGGCCGACGTCGTGCGCCAGGATCCGGACGTGATCGGCTTCGCCATGAGCGCCGGCTCCACCACCTTCAACACCGGCCAGTTCTTCATCGCGCTCAAACCCAAGGACCAGGGCCGCACCATCAACGCCGACGAGATCATTGCCCGCCTGCGCCCCAAGGTGTCACGCGTACAAGGCGTGAACCTGTTCATGCAGGCCAGCCAGGACATCAACGTCGGCGGCCGGCTGTCGCGCACCCAGTACCAGTACACCGTGACCGACACCGACCTCGACGAACTCAACGTCTGGGCGCCGCGCATGCTGGAACGCTTCCGCCAGCTGCCGCAACTGACCGACGTCGCCTCCGACCAGCAGAACGCCGCGGCCGCCGCCGTGATCACCATCGACCGCGCGCGCGCCTCCAGCTTCGGCATCTCGCCCTCGCTGATCGATGCCACCATCTATGACGCCATCGGCCAGCGCCAGGTCGCGCAGTACTTCACCCAGATCAACAGCTACCGCGTGATCATGGAAGTCACGCCCGAACTGCAGAAGGATCCGGCGCTGTTCAACAAGCTCTACCTGACCTCGCCGCTGACCGGCCAGCAGGTGCCGCTATCGACTTTCGTGAAGGTCGATACCACCAAGACCGCCTATCTGTCGATCAGCCACCAGAGCCAGTTCCCGGCCGTCACGATCTCCTTCAACCTGGCCAAGGGCGTTTCGCTGGGCGAGGCGGTGGACATCATCCAGAAGACCAAGGACGAGATGGGCGCGCCGCAGACCCTGGTGGGCAACTTCCAGGGCACGGCCAAGGCCTTCGGCGACTCGCTGTCGTCGCAGCCCTACCTGATCGCGGCCGCGCTGATTGCCGTGTACATCGTGCTGGGCCTGCTCTACGAGAGCTATATCCACCCACTGACCATTCTCTCGACGCTGCCCTCGGCGGGCGTGGGCGCGCTGCTGATCCTGATGATAGGCGGCTACGACCTGTCGGTGATCGCGCTGATCGGCATCATCCTGCTGATCGGCATCGTCAAGAAGAACGGCATCATGATGATCGACTTCGCCCTGACCGCCGAGCGCCAGCACGGCATGAAGCCGGAAGAAGCGATCTACCAGGCCTGCCTGCTGCGCTTCCGCCCCATCATGATGACCACCATGTGCGCCCTGCTGTCGGGCCTGCCGCTGATGCTGGGCCATGGCGCCGGCTCCGAGCTGCGACGTCCGCTGGGTTACTCGATGGTGGGCGGGCTGGTGCTGTCGCAGGCGCTGACGCTGTTCACCACGCCGGTGGTCTATCTGTACCTGGACCGCGCGCACTACTGGTACATGAACAAGAAGCAAGCCCGTCAGGCGCGCAAGGCGGCGCGACTGGCCAAGGCGCAAGGGCACTGACGATCCGGGCCGCACCGTGGCGCGTGAAATATCCGCACGAAGAAGAATAATAAAAAGACTAAGAGGCTGTTGCGAAATTATTTTAAAAGTTGTTTTAACCGGGTCCAGCAAATCAAGGCGCAAGCCAATGACAGGAAGGCTTCGTGGATATGAGCATAGCGTTCGTAACGAATCTTCAGGCGCCGAAACGAGTGCAGCC
>WNDX01000062.1 GCA_009914615.1 Herbaspirillum frisingense
CGGCGTGTTCGAGTTGTACTTCGCTCATCAGCGCTTCGCCAAAATTGATTTGCGACAAGATGATGTCTACGATTGAAGTGTTACCTATGTCCCGACACACGTGTTACCTATGTCACCGGTCTATACATGGCGTATAAGAGCGGGTAGGGCGCTTATTTGCTCTCTTCTTCACCGGCGGCGATACGGCGCGCACCGTTGAAGCGTTTCTTCCAGTAGGATTCGTCCATGCTCTCGATGCGGACCTGGCCGCCGGAGGAGGGCGAATGGATGAACTTGCCGTCGCCCAGATAGATGCCGACGTGCGAGAAACCGCGGCGCAGGGTGTTATAGAACACCAGGTCGCCGGGCTGCAGGTTGTCCTTGCCGATCTTTTCGCCGACGCGGGAGATTTCCACCGAGGTGCGCGGCAGATCCGTGCCCCATGCTTCCTTGAACACGTAACGCACCAGACCGCTGCAATCCAGACCGGTATCGGGCGTATTGCCGCCATAGCGATAGTTGATGCCCAGCATGGCCAGAGCCTGGGTCGCCAGTTCGGAAGCGCGGTTGGTGATGTCTTGCAGGCGGGCGATCGCGAGATTGGTCTTGCTGATCAGCTGCTGGGCTTGCGGAGTCGTTGCTTGGGGAGGAGGGAGATCCTGTGCCGCCAGGGACAGATCGGCAGAGAAGGCCGATGCGCTGATCCAGAGGCCGGCCGCGAGCGCGCACGCGCGAGCGGTTCGTCGTCGGAGTCGGTCAGATCGGCACAAGGTCATCAGGATCCTCTCAAAAGTAGGATTGCGGGACTGTAAGTGAATTCTTACGCCTTGTCAAAAGGTGATTTCCTGATTGATTGTCAAAATGCAATCATTTGTGAGGCAAAAACGGGCTTCCTGTCGTCATCTCCCCGTAAGTGTTTTTCCTACACGCCACGCGAAGCAATATCGGCGTAAATAATTTACGCAGGGGATGGGCGAGGTTCACATCAAAAACTCTCACCGACGAGCTTGATGCCAAAACGTCTTTCTCGCCGTACAATCAGCGTTCGATTTTTTGAGCACACCGGAGCCAACATGCAAACCAAACCGTTTCTGACGCTGGACGACGTCAAGAAGATCGCCGCCGGCGCCGAAGCCGAGGCCAAAGCCAACAACTGGAACGTGGCGATCGCCATCGTCGATGACGGCGGCCACCTGCTGTGGCTGCAGCGCCTGGACGGCACCGCCCCGATCTCGTCGCAGATCGCTCCGGGCAAGGCGCGCACCGCCGCGCTGGGCCGCCGCGAAAGCAAGATCTATGAAGACATGATCAACAACGGCCGTTTCTCCTTCATCAGCGCTCCCGGCCTGGAAGGCCTGCTGGAAGGCGGCGTGCCCATCGTGGTGGATGGCCAGTACGTGGGCGCGGTCGGCGTGTCGGGCGTCAAATCCTCCGAGGATGTGCAGATCGCCAAGGCCGGCATCGCCGCGCTGGGTCTGTAATATCCCGTTTCGCCGGCAGGCCCCGCCTGGCCGGCGAATCCCGCCTGTTGCGTCCATTTGGGCGCATCTTGCGGCAACTTTCGGCGATCCTGGATTTGCCGGAGGGAGCCTCTTGTGCTATAATTACGCGGTTTAGCCAATTTAATTCCGCCGTAGCGCATACCCATTCGTCCACCTCGTTCCTAACAGGCCCAGCCAGCATCCGTACAGAATGAGTCGGGGTGTTTGCGCAGGTCGGTTCGGCGCGCAAAAGGTCTTCCGGTCATCCAGCAGCGGCGGTAACAATCTCAGGAGTTACCCTTGCTGCCTCTTCTTTCCGGTCCCGCGATTCCGGCCATCCTCGCGCTCGCAGACGGGTCTGTCTTCCAAGGATTTTCCATCGGCGCCGCAGGCAACACCACCGGCGAGGTCGTGTTCAATACCGCGATGACCGGCTACCAGGAAATCCTGACCGACCCCAGCTACAACCGCCAGATCGTCACTCTTACCTATCCGCACATCGGCAACACGGGCGTGAACCGTGAAGACGTCGAAGCCTCGCAGATCCACGCCGCCGGCCTGATCATCAAGGATCTGCCGCGCCTGCTGTCGAATTTCCGCAGCCAGCAATCGCTGTCCGATTACCTGAAGGAAAGCAACATCGTTTCCATCGCCGGCATCGACACCCGCAAGCTGACCCGCATCCTGCGCGAGAAGGGCGCCCAGAACGGCGCCATCGTGGCCGGCGAGACCGACATTGCCGCCGCCACCGCCAAGGCATTGGAACTGGCGCGCGCCTTCCCGGGCCTGGCCGGCATGGATCTGGCCAAGGTCGTCTCGACCAAGAAGTCCTATAACTGGACCGAGACCGAATGGCGCCTGGGCCGCGGCTACGGCCAGCAGATCACCCCGAAATTCCACGTGGTCGCCTTCGACTATGGCGTCAAGTTCAACATCCTGCGCATGCTGGCCGAGCGCGGCTGCAAGGTCACCGTGCTGCCGGCGCAAGCCACCGCGGCCGAGGCCCTGGCGCTGAATCCGGACGGCATTTTCCTGTCCAACGGCCCCGGCGACCCGGAACCCTGTGATTACGCGATCGCGGCCTCGAAGGAACTGATCGAGCGCGGCATCCCGACCTTCGGCATCTGCCTGGGTCACCAGATCATGGCGCTGGCTTCCGGCGCCAAGACGCTGAAGATGAAGTTCGGCCACCACGGCGCCAACCACCCGGTGCAGGACCTGGACAGCAAGCAGGTGATGATCACCTCGCAAAACCACGGTTTCGCCGTGGACCAGGCGACCCTGCCGGCCAACTGCCGCGTCACCCACATCTCGCTGTTCGATGGCTCGCTGCAAGGCTTCGAGCGCACCGACAAGCTTGCTTTCTGCTTCCAGGGCCACCCCGAAGCATCCCCTGGACCGCATGACATCGCTCCCCTGTTCGACAAGTTCGTGGCGATGATGGAGAAGAAACAAAATGCCTAAACGTACCGACATCAAAAGCATCCTGATCATTGGCGCCGGCCCGATCATCATCGGCCAGGCCTGCGAATTCGACTACTCCGGCGCCCAGGCCTGCAAGGCCCTGCGCGAAGAAGGCTTCAAGGTCATCCTGGTCAACAGCAACCCGGCGACCATCATGACCGACCCGGAAATGGCCGACGCCACCTACATCGAGCCGATCACGTGGCAAGCGGTGGAACGCATCATCGCCAAGGAAAAGCCGGACGCCATCCTGCCGACCATGGGCGGCCAGACCGCGCTGAACTGCGCGCTGGACCTGCATCGCCACGGCGTGCTGGACAAGTACAAGGTGGAGCTGATCGGCGCTACCCCGGAAGCCATCGACAAGGCCGAGGATCGTTCCAAGTTCAAGGAAGCCATGACCAAGATCGGTCTGGGCTCGGCCCGTTCTGGCGTGTCGCACACGATGGATGAATCGTGGGCGGTGCAGAAGACCCTCGGCTTCCCGGTCATCATCCGTCCGTCCTTCACCATGGGCGGCACCGGCGGCGGTATCGCCTACAACGCCGAAGAATTCGAAACCATCTGCAAGCGCGGCCTGGAAGCGTCGCCGACCTCCGAACTGCTGATCGAAGAATCATTGATCGGCTGGAAGGAATACGAGATGGAAGTGGTGCGCGACAAGGCGGACAACTGCATCATCGTGTGCTCGATCGAAAACCTGGACCCGATGGGCGTGCACACCGGCGACTCGATCACCGTCGCCCCGGCGCAGACGCTGACCGACAAGGAATACCAGATCATGCGTAACGCCTCGCTGGCGGTGCTGCGCGAGATCGGCGTGGATACCGGCGGTTCCAACGTGCAGTTCTCGGTGAACCCGGCCGACGGCCGCATGATCGTCATTGAAATGAACCCGCGCGTCTCGCGTTCCTCGGCGCTGGCCTCCAAGGCCACCGGCTTCCCGATCGCCAAGATCGCCGCCAAGCTGGCGGTGGGCTTTACGCTGGACGAGCTGCGCAACGAAATCACCGGCGGCGCCACCCCGGCGTCGTTCGAGCCGTCGATCGACTACGTCGTGACCAAGATCCCGCGCTTCACGTTCGAGAAATTCCCGCAGGCCGACAAGCACCTGACCACCCAGATGAAGTCGGTGGGCGAAGTGATGGCCATCGGCCGCACTTTCCAGGAATCCTTCCAGAAGGCGCTGCGCGGCCTGGAAGTCGGCGTGGACGGCATGAACGAGAAGACCACCGACCGCGAAACCATCGAGGAAGAGCTGGGCGAACCCGGCCCGGACCGCATCTGGTACGTGGGCGATGCCTTCGCGCAAGGCTTCTCGCTGGAAGAAGTGCATGGCCTGACCCATATCGACCCGTGGTTCCTGTCGCAGATCAAGGAGATCGTCGATATCGAACTGTGGCTGGAGAAGGACGCTTCCCTGGAAGCGCTGGACAAGGCCACGCTGTTCCAACTGAAGCAGAAGGGCTTCTCGGATCGCCGCCTGGCCAAGCTGCTGAAGACCACCGACACCGCCGTGCGCGAACAGCGCAAGAAGCTGGGCGTGCGTCCGGTGTTCAAGCGCGTCGATACCTGCGCGGGCGAGTTCTCGACCAATACCGCCTACATGTATTCGACCTATGACGAAGAGTGTGAGTCGAATCCGACCGACAAGAAGAAGATCATGGTGCTGGGCGGCGGTCCCAACCGCATCGGCCAGGGCATCGAGTTCGACTATTGCTGCGTGCATGCCGCGCTGGCGATGCGCGACGACGGCTATGAAACCATCATGGTCAACTGTAATCCGGAAACTGTTTCGACCGACTACGACACCTCCGATCGCCTGTACTTTGAGCCGGTGACGCTGGAAGACGTGCTGGAAATCGTCGAGAAGGAAAAACCTGTCGGCGTGATCGTCCAGTACGGCGGCCAGACTCCGCTGAAGCTGGCGCTGGATCTGGAGGCCAATGGCGTGCCCATCGTCGGTACCTCGCCGGACATGATCGACGCCGCGGAAGACCGCGAGCGCTTCCAGAAGCTGCTGCAGGATCTGGGCCTGCGCCAGCCGCCCAATCGTACCGCCCGTACCGAAGCCGACGCGCTGCAACTGGCGCAGGAAATCGGTTACCCGCTGGTGGTTCGCCCGTCCTACGTGCTGGGCGGCCGCGCGATGGAAATCGTGCACGAGCAGCGCGATCTGGAGCGCTACATGCGCGAAGCCGTCAAGGTGTCGCATGACTCGCCGGTGCTGCTGGACCGCTTCCTGAACGATGCGATCGAAGTGGACGTGGATTGCCTGTCCGACGGCCAGCGCACCTTCATCGGCGGCGTGATGGAACACATCGAACAGGCCGGCGTGCACTCGGGCGACTCGGCCTGCTCGCTGCCGCCGTACTCGCTGTCCAAGGACACCATCGACGAGCTGAAGCGCCAGACCGCGCTGATGGCCAAGGGCCTGAACGTGGTCGGCCTGATGAACGTGCAGTTCGCGATCCAGCAAAGCGAAGTCGACGGCAAGACCGTGGACACCGTGTTCGTGCTGGAAGTGAACCCGCGCGCTTCGCGTACCGTGCCGTTCGTGTCCAAGGCCACCGGCCTGCAACTGGCCAAGATCGCGGCGCGCTGCATGGTCGGCCAGTCGCTGGACAGCCAGGGCATCAAGAATGAGGTGGTGCCGCCGTACTACAGCGTCAAGGAAGCCGTGTTCCCGTTCGTCAAGTTCCCGGGCGTGGACACCATCCTCGGCCCCGAGATGAAATCCACCGGTGAAGTCATGGGCGTGGGCAAGACCTTCGGCGAAGCCTTCGTGAAGTCGCAGATGGGCGCCGGCGTCAAGCTGCCGAAGTCGGGCAAGGTGTTCCTGTCGGTGAAGAACAACGACAAGCCGCGCGCCGTGCAAGTGGCCAAGGATCTGGTCGCGCTGGGCTTCTCGGTGGTGGCCACCAAGGGTACCGCGGCCGCGATCAGCGCCGCCGGCATCCCTGTTGCGACCGTCAACAAGGTGGTCGAAGGCCGTCCGCACATCGTGGACATGGTGAAGAACAACGAGATCGCCCTGGTGGTGAACACCGTTGAGGAAAAGCGCAACGCCATCGCCGACTCCGGAGCGATCCGTACCTCGGCCCTGGCCGCGCGCGTGACCACCTTCACCACCATCGCCGGCGCAGAGGCGGCGGTGGAAGGCATGCGCCATCTGGACACGCTGGACGTCTACGATTTACAAGGCCTGCATAAAGCTATACACTAAACCCACAACACGTTACTTTGCCGGCTGGAATTGAATGTTTTACGCTGGCAAGCACAGAGGGCATCTGAGCAATCGATGCCCTCTCTGACTTTTAGAGTCGCTAACAAGACGGTGCTGGCAAGCGTGGCGCAATGCCGCCAGCCGCGTTTTGTTAGCGACTCTTAGGACGACTCCCTGCGGCCACAACATGTTCAATGTTGCAGGGCAGCGCCGTCCAGGAGCCGCTAACAAAATCCTGAAGCCGCGGATCGACGGATCCACACGGACGGCGGGATTTTGTTAGCGGCTCTGAGTCGGATGCGCGTGTTGATTGAAGAGCTGACGGAACTTGTGCAGCAGCGTTCCGTTCATCAGCGAGGATTGATCCCGGAAAGACCACGACCCGGCCGCCCTGTGGCGGCGGAGTGCTCTTTTTGCGTTTTCGTCCGTGCCGGTGAAGCTGACTGCATGGTCCGCAATTCCCTAACCTTGAGCAAGAGACTTATGAGCACAGTTCCTATTACCAAGCGTGGCGCAGAACTCCTGAAGGAAGAACTGCAGCGTTTGAAATCCAAAGACCGCCCGGAAGTCATCAATGCGATCGCTGAAGCGCGCGCGCAGGGCGACCTGTCCGAAAATGCCGAATACGAATCCGCCAAGGAGCGTCAGGCCTTCATCGAAGGCCGCATCGCCGACCTGGAAGGCAAGCTGGGTTCGGCTCAGGTCGTGGATCCGACTGAACTGAACGCGGACGGCCGCGTGGTGTTCGCCTCCACCGTGGATCTGGAAAATCTGGACAGCGGCGAAAAGGTGACCTACCAGATCGTCGGCTTGGACGAAGCCGACATCAAGGAATCCAAGGTTTCCGTGACCTCGCCCATCGCACGCGCTCTGATCGGCAAGAGCGCCGGCGACGTGGTGGCGGTGGAAGCCCCGTCCGGCCTGAAGGAGTACGAAATCCTGGAAGTGCGCTACATCTGATGCACCTCTCCCGGCGCCGCCCGCGCGGCGCCGCGGTCCGGCCCCGACATCCTGCATGGCAGGTCGAGGCAGGAGCGGGGGCAGGGCCGGAAACAGGCCGTAAATGAGCTGGAAATGAAAATGCCCGCATCAGCGGGCATTCTGTTTTTCTGCCGGAGCGATCCGGCACGGGGCGACTCAGCCCAGCGCCTTCTTGGTGCTGCGCTGGCGCGGCTTGGCCTTCTTGACCAGGCCGCCGGCGGTAACGCGCTCGTTACCCTTGAGCATGACCTTGTTGACCGATGGACGCTTGGTGGCGTGCGACTTGACGATGGTCACTTCGCGCAGACCGCCCTTGGCGCCGGTGGCGGCTTTCTTGGCGTCTTCCTTGCTGGGGCGATACAGCACCAGCAGTTTGCCGATGTGCTGTACCGGCGCTGCCTTGAGTTCGACGCAGATCGTTTCGTAGATCGCGATGCGGGCCTCGCGGTCGTCGCCGAACACGCGTACCTTGATCAGGCCGTGGGCATTGAGGCTCTTGTCGATTTCCTTGAGTACGGATTCGGACAGGCCGCTTTCGCCGACCATCACGACCGGATTCAATGCATGGGCCTGTGCGCGCAGTTCGCTGCGCTCGGCGGGGGTAAGTGTCAACATGGGAATGCGATGTCGGGACGGCGGCCAAGCGGCGCGAAGCTGTCCCTGTATGAGATAAAACCAGTATTCTACGCGAATGGCAAAGAACAAACTGAACAAAAACTGGCTGCACGACCATATCAACGACCCTTACGTGAAGCTCGCGCAGAAGGAAGGCTATCGTGCGCGCGCGGCTTACAAGCTGAAGGAAATCGACGAGGAAGAGCGCCTGATCAAGCCCGGCCAGATCATCGTGGATCTGGGCAGCACCCCCGGCAGCTGGTGCCAATATGCGCGCAACAAGCTGGCGGGCGCCGAGGGCGGGGGTATCCACGGCACCATCATCGGTCTGGACATCTTGCCAATGGAGCCGATCGCCGACGTGCACTACATCCAGGGCGACTTCCGCGAGGAAGAACCGTTGCGGCAGCTGGAAGCCTTGCTGGACGGCCGCAAGGCCGATCTGGTGCTGTCCGACATGGCGCCCAACCTGTCCGGGGTGGCGATCGCCGATGCGGCGCGGGTCGAATATCTTATCGATCTGGCCATCGAATTCGCCCAGATGCACATGAAACCGTCCGGCGCCTTGCTGGTCAAGTGTTTCAACGGCACGGGTTACAACGAGCTGGTGCACAAGTTCCGCGCCGAGTTCAAGACTGTCACCTCGAAAAAACCCAAGGCCAGTCGCGACAAATCCTCGGAAATCTTCCTGTTAGGGAAAATCCTGAAAAACCCGCGCTGAAAAATCGGATAAAGTGAATCCAAGCCGGGTTTCAAGCTCAAATCTCTCGATTTCATGCGTTTTCGCGTCTTGTTTTGCCCGGCTTCAGCCTCATATCGATTTTCAGGAATCGTACAAATGGCTGAGTTGGCTGCCGTTCGACAAGACATTCGGCAAGATGGAGGTAGTTTGCTTCCATCGCCCCGCATCCCGATTCGCTGTTCTCCGATAGCGATCTGACAACGTGCTGCCGCTTCTGCGGCATCGCTATGCGTTGCAGAGCGGCACGGCCGGGTGGAGGGAAGGGTGGTTTCCTAGTAAGGGTGTTTGAATCCGGGTAAAATCGGAGCATACAAAGGCAACGTGGCGCCTCGGCGTCGGAGGAGTTCCAGTGAACAATATGTTTTCCAAGGCCGCCATCTGGGTGGTCATCGCTCTCGTACTGTTTATGGTGTTCAAACAGTTCGACAGCCGCAGCATGGCGTCGAATGCGAAAGCGATCGCGTATTCCGACTTCATCACCGAGGTAAAGGCTGGTCACATCAAGGATGCGACCATCGAGGATCGCACCATCGTTGCCACCACCCAGGACGGCACCAAGGTCAAGACCGCGGCGACCTATCTGGACCGCGGCCTGGTGGGCGACCTGCTGAACAACGGCGTCAAGTTCGACGTCAAGCAACCGGAAGAACAGTCCTTCCTGTCGCAAGTCTTCATTTCCTGGTTCCCGATGCTGCTGCTGATCGGCGTGTGGATCTTCTTCATGCGCCAGATGCAGGGCGGCGGCAAGGGCGGCGCGTTCTCCTTCGGCAAATCGAAGGCGCGCATGCTCGATGAGAACAGCAATTCCGTGACCTTCGCCGACGTCGCCGGTTGCGACGAAGCCAAGGAAGAAGTTCAGGAGCTGGTCGAGTTCCTGCGCGATCCGACCAAGTTCCAGAAGCTGGGCGGCCGTATTCCGCACGGCGTGCTGATGGTCGGTCCCCCGGGCACCGGTAAGACGCTGCTGGCGCGCGCCATCGCAGGCGAAGCCAAGGTGCCTTTCTTCACCATTTCGGGTTCGGATTTCGTTGAAATGTTCGTCGGCGTGGGCGCGTCCCGCGTGCGCGACATGTTCGAAAACGCCAAGAAGCACGCACCCTGCATCATCTTCATCGACGAAATCGACGCCGTCGGTCGCCATCGCGGCGCCGGCATGGGCGGCGGCAACGACGAGCGCGAGCAGACCCTGAACCAGATGCTGGTCGAGATGGACGGCTTCGAAGCCAACTCCGGCGTCATCGTGATCGCCGCGACCAACCGCTCCGACGTGCTGGACAAGGCGCTGCTGCGTCCGGGCCGTTTCGACCGTCAGGTGATGGTCGGTCTGCCGGACATCCGCGGCCGCGAACAGATCCTGTACGTGCACATGCGCAAGGTGCCTATCGCGCCGGACGTCAAGGCCGATATCCTGGCGCGCGGCACTCCGGGCTTCTCCGGCGCCGACCTGGCCAACCTGGTCAACGAAGCCGCGCTGTTCGCCGCGCGTCGCAACAAGCGCCTGGTGGAAATGCAGGACTTCGAAGATGCCAAGGACAAGATCGTCATGGGTCCGGAACGCAAGTCGGCCGTGATGCGCGAAGAAGAGCGCCGCAACACCGCCTACCACGAGTCCGGCCACGCCGTGGTCGCCAAGTTGCTGCCCAAGGCCGACCCCGTGCACAAGGTCACCATCATGCCGCGCGGCTACGCGCTGGGCCTGACCTGGCAACTGCCCGAGCACGACCGCGTGAACATGTACAAGGACAAGATGCTGGAAGAGATCTCCATCCTGTTCGGCGGCCGCATTGCCGAAGAGATCTTCATGCACCAGATGTCCACCGGCGCTTCCAACGACTTCGAGCGCGCGACCAAGCTGGCGCGTGCGATGGTGACCCGCTACGGCATGTCCGAAACCCTGGGCACCATGGTGTACGAGGATTCGGAGCAGGATGCTTACTTCGGCCGCATGTCCGCCAAGACCGTGTCCGAAGCGACCCAGCAAAAGGTCGATGCCGAAATCCGCAGCATCCTGGACGAGCAATATGCCCTGGCCCGCAAGCTGCTGGAAGAGCATCGCGAGAAGGTCGATGTCATGGCCAAGGCCTTGCTGGAATGGGAAACCTTGGACGCCGACCAGGTCAACGACATCATGAACGGCGACGAGCCGCGCCCGCCGCGCAACGGCGTGCCAGCCAAGAAATCGTCTTCGGACAACAACCGTCCGGGCGACGTGACGCCGAACGCAACCGCTCCGGCCTGATCCTCGCGGTCAGCCGGCAAACAGGCGGACGATCAAAGGGTGAGGAGAAATCCTCACCCTTTTTTCTGCCCGCTGGATGGCTAAAAAGACAACAGGCGGCATAAGGCCGTAGCTGGCGTTACGGGGCGGTACGACGCAGTACCCGCAAATACGGGCACGATGAGCACGATGAGCAAGATGAGCACCACAAGCAAGATGACACACGCATTTCTCAAATGCGGCAGATTCCGCCTGCCGGTACAACAAGGCCGGCGTCCGCTGGTGATGGGCATCCTCAACGTCACGCCGGATTCCTTTTCCGACGGCGGCCGCCATAACTCCCTCGAATTCGCGCTGTCCCACGCCGAGCAGATGATCGCCGACGGCGTCGACATCATCGACATCGGCGGCGAATCGACCCGTCCAGGCATCGCCCCGCTGTCGCTGGCGCAGGAGCTGGAGCGCGTCATGCCCATCATCTACGCGCTGCGCGACTGCGGCAAGCCGCTCTCGCTGGATACCTACAAGCCGGCCGTCATGCGCGAGGCGCTGCTGGCCGAGGTGGACATGATCAACGACATCAACGGCTTTCGCGCCGAGGGCGCCATCGATGCGGTCAGGGATAGCGAGGCCGGCCTGTGCGTGATGCACATGCAAGGCGAGCCGCAGACCATGCAGCAGGAGCCGCAATACGGCGACGTGGTGGCGGAAGTGGAAGGCTTCCTGCGCCGCCAGGTGGAGCTGCTGAGTTCGGCCGGTGTGGCGCGCGAGCGCATTTGCATCGATCCCGGTTTTGGCTTTGGCAAGACACTGGAGCATAATCTGGCTTTGCTCAAGAGTACGCGTCGCCTGATCGGCAATCTCAACCTGCCGCTGCTGGCCGGCATGTCGCGCAAGTCCATGGTGGGTGCGGTCACCGGCAAACCGGTGGACAAGCGCGTCGCGGGCAGCATAGGCGCGGCGCTGGCCGCGGCGCAGCAGGGCGCAATGATCATCCGCGTGCACGATGTGGCCGAGACCGTCGATGCCCTCAACATGTGGCAGGCGGGCCGGGAAGACAATTAGCAGGAGACCGGCCGGCATCCGATGCCGGCCAGGATCGGCGAGCCGCGGGGGAAAGCGGCCGCTCTACAGAAAAGGAAAAGGGAAAACCATGGCAGCAAAATACTTCGGCACCGATGGCGTGCGCGGCCGCGTGGGCGTGGCTCCAATCACTCCCGATTTCGTCATGCGCCTGGGCTACGCCGCGGGCAAGGTGCTGGCCAAGTCCAAGGACGGCGTGGCGCGTCCCACCGTGCTGATCGGCAAGGACACCCGGATTTCCGGCTACATGCTGGAAGCCGCGCTGGAAGCCGGTTTCGCCGCCGCCGGCGTGGATGTCTGGCTGGCCGGCCCGGTGCCGACGCCGGCCGTGGCCTATCTCACGCGCGCCCTGCGCCTGTCGGCCGGGGTGGTGATCTCGGCCTCGCACAATCCTTTCCACGACAACGGTATCAAGTTCTTCTCGGCCACCGGCAACAAGCTGCCCGATGCGGTGGAAGCCGACATCGAAGCCGCGCTGGAACAGCCCATGGACTGCGTGTCCTCGGAAAAACTGGGCAAGGCGCGCCGCCTGTCGGACGCGCCCGGCCGCTACATCGAATTCTGCAAGAGCACCTTCCCTGGCGCCATGGATCTGCGCGGCATGCGCCTGGTGGTCGATTGCGCCCACGGCGCGGCCTACAACATCGCGCCGCACGTGTTCCACGAACTGGGCGCGGAAGTCATCACCATCGGCAACCAACCCGACGGCCTGAACATCAATGAAGACTGCGGCGCCACCGCGCCCAAGGCACTGACCGCGTCGGTGCGCGAATTCCGCGCCGACCTGGGCATCGCGCTGGACGGCGATGCCGACCGCCTGATCATGGTCGATGCCACCGGCCGCGTCTACAATGGCGACGAGCTGCTCTACCTGATGGTCAAGGATCGCCTGGCCATCGGTCCGGTCGATGGCGCCGTGGGCACGCTGATGACCAACATGGCGCTGCAGGTGGCGTTCAAGAAGATGGGCGTGCCGTTCGAGCGCGCCAAGGTGGGCGACCGCTACGTGCTGGAAGTGCTGCAGGACAAGGGCTGGCTGCTGGGCGGCGAAGGCTCCGGCCACCTGCTGGCGCTGGACAAGCACACCACCGGCGACGGCATCGTCTCGGCGCTGCAGGTGCTGTGCGCGCTCAAGCGCAGCGGCCAGACGCTGGCCCAGATGACCGCTGACATCAAGCTGTTTCCGCAGTCGCTGATCAACGTCAAGATCCCGGCCGGTTACGATTGGAAGAACAACGCCGAATTGCAGGCCGAAAAGACCGCCGTCGAGGAGCTCCTGGGCGACCGCGGCCGCGTGCTGCTGCGCCCTTCTGGCACCGAGCCGCTGATCCGCGTGATGGTCGAGGCCGAAGATGCGGAACTGGCGCGCAGCATGGCCAAGCGCATCGCCGATAAGGTGCTCTGAGCGCCCCATCGACAACCCGTTTTCCCGCAGTTTTCAGACAGAAGGACGATGTCAAAAGAGTTACCCCATATCCTGATGGTCGAGGATGAACCCAGTATCGCCGAGCTCTTGCGCTTCACGATGCAGGGCGCCGGCTTTTCCACCACCATTGCCACCGACGTCGCTCAGGCCCGCAAGCTGATCGCGGAGTCGCTGCCGCATGCCGTGCTGCTGGACTGGATGCTGCCCGACAGCTCCGGCCTGGCGTTGTTGAGCGAGCTGCGCCGCGAGCAGCGCACAGCGGCGCTGCCGGTGATCATGCTGACCGCCAAGGGCATGGAAGAAGACAAGGTCAAGGGCTTGAACGAAGGCGCCGACGACTACGTCACCAAACCCTTTTCGCCCAAGGAACTGGTGGCCCGCGTGCAGGCGCTGCTGCGCCGCAAGACGCCGGAGATCGGCAGCCAGGCGCTGAAATACCGGGACATCAGCATCGACGTCGAGCGGCGCCAGGTGTCGCTGGCCGACAAACCGGTGGCGCTGGATCAGGCCGAGTTCAAGCTGCTGCGCTACCTGGTCGCGCATCCCGACCGCATCTTCTCGCGCGCGCAACTACTGGACAAGGTGTGGGGCGACCATACCTTCATCGAGGAGCGCACGGTGGACGTGCACATCATGCGCCTGCGCAAGTCGCTGGGCGACTTGTCGCACTACGTGCAGACGGTGCGCGGCGTGGGCTACAAGCTGAGCGCGGATGCCCAGGATTAGCAGGAGCGGCGCAGCCGACCCGCACGGGGCCGCCATAAAAAAAGCGATCCGAGGATCGCTTTTTTTATGGCGCGCACCGATCGCTCAATCAATCGGCACGCTGCGATACCGGTTCACTTCCGACGGCGAGACGAAGCCGGCGCGATTGTCCCAGCTATTGCGGATGTACGACACCACCGCGGCCACCTCTTGGTCGCTTAGCTGCGGTCCGAACGGCGGCATGCCGAACGGGTAGGGATTGCCCGCCGTCGATGGCGGGAAGCCGCCGTTGAGCACCACCCGAATGGCGTTTACCGGCGAGCCGCCGGCGATCGCCTGGTTGGCGTTGAGCGGCGGATAGTCCGGCGCGATGCCCTCGCCCTTGCCGCTGTGGCAGTCCACGCATAGATCGCCGTAGAGCTTCTTGCCCAGCTTCATGATGCGCTCGGCCTCGGCCGGTTCCGGCTGTTGCGCGGTGGTGTGCGGCAGCGAGTCGGCGGCCGGCAGTGACTTCAGGTACAGCGCCATCGCACCGATGTCGGCATCGTCCAGGTATTGCAGGCTGCGTCCGACCACTTCGGACATCGGTCCCAGCACCGCGCCGCGCGGCGAGACGCCGGTCTTCAGCAACGCCGCCAGGTGGTCGGTCTGCCAATGGCCCAGGCCGTTGCCGATGTTCGAATTGAGCGGCGGGGCATACCAGTCCAGCGACTGGATCATGCCGCCGCTCAGCGCCAGCGGCGCCTCGCTCGCGCCCAGGCTGTTGCGCGGACTATGGCAAGCGGCGCAATGTCCCAGTCCCTGCACCAGGTAGGCACCGCGGTTCCACTGCACGCTCTGCGCGGTATCGGCCCGATATTCGCTCGGGCGGAAATACAGCGCGCGCCAGCCGGCCAGCAGGATGCGCTGGTTGTAGGGGAAGCGCAGCGCATGTTCCTGATTCGGCCGGCCTACCGGCGGGATGCTTTGCAGGTAGGCGAACAGCGCGTCGGAATCGTCGCGGCTGAGCTTGGTGTAGCTGGTGAAGGGGAAGGCCGGATAGAGGAAGCTGCCGTTCCTGGAGCGTCCATGATGCAGCGCGCGCCAGAAGTCGTCGGCGTTCCAGTTGCCGATGCCGGTTTCCTTGTCGGGTGTGATGTTGGACGTGTAGAGCGTGCCGAAGGTCGAGGGGATCGCGCGTCCGCCGGCGTAGGCGGCACCGCCGCGCACCGTGTGGCAAGCCATGCAGTTGCCGGCGCGCGCCAGATATTCGCCGCGGCTGACCTGCGCCGCGCGGTCGGTCACCGGCGAGGCCATGCCGGGGTCTTCGCTGCGCAGCATCTGCCAGCCAATCACCGCTGCGGGCACGACGATGAGGGCGGCCGCGAGCGCGATGACGCTTTTCAGCAAGACCCGCTTCATCGGCCGGCTCCGGAAGATTGCGTCATGCTGCCGCACGCCATGGGCAGCGACGCCGGCAGCGATGCCGCGGGCGCCGACGAAGGCGGTACCGGCTGCGCCGCCAGCCAGCTGCTGGCGGCATTGATGTCTTCGGGCGTCAGTGCGTGCGCAATGGTGGCCATGCAGTCCGGCTGCCTGGCCTTGCGCACGCCGTTGCGCCATGCGCCCAGCTGGGCGTTGATATAGTCGCGCGGCAGGCCGAGCAGGCCCGGGATGGCCGGCTGCACACCGGTCAGCGCCGCGCCGTGGCAGGCGGCGCAGGCCGGGATGCGGCGTTCCTTGATGCCGTCGGTGACCAGCAGCCGGCCGCGCTCCAGTGTGGCGGAATCGACCCGGGGAGGAACCGGCGGCGAGTAGGGCGGATGTTCGTTGGCGAAGAAGCCGGCGATCTTGTGCAAGTAGTCGTCCGAGAGATTGGCCAGCAGGTAGTTCATCATCGGATACTGGCGCCGGCCGTCGCGGAAGTTCTGCAACTGGTTGAACAGGTAGGTTTCGGGCTTGCCGGCAATGCGCGGGTAGTAGCCGTCGGCGGTGGCGCGGCCTTCCTTGCCGTGGCAGGCGGTGCAGGCGGTGACGCGCTCGGCCATGGCCGGCAGCACCGCGCCGGGCGCGGCTTCCTGGGCCAGCGCCACGTCGGCGACGAGGTACGCCGGCAACGCCAGGCAGACTGCGGATAGCCATGAACGCCAGCACAACGGGATGGGTCTTGACCTCAAGCGGGTCTTCCTTTCTCGGGATTGCCGACATGCGCCGCGAAGGCCGACGCTGCAGCTATTGTAGAGGAAGCGGCGGCGCCGGCAGCCCCTACATGAGCCATGCATGCGCCGCGCGCAACGCCCGCGCCCACGGCACGCGCCTTCGGCTTTGCAAGCCCCGCCGCAGCGGATACAATAGCGGCCTTGCTGCCCCCGTAGCTCAGTGGATAGAGCGATCCCCTCCTGAAGAAAAATTGGGCACCGGATGCCGAAAGGCGCCGCGTGAATGGAGTCAAATTCGGTGAATCCTGACAGCGCATCGGCCTTCGCGGCGTTGCGGCTGCTGGCGATACCGAGCCAAGCCGGTCCTGAACCAGGATCCGGAAGGTGTAGAGACTAGACGGCTCCGGCCTCCAGGCGAGCGCAGTACCCGCCCATGGCCAAGGTATAGTCCAGACCACAAACATTCATCTGGTGGCGAAAGCCATAGTGGTATGAAGGGATAGGTCACACGTTCGATCCGTGTCGGGGGCGCCAGCATAAAAAAAGCGCAGAAGGCAACTTCTGCGCTTTTTCGTTTCCGGGGACCGGATCGGCTCAGTGTCCCTGGTTGGTGCTCTCCAGGAAGCGGCGCGCCGCCTCGTTCTGCGGCCGCGAGCCGGACGAGGAGGGCGCCGCCGGCGCCGGGTTGGTTTGCTGCGTACCCGGCACGTTGGGCATGGGCTGGCCGCCCGAGGGCGAGGACGGCGTCGAACTCGGCGTCCAGCCGAAGAAGTTCGAGATGGCATCCACCACCGTTACCCCCACATTGGTCACCAGGCCGTTATCCGGCGTGAAGTTGTCGTAGTAGGGCTCACCGTCGATGAAGCGGATGCCTTCTGGCACCGGCTGGTCGAACTGCGGCACGCCTTTCAAGGCCTTGGCCATGTAATCGACCCAGATCGGCAGCGCCAGCTGTGCGCCGAATTCCATGCCGCCCAGGCTCTTGGGCTGGTCATAACCCATCCACACCACCGTGGCCAGCGTACGCTGGTAGCCGGCGAACCAGCCGTCGAAGGCTTCGTTGGTGGTGCCGGTCTTGCCCGCCAGGTCAGTGCGGCCGATGCTGTTGCTGCGCGCGCCGGTGCCGCGCTGGGCCACCGACTTCAGCAGATTGGTCATCATGTAGCTGTTGCGCTCGGCCACCACGCGCGGCGCGCCGTTGCCCACGATCAGCGGTTCCGCCTTGGACAGCACCTTGCCGCGCGCATCGGTGATCTGGGCAATGAGGTAAGGCTGGATCTTGTAGCCGCCGTTGGCGAACACGGAATAGGCGGCCGACAGTTGCAGCGGATTGGTCTGGCCCGCGCCCAGCGCCATCGGCAGGTAGGGCGGCACCTTGTCGGCGTCGAAGCCGTAGGCGCCGGTGATGAAGTCCTTGGCATAGGGCACGCCGATGTTGTCCAGCGTGCGGATCGCCACCAGGTTGACCGACTTCTGCAGCGCGGTGCGCACCGTCATCGGGCCGGCCGGGGTTTCGTCATCCTTGGGTTCCCAGTTTGGCTGGCCGGGGCCGGCCGGGTAGGACACCGGGGCGTCGTTGACGATGGAGGCCGGGGCGAAGCCTTTTTCCAGCGCCGCCGAATAGATGAAGGGCTTGAAGGTCGAGCCGGGCTGGCGCCAGGCCTGGGTCACGTGGTTGAAGTTGTTCTGCGTGAAGTCGAAGCCGCCGACCAGCGAACGGATCGCGCCATCCTGCGGCACCACCGACACCAGCGCTGCCTCCACCTGCGGCAACTGCACCACCTGCCAGTTCTGCTTGGCGTCCTGCATCACGCGGATCAGCGCGCCCGGCTGGATGCGCACTTCCTTCTTGGCCTTTTCCGACAGCGCATTGGCCACGAAGCGCAGGGCGTCGCCCTTGATGCTGATCTTGTCGCCCGAGCGCAGCACCGCATCGATCTGCTTGGGGCCGGCGGCCACCACCACGGCGGCCAGGATGTCGTCGTTGTCCGGATGGTCGTCCATCACGTCGTCGATGGCGGCGGCCCGATCCTCGGGCTTGGCGGGCAGCTCGACGGTCTCTTCCGGACCGCGGTAGCCGTGGCGGCGGTCATAATCCATCACGCCCTTGCGCACCGCCAGGTAGGCGGCCTGCTGGTCGGCCGCATTCACGGTGGTATAGACGTTGAAGCCCTGGGTGTAGGTGTCTTCCTTGTACTGCGCATACACCATCTGGCGCACCATCTCGTTGACGTATTCGGCATGCACCGTGTACTGGCTGCCCGGCGCGCGCACCTTCAATTCTTCCTTGGAGGCCTTGTCGTATTGCGCCTGGGTGATGAAGCCGACGTCCAGCATGCGCTGCAGGATGTACTGCTGGCGGATGTGGGCGCGCTTGGGATTGACGATGGGGTTGTAGGCCGAGGGCGCCTTGGGCAGACCGGCCAGCATGGCGGCTTCGGCCAGCGAGACGTCCTTCAGGTCCTTGCCGAAATAGGTGCGCGCGGCGGCGGCGAAGCCGAAGGCGCGCTGGCCCAGGTAGATCTGGTTCATGTAGACCTCCAGGATCTGGTCCTTGGTCAGGGCGGTCTCGATCTTGCTGGCCAGCAGCACTTCATACAGTTTGCGCGAGAAGGTCTTTTCCTTGGTCAGGAAGACGTTGCGCGCCACCTGCATGGTGATGGTACTGGCGCCCTGCGAGGCGCTGCCGCGCAGCACATCGGTGGCCAGCGCGCGGGCAATGCCGATCCAGTCGATGCCGCCGTGCTGGTAGAAGCGGTAATCCTCGATCGCCAGCACGGCATTCTTCATGTCGGCCGGGATGTCGTCCAGCTTCACCAGGCTGCGCTTTTCCTCGCCGAATTCGCCCAGCAGCACCTTGTCCTCCGACCAGATGCGCAGCGGCACCTTGGGGCGGTAATCGGTGATCAGGTCCAGCGAGGGCAGGCGCGGATTGATGAAGATCAGCGCATACACCACCAGCAGCGCGCCGGCAATGGCGAGGCCGATGATGGACAGTCCGATGAACTTGGCGATATTGGGATTGAGAAAGCCGCGTTGACGGCGCAGCGGGGTAGGGAAGTTGGGAAGGCGCATGGGGTGAGCGGGAATCTGAATGCGCTATCTTACCGCATCGGGCCGTCCCGGCCCGGCGCAGCGGCCCGGGGCCACGCTTAACCAGATGTAAAAGATGTTTCCGAGGCCGCGCCTGGACGGTTGTTGGGGCATTTTCGATGCTTTTTCGATGCCGCACGGCAATCAATCGGGGCGACAGACCGGTTTGGTGCACATTGGCGGGTCAAGCGACGCATCCGGCCGCGTTTGGGGAGCATTTCCCGCCCGCAGTCGGTACAATGCCGCTCTTACGCTTTTTTCAGCGCCCCTTACGCATTCCTTCGCGCGCGGTTCCGGCCGCCGCACTCACGCAGATCACGCTATGGCAGTCATTTCCCTCTCCGACGCACAACTGGCCTTCGGCCATGTGGCGCTCCTCGACCACGCCGAATTCTCGCTGGAGACCGGCGAACGCATCGGCCTGATCGGCCGCAACGGCACCGGCAAGTCCTCGCTGCTGAAGATCATCGCCGGCCGCTCAAAACTGGATGACGGTCTGCTGGTGATGCAGCAAGGCCTGAAGATCGCCTATGTCGATCAGGAACCGCATTTCCCCGAAGACATGAGCGTGTTCGACGCCGTGGCCTCCGGTTTGGGCGAGCTGCCGGCGCTGCTGGCGGAATACGAAGCCATCACCGGCCAGTTCGGTGGCGACAACGACGACGCCCTGCTGGAACGCATGCACCAGATCCAGACCGTGCTGGACGCGGCCGACGCCTGGTCCATCGGCAACAAGGTCGAGACCACGCTGGACAAGCTGAACCTGAACCGCGACGCCAGGATAGGCGAGCTTTCCGGCGGCATGAAGAAGCGCGTGGCGCTGGCCTGCGGCCTGGTCGGCAATCCCGACGTGCTGCTGCTGGACGAGCCGACCAACCACCTGGACTTCGGCTCCATCCTCTGGCTGGAAGGCCTGCTGCGCGACTTCAAGGGCAGCCTGCTGTTCATCACCCACGACCGCAGTTTCCTGGACAACGTCTCGACCCGCATCATCGAACTGGACCGCGGCAAGATCCTGTCCTTCCCGGGCAACTTCAGCACCTACCAGACGCGCAAGGCAGAACTGCTGGCCAACGAAGAAGTCGAGAACGCCAAGTTCGACAAATTCCTGGCGCAGGAAGAAGTGTGGATCCGCAAGGGCGTGCAGGCGCGCCGAACCCGCGACGAAGGTCGCGTGCGCCGCCTGGAGGCGCTGCGCGTGCAACGCAGCGAGCGCCGCGACCGGCAAGGCCAGGTCAAGCTGGAGGTGGGTACTGGCGAGCGTTCCGGCAAGATCGTGGCGGAACTGGAAAACGTCAACAAGGCCTATGGTCCCAAGACCATCGTGCGCGACTTCAGCACCATCCTGATGCGTGGCGACAAGATCGGCCTGATCGGCCAGAACGGCGCCGGCAAGACCACACTGCTCAAGCTTATCCTCGGCGAGGAAAATGCCGACAGCGGCACCGTCAAGCAGGGCACCAAGATGCAGATCGCCTATTTCGACCAGATGCGCGCCCAGTTGAATGAAGAAGCCAGCCTGGCCGACACCATTGCGCCGGGCAGCGACTGGGTCGAGGTCAACGGTCAGCGCAAGCACGTGATGACTTATCTCAGCGACTTCCTGTTCGCGCCCGAGCGTGCGCGCTCGCCGGTGCGCACGCTGTCGGGTGGCGAGCGCAACCGCCTGCTGCTGGCGCGCCTGTTCGCCAAGCCGGCCAACGTGCTGGTGCTGGACGAACCGACCAACGATCTCGACATCGATACCCTGGAGCTGCTGGAAGAATTGCTGGAAGAGTACGATGGCACCGTGTTCCTGGTCAGCCACGATCGCATGTTCCTGGACAACGTGGTGACCCAGGTGATCGCCGCCGAGGGCAATGGCGTCTGGCGCGAATACGTGGGTGGCTACAGCGATTGGGAGCGCCAGCGCCCGGCCGCGCAGCCCGCTTCGTCCAAGCCCGCCGGCAAGGGCGAGAAGGCTGAAGTGAAGGCCGAATCGACCATGGCCGCACCGGCCCCGGCGCCTGTTGCCGCAGCCCAGGCGCCGAAGAAAAAACTCAGCTACAAGGAACAGCGTGAGCTGGAGGAGCTGCCCCAGCGCATCGCCGCCCTGGAAGCGGAGCAGAAGCAGATTTCCGACAAGCTCGCCGACCCCGATCTTTACAAGAGCAATACCGAGGACGTGGTGAAGCTGAACCAGCGCTTTGCCGAGATCGACGAAGAATTGCTGATCAGCCTGGAGCGCTGGGAAGAGATCGAAGGGAAGAAGTAAGGCGTGGCATCGGCCGCGCTGCCGCCCTTAACGTGAGCGGCGGCGCGGAAGCAAGGTGAGGCTCAGTTGGGTTTGCGCAGCGCTTCGCGCAGATCCGGCAGCATTTCGCGCAGGTTTTGCGCATCGTCGGCGTGCGGTCGTAACGCCAGATAGGCTTCCAGGTCTTCCAGCGCCGCCTGCGCCAGGCCCAGGTTGGCGCTGGCCAGGCCGCGGTCGCGCTTTTCGGTGATTTCTTCGGGCAGCAGGATCACCAGTCTTTCCTGCACATCCAGCACCTGTTGCCAGCGCTGGCTTTCCATGAAAATCGCTTTCAGGTTGCGCAACATGCGCGCCAGGATTTCGCGCGGATGCGCCGCGCGCAGGTAGGCCGCCAGGGGCAGCTCGTCGCCGAAGTCTTCTTCCGGCTGGTGTTCCAGGAAGGGTTCCAGGCGCTCTTCCAGTTCCTCCCGCGAGAGGCTGGAGCCGTTCATGGGATCGAGGCCGATCTCGCCCGACTGCACCGACAGCTTCATCAGGAAATGGCCGGGGAAGGACACGCCCTTCATGTCCAGCCCGATGTGCTGGCCCAGTTCGATATACACCACGGCCAGCGATATCGGGATCCCGCGCCGGGTCGAGATGACGCGGTGGATATAGCTGTTGTCGGGGTCGTAGTAATTATTGACGTTGCCCGCGAAGGCCATTTCCTGGAAGAAGAAATGGTTCAACATGCGCAGCTTCTGGATCTGCGAGGCGTCCGTCGGCAGGCGCTGTTTGAGCTTCAGCGCCAGCATGTCGAGTTCGACTTCCTGTTCGGCGAAGTCCATCTCGGGGTAGAAGTCTTGTCCCAGCGTCAAGGCGGATTCGAACAGCGGGATCGAATCGTCCTGGCGCACCAGCGAAGCGAAATATTCGAGGGAGGTGAGCGTCATGCCATCCATCCTATCAAAATATTTTGTGCCGCGTCACGTCCGCAGCGATCGGAAAAAATTCTGTTGTTTCATCCCGGAGAACGCTGGCGCTTGAGATGCGCCGCGTTTATCCTTTCTGGTTCCTCAGCGGCGCGCGATGCGCTTGAACTCGCGCAGCCGGAATCCCATCGCGAACAGCGGCCCGAAATAAGCGAGTCCGCACAACGCCATCACCAGCGCCAGCGCGCCGATGCGCAGCAGTGGATGGGCGCGCAATGCGATCCAGTCGAATTGCCCGGCGATCCACAACGCCACGCCGGCCAGCACCAGCAGCGCGCCCGCCAGTCGCACCAGGAAAATCCCCCAACCCGGACGCGGCACGTAAATCTGCCGGCGGCGCAGGCCGATGAACAGGCAGCCCGCGTTCAGGCAAGCACCCAGGCCGATGGAGAGCGCCAGGCCGGCGTGCGCGAACACCGGCACGAACAGGCTGTTCATCAACTGGGTGGCGATCAGCACGCCGACCGCGATGATCACCGGCGTGCGGATGTCTTGCTTGGCGTAGAAGCCCGGCGCCAGGATCTTCACCATGATCAGGCCGATCAGGCCGACGCCGTAGGCCACCAGCGCATGGCCGGTCATGGTCACCGACAGGTTGTCGAATTTGCCATAGTGGAACAGGGTCGCCGTCAGCGGTTCTGACAGCGTGGCCAGGGCGACGGCGGCCGGCATGGCCAGCATGAAGGTCAGGCGCAGGCCCCAGTCCAGCAGGGAAGAGTATTCCTCCATGTCCTGGGCGGCATGGGCGTTGGACAGGCTGGGCAGCAGGATGGTCCCCAGCGCCACGCCGAGCAGGGCGGTCGGGAATTCCATCAGGCGATCGGCGTACGACAGCCAGGACACGCTGCCGTGCTCCAGGCGCGAGGCGATGTTGGTGTTGATCATCAGGCTGATCTGCGCGGCCGAGACGGCGAACACGGCCGGCCCCATCTTCTTCAGCACCCGTTTCACGCCGGCGTCGCGCAGGCCCAGCATGGGATTCCAATAGAGACGCGGCAGCATGCCGATCTTCACCAGCGCCGGCACCTGGATCGCCACCTGCAGGATGCCGCCCACCAGTACCGCCAAAGCCATCGCATAGATGGGTTGCGCCATGAAGGGGGCGACGAACAGCGAGGCGACGATGAAGGCCAGGTTCAGCAACACCGAGGTGAAGGCGGGGATCTTGAATTCCTTCCAGGTATTCAGGATGCCGCCGGCCAGCGCCACGAAGGCCATGAAGCCGATGTAGGGGAACATGATGCGCGTCATCACCACGGACGCGTGGAAGGCGTCCTGGTTGTACTGCAGGCCGGTGGCGATGAAATAGACCACGAAGGGCGTGGCGACGATGCCGATGATGCAGGTGGCCAGCATGACCCACATCAGCACCGTGGCGACGTGATCCACCAGGTGCTTGGTTTCTGCTTCGCCGCGCTGGTTCTTGTATTCGGCCAGAATGGGGACGAAAGCCTGGGAGAAGGCGCCCTCGGCAAACAGGCGGCGCAGCAGGTTGGGGATGCGGAAGGCGATGTTGAAGGCGTCGGTGTAGGCGGAGGCGCCGAAGGCACGGGCAAACAGGATTTCCCTGACCAGTCCGGTGATGCGCGAGAGCATCGTCATGCCGGAGATGGCGGCGAGCGTTTTATGCAAGTTCATGGTGCGGCATTATAGCGGCGGAGCCCGTTGCGGCGGCCGGAATTGGCGGCGCCCGCGGCTCCCGGCCGGATGAGCTGAAAGAGGGTGGTCGCGGTAGAGTACGGCGATCCGGATCGGTTCGATGTCGGAATGAAATTTCTTTATTGCAATATCGTGCGCATCATTGCATCCCCGCGATCATTTGCTATCCTGCCTGAATCGGCCTTGCGGGATGCGCAAACGGACGTAGACCGGAAATGCCGGCCTGTTTTTGACCCGTTAGCAACGGTTGAGCGCAATTTCCCGCCGGGAGCACATCCCAATTGCCTTGGCATGGAAAAATGGTTATAATCCGAGGCTTTACAGAATTTGGCATCGCGAGTCCTCGGGTTTGCGGCGCAAACGACTCTCGATTTAGGATAATTTCATGGCAAATACCGCACAGGCACGTAAGCGTGCTCGTCAAGCAGTTAAGCAAAACGCGCACAACTCGAGCCAGCGTTCGACCCTGCGCACCGCAATCAAGGCTGTTCGCAAGGCAATCGCCGGTGGCGACAAGGCTGCTGCAACCTCCGTGTTCCAGGCTTCGGTGTCGACCATCGACAGCATCGCCGACAAGAAGATCATCCACAAGAACAAGGCTGCTCGCCACAAGAGCCGCCTGGCTGCTGCCCTGAAGGCGCTGGCTGCTTAATCGCCCGCCTTTTGCTGACGCCGGCGAGTCCGGCTTCGGACTGCAGTAAAACGAAAACCCGCTTGTTACCAAGCGGGTTTTTGCATTTGCGTTTTGTTTGTGTTGTGTTGTGTTGTGTTTGCGGCTTCCTGCGATGCCGATCTTTGCCGGTCACGTTTGCCGCAGCCGGTCCCGCCTGTGGCGCGTCTTGGCCAATCCGCGGTTTTTTGCGGCTGCGGGCTTTCCGGGGCTCTTCGCTCCGGCGAGCGGACTTATTGCGGCAAACCGTCGATCTTGGTGCCGGGCTTGATGTTCTTCTGCTTGAACCAGCCCTTGTTCATTTCCAGCGCATAGACCGCTGCCCGCTTGGCGCAGTGTGAATCCAGCGTCTGTTCCTTCATTTCCTCGATGTTGATGATCACGCCTTTTTCATCCATGAAGGCGACCGACAGCGGGATCAGCGTATTTTTCATCCACATGCACACCCCGGCCGGCGCGCCGAACAGGAACAGCATGCCTTCGTTGTCGCCCATCTTTTCGCGGAACATCAGGCCTTGCTCGCGCTCGGCCTCGTTCTGGGCCACTTCGGCCTTGATCAGGTGGATGCCGATGTTGAGCTGGGTGGTCGGAAACTTGCGCACCGGCGGCGTTTGCGCACCGGCGGTGCTGATGCAGCCGAACGCCAGCAGGGCGGCGGCGGCGCGGATGAAAAGGCGGGGAAGGGGGAGTTGGCGCATGGTCAATATTTGTTTTTAATCAAGCCTGGAACAGCGGAAATAGCGAAACAGCAGGATTATAGCGAGGCGCCGGCATCGGCGTCGGATCGCGGCGATGGGCATGCAACCCGGCCGGAAATGAAAAAAGGCAGGACCAGCCTGCCTTTTCTGAATTGCGCGGACGCTAATTACTTAGCTTCTGCTGCCTTCTTTGCCTTCTTGGCTTTCTTTGCCTTCTTGGCCTTCTTTGCCTTCGGAGCAGCAGCTTCAGCCTTCGGAGCTTCCGGAGCGGCCGGAGCTTGTGCGAAAGCGGCGGTTGCGAACAGACCAGCGACCAGAGCGGCGATCAATTTTTTCATTTTGCGTCCTTCAATTCAACATGTTAGGGATGTGAGGCAAACGATGATTCGTGCGAATCACTGACAATAACGGCAGCGGACAGCGTAGGTTGACAGTGTCGTTCATCTTTTTTGTGAGTTTTTGGAAGAGAGATGCATGGAAAGGATATTGCCTGAAGGAATTTCGCCCTTTCATTCACTTTTCCAGTTCCAGTGCATCGACTTCCCGCCATTCGCCCGGCAGCACCGGATGGGTGGCCAGCGAGAAAGGGCCGATCGCGATGCGGATCAGGCGCAGCGTCGGCAGGCCGACGGCGGCGGTCATGCGTCGCACTTGGCGGTTCTTGCCTTCGCTGATGGTCAGCGCGATCCAGCTGGTCGGCTGGTTCTTGCGCTCGCGGATGGGCGGATTGCGCGGCCATAGCCAGGCGGGTTCCTGGATCAGTTTGGCCTCGCTCTTCTGCGTGACGAAGTCGCCCAGGTCGAGCGGATTGCGCAGGCGCGCCAGGGCATCCGGCGATGCCTCGCCTTCCACCTGGGCCAGGTAGGTCTTGGGCTGCTTGCGGCGCGGATGACTGATCTCGTGCTGCAGCTTGCCATCGTCGGTGAGCAGCAGCAGGCCCTCGCTGTCGGCATCCAGGCGGCCGGCGGGATAGACGTTGGGAATGTCGATGTAATCGGCGAGCGTCTCGCGCTCCGGATGAGCCGAAAATTGGCTCATCACTTGAAAAGGTTTGTTGAATAAGATGAGAGGCATGCGCTAGTGTCGCAAAATCATGGCTTTCCGTAAAATCCTCATGCATAATCGGCGACGATGTCATATGTCTTATATAAGACTTGATGTGTGTATCCCGCCTGTCATGGATGGGCTTTCTCGCATTCATCCGACCCTGTTTCCCGAAATCTCTTAAAATTCCCCGCTTGTTCTGCACATTGCCTTAACTGATCTTGCCCCTGATTGACGGACACCTATCTAAGCGACATTGGCCAGCTCGTACTGCTCTGGGCTGAGGTAGCCCAGGGTCGAGTGCAGCCGGATCCGATTGTAGTCAACCTCAATGTAGTCAAACACATGAGCCTTGGCCTGCTCCCGTGTGGCGAGGTGTTCACCATGGATGGCCTCGACCTTCAGACTGTGGTTCCAACTCTCCATTGCTGCGTTGTCGTAGCAGTTGCCTCTGGCACTCATGCTGGCGATCAAAGCGTATTGCTCCAACAGGGCGCGGTGCTC
>WNDX01000063.1 GCA_009914615.1 Herbaspirillum frisingense
GGCTGCACTCGTTTCGGCGCCTGAAGATTCGTTACGAACGCTATGCTCATATCCACGAAGCCTTCCTGTCATTGGCTTGCGCCTTGATTTGCTGGACCCGGTTAAAACAACTTTTAAAATAATTTCGCAACAGCCTCTTAAGCCTTATCGCACTGCTGGCGATATCGCTCTTCAGCGCCGTGATGGTGCGCAATATCCGCCTGGAAGAGCGCAAGGCCGACCTCACCAACATCGGCCAGACCGCCCTGTCGCTGGTCAAGGGCTACGGCGCGCTGGCCGACAGCGGCGCCCTGTCCAAGGAAGACGCGCAAAAGCGCGCCAACGCGGCCATCAAGAGCCTGCGTTACGGCACCGACGGCTATTTCTCGATCTCCACCTCGGCCCAGGTCATCATCATGCATCCGATCAAGCCGGAGCTGGATGGCAAGGACCTGACCAACCTGAAGGATCCGGCCGGCAACCAGTTGTTCGTGGAAATCTCCAAGGCCGGCGCCAAGCCCGAAGGCGGCTTCGTCAATTACCTGTGGCCCAAGGTCGGCGCCTCGGAACCGGTGGCCAAGACTTCCTTCGTCATCGCCTACAAGCCCTGGGACTGGAACCTGACCACCGGCGCCTACATGGATGACATCAACGCCGCCTTCATGCGCACGCTGTGGCAGATGGTGATCCTGTTCGCGGTGGTCTCGGCAGCCCTGGTGGCGCTGGTCATCTACATCAACCGCGGCATCATGCGCACCATCGGCGGCGATCCCGCGCGCGCGGCCGAGGTGGCCAACCGCATCGCCCACGGCGACCTGACGCCCAACATCGACACTGCCCCGGGCGACCAGTCCAGCCTGTTGTACGCGGTGCGCAGCATGCGCGATTCGTTGCTCTCCACCATCACCAACATCAAGACCTCGGCCGACACCATCGCCACCGCTTCGCAGGAAATCGCCAGCGGCAACCTGGATCTGTCGGGCCGCACCGAGCAGCAAGCCGGCTCGCTGGAAGAAACCGCCTCGGCGATGGAAGAGTTGACCTCCACCGTCAAGCAGAACGCCGACAACGCGCGCCAGGCCAACCAACTGGCGGAATCGGCATCGGAAGTGGCGATCCAGGGCGGCAGCGTGGTCGGTCAGGTAGTGCAGACCATGGAAGGCATCACCGAAAGCTCGCGCAAGATCGCCGACATCATCGGGGTGATCGACGGCATTGCCTTCCAGACCAACATCCTGGCGCTGAACGCGGCGGTGGAAGCCGCGCGCGCCGGCGAACAGGGCCGCGGCTTCGCGGTGGTGGCGTCCGAAGTGCGCACGCTGGCCCAGCGTTCAGCATCGGCGGCCAAGGAAATCAAGATGCTCATCGACGACTCGGTGTCCAAGGTGGATACCGGCAGCAAGCTGGTGGAACAGGCCGGCGCGACCATGACCGAAGTGGTGGCCAGCGTGAAGCGCGTCACCGACATCGTCGGCGAGATCAGCGCAGCCAGCCAGGAACAGAGTTCCGGCATCGCCGAGGTCGGCCGCGCCATCACGCAGATGGATGAAGGCACGCAGCAGAATGCCGCGCTGGTGGAACAAGCCGCCGCCGCGGCGCAATCGCTGCAGGACCAGGCGGCCACCCTGGCCGGATTGGTCAGCCGCTTCCACGTGGATGCCGCGCAGGCGCACGCGGTGCAAACGACGGCGATGCCCAAGACTGCGCCCCGTCCGCAGGCCGCGCCGATTGCCGCCAAGAAGCCGGTGGTTGCGGCGCGTCCCGCGCCGGCCAAGCCTGCCGTGGCAGCGGTCGCCAAGGCCGAGCCGGCGGCGGCCGCCAAACCCGCCTCCAAATCGCCATCGCGACTGCCGGCCGGCAGCGACGAAGGCGAATGGGAAACCTTCTGAGTCCAATCTCACCAAGCTGATTCAAAGCCCGCCTTGCGCGGGCTTTTTTCATGGCGGGAGCGCATCGTTGAAACATGCCCTGCATCAACCATCGTGCCGGCCATCAACATCGCCATCGCATCGCGGCAATCCGGCGCCGTTTCTCTTGCCGCCAGCGCAAACCAAGGGCGGCAATCCTTGTCACATCAGCAAACAAACTGCCTGCTTCTTACATTTTTTCACCGCACTTTCGAAGTGCTGAGCAGTCCAATGGATATTCGGCTTAGAATAGCCGGGAAGCGTGCGACGTAATCGGTTTGTACGCGCGGCCCTCCACAATGGTGAATTACAATCTGGAACGGGACGGCGCGAACCCTGAAAAGGAAGCAGACATGGCAGAGTCACAAAAAAATATATCGGCCTTGATGTGCGAACTCAGCGTCGCGCTGGCCGAGCTGTCGCAAAAGATGAGCAATCTGGCCGTCACGCTGGAAAACAATTACCTCGAATCCAACGCGCCCGAACCGGCCGCCATGCTGGAAGCCGCGCGCGAAACCATCGAAAAGGCGCGCAGCAGCTGAGCGTCATCTTTTATTCCGCTCGCTGCCGTTCACTGCGCGGGCGATGTTTCCCCCGCCTGCCCATCCATCCAGAAATCCCGCCCCAGTGCCGCCAGCCGGCCGATGATGAAATCCGCCACCGCCTGCACCCGCACCAGATCGCGGGCGTCCGCATGCGTCAATAGCCAGTAGGATCGCGTGAGCCGGATCTCGTCCGGCAAGAGACGAACCAGGCCGGGCTCCCGCGTGGCGAGGAAGCAAGGCAGCACGCCCAGGCCGGCGCCCGCCGCCACTGCCTGCACCTGGCTGATGACGTTGGAGATGCGGATCTGCGGCGTCAGCGCCGGCGAAATCTCGCCCAGATAATCCAGCTCGGAGGACCACATCAGATCCTCGATGTAACCGACCCAGCGCTGCCGCTCAAGATCGCGGCGGCGGGTGATCACGCCTCGCTCCTCCAGATAAGAAGGGGCGGCGTACACGCCCAGCTCGTAGTCGTTCAGGCGGCGCGCGATCAGCCTGCCCTGCTCCGGCCGCGTCATGCTCACCGCGATGTCGGCCTCGCGCTTGGACAGGCTGAACATGCGTGGATTGGCCACCAGCTCGATCTCCAGCTCGGGATGCAGGCGCGCGAGCTCCTTCAGCTCGCGCGCGAAGAAGTAGGTCCCCCAGGCTTCGGGCGTGCCGATGCGCACCGACCCGGTCAGACCTTGCGCGGCATCGTCCTGGCGCGAGCGGATGCGGATCGCGAGGTTCTCCATCGCCTCGGCATCCGGCACCAGGCGCTCGCCCTCGACGGTCAGGGCGTAACCGGCCGAACGGCGATCGAACAGCGTCACGCCTATCGCCTGCTCCAGCCCGGCAATGCGCCGGCTCAGCGTGGAATGGTCCACGCCCAGCTTGCGCGCGGCCACCGTCAGGCGGCCGGCGCGCACCACGGCCAGGAAGGCTTGCAGGTCGTCCCAGTCGAATTTCCCCATCGCGGCAGTCCCTCTTGATATGTGAATTTACGCACGGATCATGTGCATATTTCGACATTTACGCGGAAAAATCCCAATGCTACTCTTTTTTCGCAAGCCGGCCCCGCCCGCAGGCAGGCCATCCGCAAACCAATAAGAGGAGACGACATGGCAACCATGTTCCAACAGTTGAAGGCGCTGGCCGAGCAAGGCAAGCCGGTGCGCGTGGGCCTGATCGGGGCCGGCAAGTTCGGCTCGATGTTCCTATCCCAGGTGCCGCGCACGCCTGGCGTGCATCTGCTGGGCATCGCCGATCTCTCGCCCCGGCGCGCGCAGGAATCGCTGCAGCGCGTGGGCTGGAAGGCCGAACAATACGCGGCCCGTTCCTGGGACGACGCACTGCGCCACGGCAGCACTTATGTGCAGGACGACGCCGAAGCACTGATCTCGCAGCCGCAGCTAGACGTTGTGATCGACGCCACCGGCAGCCCCGCCGCCGGCATCCGCCACACGCTGCTGTGCTGCCACCACAAGAAGCACATCATCATGGTCAACGTCGAAGCCGACGCCCTGGCCGGCCCGCTGCTGGCGCGACGCGCGGCCGATGCCGGCATCATCTATTCGATGGCCTACGGCGACCAACCCGCATTGATCGCCGAGATGGTGGACTGGGCGCGCACCTCGGGCTTCGAGGTGGTGTGCGCGGGCAAGGGCACCAAGTACCTGCCGGTGTACCACCAGTCCACGCCGGATACGGTCTGGGGCCATTATGGTTTTTCCGAGGAACAGGTCGCCGGCGGCGACTTCAATGCGCAGATGTTCAACTCCTTCCTCGACGGCACCAAGTCGGCGCTGGAAATGGCAGCCGTCTCGAATGCCTGCGGCCTGCGTCCGGCCGACAGCGGCCTGGCTTTCCCGCCTTGCGGTGTGGACGACCTGCCCGGCATCCTGCGTCCGCAATCGGCCGGCGGCATCCTGCCGCATGCGGGCACGGTGGAAGTGGTGTCATCGCTGGAACGCGACGGCCGGCCGGTGTTCCGCGACCTGCGCTGGGGCGTCTATGTGACCTTCGAGGCGCCCACCGATTACGTGCGCGACTGCTTCGCCCAATACGGCCTGAAGACCGATGCCAGCGGCCGCTTCGCCTCGATGTACAAACCCTATTACCTGATCGGCCTGGAGCTAGGCTACTCGGTGGCCAACATCGCGGTGCGCGGCCAGCCCACCGGCAATACACTGGGCTTCGCCGGCGACACGGTGGCCGTGGCCAAGCGCGATCTCAAGTCCGGCGAAAAGCTGGACGGCGAAGGCGGGTACATGGTGTACGGCAAGCTGATGCCGGCGGCGGCTTCGCTCAATCATGAAGCCCTGCCCATCGGGCTGGCGCACGGCATCGTGCTGCAACGGCCGGTGGCGGCGGGTCAAACCGTGAGCTGGGCCGACGTCGCCATCGACGCCTCGCGCGAAGCAATCCAGGTGAGGCGCGAGATGGAAGCCTTGTTCCGCAAGGAGATGGGACTGGGCGAGCCGCGCAGGGATCTGGCGGCCTGAAAGCGGCAACGCTGCGCGCTCTCCCGTCACGAGAAAAGAAGGGCGGCGGCAATCGTGCCGCAACCCTGAAATACGGCAGAGAGGAGAAGATATCTGAAGCGAATTCCCGCGCGGCGCCCTTAATCCACCTCAAACCGGTGGCTCTGAAAGCGTCGAGCGAGCCTGCCGCGCCGGCTCAAGCCGCCATGTCGAAGATCCACAGCAGCGCCAGCACCGGCACCGCATACAACAACCAGCGCGACAATCCCGGCACGCGCGCCGGCACATAACTCAGCGACAGGATCTGCAGCACGCCGGCCATGCTCAGGAAGCCGATGCAAGCGACCGGACCGATGGTCCAGCCCTGCATCTTCACCGCCACCCCGAAGGTCAGCACGATGCCCAACGTGCCCAGCCGACGCAAGCGGCGGCGTTGCGCCGGCGCGGGTTCGGCGCCGCGGCCGTTGATGTCGGCGAAATGGCGATCCATGGCCAGCGCCAGCGCGCTCCAGGCGCAATAGGCCAAGGCCAGCGCCAATGCGAAACCATAGGGATTCATGCTGCCTCCTTGAGCCGGGCGGCGTCCGCGCGGGCGCCGGCCGGCGCGGCCTTGGCCTGTTTCTTTTCGCGCCGGTGCAGCACGCGCACCACCAGCGCCAGCGCGATGCCCAGCAGCAGCACGGTGATGTCGAAACCGGCCACCGGCCACGGGCCGCGTGCCATGAGGAGCGTCACGCCCAGATGCGATTGGGTGGTGAAGACGTTGAGGATGGGAATGCCGATCAGCATGCCGGCGCCCACCGACAGCTGGAAGCGCCACATGCCCATGCTCGGCCGCAGTTGCGCCAGCACGGCGGCGATGGCCCATGCCGCGAAGAAGCAGTTGATCTCCATCTGCGGCCGTTGCGGCAGTCCGACCGGCAGCAGACGATTGGCCCAGAAGTAGGCGGCGAAAGCGATCGGCAGGCCGGCGATGGCGCCGATGTTGAGCGCATCCACCAGGCGCAGTCCGAAGCTGGCACGCGCCCCCTGGGCCATCGCCTTGGCCTGCTTCTGGCGCGTCTTGACTGCCCACAGCAGCGCGCCGCTGGCCACCATTACGCAACCCGACAGGCCGCACAGGAAGAACAGCACGCGCAGCCAGGGATCGGCGAAATGGCCCAGGTGCAGGCCGTACAGCGCGCCGCGGGTGACCGCCGTGCCGCTGGGATCGTCGCCCACGGCCGAGGTCAGCTTGCCGGTCACGCCCTCGAACACCATGCCCGGCTGCAGGTAAGACAGCGTGCGGGTCCGCTGGCGCGTGATCACGATGGTGGCGTTGGCGTCGTTGGGGTTGTTGACCACGATGGTGGCCAGGCCGGCGCCGTGCCAGTGCTGCTGCGCCTGCGCCGCCACCGGGCCGAGCGGCGCCAGCGGCGCGGCCACGCCGGCCGGCTTGGTGCGGCCGGCGCCGACCGGGAACACTTCCTCGAAGAAGGCGCTCTCGCCGCCCTTCTCTTTGTACGCGCTCTGCACGCCCCAGGGCATGATCATGAACATCAGCGTGATCAGCCCGGTGTAGGTGATCATCAGGTGGAACGGCAGCGGCAGCACGGCGGCGGCATTATGCGCATCCAGCCAGGAGCGCTGCCCCTTGCCGGGACGGAAGGTGAAGAAATCCTTGAAGATGCGCTTGTGCGTGATCACGCCGCTGACGATGGCCACCAGCATGAACATGGCGCAGATGCAGACGATCCAGCGCGCCCACACGACCGGCATGTAGTGCAGGTCGAAATGCAGGCGATAGAGGAATTCGCCGCCGCGGGTGTCGCGCACCGAGGCCAGTTTCTGGCCGGTGGCGGGATCGATGGTTTCGCTCTTGAAACGGCTGCGCGGGCTGCCCTTGGCGCCATCCTTGGGCGGCGGATTGACCCAGCCCACGCGCAACGCGGCGCTGCGCTCGGAAGGCATGCTGATGAACCAGCGCTCGGCCTGCGGCGCCTGCCGCTGCAGATGCGCCACCGCATGGTCGAGCGCCACCGTCGGCGCCACCTGCTCGCGCGGCGCGGTATGCAGTTCCGGCGTCATCCAGAAGGTGATCTCTTCCTTGAAATAACTGGCCGTACCGCCGGCAAAGACCAGCAGCAGCACCCAGCACACCAGGAGCCCGCTCCAGGTGTGCAGCCAAGCCATCGACTGGCGGAAACCCTCCCTCATGACGCGCTCCTGCCGAACCAATACACCAGCGCCAGCACCAGCGCAGGCAAGCCCACGCCGGCCCAGGCGCGCCAGGCGTCGCGCGCGGCGAACACCCAGATCACCGCGCAGGTGTAGATCAGGAAGGACAGCATGGTCGCCGTCATCACGGCATCCGCCCTGGCCATCGGCAGCCATTGCGCACTGAGCGCCGTGCACAGGGCCGCCAGTACGTAGCCGCCGGCGATGGCGGCCACCGCGCGCGAGAGGACGGCCAGGCGATACATCGCTGTCGGTCCGGATTGCGTCGTCGATTTCATGGTGTCAGTCTGGGCGCTGCCCTGCGCACTTACTTGTTGGGCTTGGCGGCCGGGCCGGCGGGCAGCGGCTTGATGCCCTTGGCCTGGACCAGCGACAGCGTGGTCACGAAGCTGGCGGTGTCGAACGGCTTGCCGTCGCGCTCGCCGGAGGTCTTGTCGGTGTGGTGCACTTCAGCCACGTAGGCGCCTTGCCATGGCAGGTCGAACTTCACCAGACCCTGCTCGTCGGAATAGGCTTCCTTCATCCAGCCCGATTGCACCACCAGGCCGACCTTGGCCTTGGGCAGCGGCTGGTTCTTGTAGGTCACCTTGAATTCGCCCGGCTTGCCGGTGGGCAGCAGATCCAGCGTCAGGCGCGGTTCCTGCGCCTCGCCCGAGGTCACCAGGCGCGCGGCCGGGGTCCAGGCGGTGCGCACCGGGGCGCCGCCGCCGTGCTTGTTCTCGAACACCGGGTAATGCGCTTCTTCGGCCACGATGGATTCGCCCTTGCCGGCCTTGGCCGACAGATTGAAGGCGTTGGACTTCTTGCTCAGATCCAGCGTGCGGTCGCCGTTGGGGCTGATCAGCACGGCGCTGGGCGAGACGAACTTGTCCAGCAGGCCGGGCGAGGCTTCACGCAGGTTTTCGCCGAATTCGCCGAAATACAGCTGGGCGCCCTTGGCGTCCTGCTGCAGCCAGATCTGGTGGGCGGAGGCCGGCGCGGCCAGGACGAGGGAGGTGAGCAGGCCCGATACGATCGCCAAACGCTTCATGAACTTATTCCTTTCGATGTTGGTTTTCTGATGACACTCTGGATGACACTCAGCTAGGGAAACGGCACGCGTGGGCATGCCGTTTCGTTTGGCGCGAACTCGTTGCTACGGAAACACCGACAGCCGGCGAAGCGAGCGATCAAGGGGACCTTGCGCGCGGCGGCCGGATGATCCGGCGGCGGCTGGCGAACGGTGCGAAGATTTCATGGATGAGCGGGCGCGTGCGCCCTGCCTCGCCGGCCCCCTGCTGGCCGTATGAACTGCTGCCGGTTTCCGATGGCTGGCATCCTTGCCCTGCCGCCGCAGGTTGGCGGCGCGGAGGGAATGCTCGTCTTTTTCCCAATTTTGAGAATGATTATCAATTATATTGCGTGCCGCCCTTGTGGACAAGGAAAACGACACGCTCACGTCCCCGCCGGGCGAGCCCTGCCGCGCCGCAAGGCGACTGCTTGACACGCAAGGTATGATCTTCCGTGGTCTGTCCCGCCGCGCCCGAATGCGAGCCGCGGTGCGGGCGCTGCCGTCCCCTTCCCCGATCAGGAGAGTTTTTCCCATGCTTCGCCGCAACCCATCCGGCCACCGGCCGCAAGTCCACGAATCCGCCTACGTCGATCAGACCGCCATCCTGTGCGGCAAGGTGATCGTCCACGAGAACGTCTTCATCGGCCCCTATGCCGTGATCCGCGCCGACGAAGTGGATGCCGACGGCGAGATGGAGCCCATCGTCATCGGCGCCCATTCCAACATCCAGGACGGCGTCGTGATCCATTCCAAGTCGGGCGCCGCGGTCACCATCGGCGAGCGCACCTCGATCGCCCACCGCGCCATCGTCCACGGCCCTTGCACGGTCGGCGACGGCGCCTTCATCGGCTTCAACAGCGTGCTGTTCAATTGCAGCATCGGCGCCGGCTGCGTGGTGCGCCACAATGCGGTAGTGGATGGCTGCGACCTGCCGCCCGGTTTCTACGTCCCCTCCACCGAACGCATCGGCCCCAAGACCGACCTCTCCACCATCGCCCGCGTGTCGGTGGCGGCCTCGGAATTCTCGGAAGACGTGGCACGTACCAACAACGAGTTGGTGCTGGGCTACAAGAAGCTGCAGAACGAGTTCTGACGATGGCCATCGCGCCCTTGCCGCTGCTCATGCCGCCGCTCACGCCGCTGACCACGCCGCGCCTGCTCCTGCGCGGCGCGGGGCCGGACGACGCGGCGGCGCTGCTGGCTTACCGGCTGCGCAATCGCGACCACTTGCAGCCGTGGGAACCGGCCCGCCCGGCGGCCTTCCATACGCTGGCCGCCACGCGCCAGCGGCTGGAAGAACAGGCCGCACAGATGCAACGCGGCCAGGCGCTCCATCTGATGCTGGCGCCGGTATCCGATCCGGGCACCGTCATCGGCGAATGCAACTTCACCAACATCGTCCGCGGCCCGTTCCAGGCTTGCCATCTTGGTTTTTCCATCGACGCCGGGGCGCAGGGCCAGGGCTTGATGCACGAGGCGCTCACCCGCGCTCTCGCCTATTGCTTCGAGGCGCTGCGCCTGCATCGCGTGATGGCCAACCATCTGCCGGACAACCTGCGCAGCGCCCGCCTGCTGGCGCGGCTGGGCTTCGAACAGGAAGGCCTGGCGCGCGCCTACCTGCACATCAACGGCGCCTGGGCCGATCACGTCCTCACGTCGCTCATCAATCCCGCATACGGCGACGCGCCCTGACGCGCCCTTCCGGACGCCCACAATAAAAAATCCGGCTTCTCGCGAAGACCGGATTTTCTTTTTGCAGAACAGCCGCTCTGGCGCTCAGCTGCCGCGATACGTCGAATACGCCCACGGCGACACCACCAGCGGCACGTGATAATTCTGCGCCGGATCGGCGATGCCGAAGGCGATCACCACTTCATCCACGAAGCGCGGGCTGGGCACATCCACGCCCTGCGTGGCAAAGTAATCGCCCGCCGCGAACACCAGTTCGTACTTGCCGGCACGCACTTCGTCGCCGGCCAGCAGCGGCTCGTCACAGCGGCCATCGCCGTTGGTGACGGCGTTCTTGAGCAGCGTCTTGCCGCCGTTTTCAACGGCATACAGCGCCAGCTTCACGCCCACGCCCGGCTTGCCTTTGGTGATGTCCAGCACGTGCGTGCTCAGTTTGCCCATGGTAATTTCCTTTCCCTTTCTGGTTGGCTTGGCGGCGCTTGCGCGTTCCGGTTTGTTGACGCCAGATGATATACCGCAGGCTCCAGGTCCATATACGGGCGACCTTATACCAGCCATCATTTCTGCGGACATAATGCGTTACCGCACGGCCTGCGCCAAATGAGTGCGCGCCTAACCAGAATGAGGCAGGAGACATGAAAGATCCCCACTACCCCCGCGACCTGGCCGGCTACGGCCGCCATGCGCCGCACGCGCATTGGCCCGGCGGCGCGCGCATCGCCGTGCAGTTCGTGCTGAACTACGAAGAAGGCGCGGAGAACTGCGTGCTGGACGGCGATGCCGGTTCCGAGACCTTCCTCTCCGAAATCATCGGCGCGCAAAGCTTCGCCGCGCGCCACATGAGCATGGAATCGATCTACGAATACGGCTCGCGCGCCGGGCTGTGGCGCTTGCTGCGCCTGTTCGAGGAGCGCCGCCTGCCGCTCACCATCTTCGGCGTGGCGCGCGCCCTGCAACGCAACCGCGAAGCCACCGAGCGGCGCCACATCGCCGACGCCGTGGCGATCTTCCGCGAACTGACCGGCGCGCCGCCGCTGGGTTGGTACACCGGGCGCGACTCGCCCAACACACGCCGCCTGGTGGCAGAACACGGCGGCTTCAGCTACGACGCCGACAGCTACGCCGACGACCTGCCCTACTGGGAAGAGGTCAAGCTGGGCAGCGGCGCCATCGCGCCGCAGTTGATCGTGCCCTATACGCTCGACACCAATGACATGCGCTTCGCCGCGCCGCAGGGTTTCAACTCCGGCACGCAATTCTTCGATTACCTGAAGGACGCCTTCGACACGCTCTACCGCGAAGGCGATCCGGCCGGACTGGACCGTCCCAAGATGCTGTCGGTCGGCCTGCATTGCCGGCTGGTCGGCCGCCCCGCGCGCGCCGCGGCGCTGGCGCGCTTCCTCGGCGGCCACGACCAGGTCTGGGTCACGCGCCGCATCGACATCGCCGACCATTGGCGCAAGACGCATCCCTACGCTCCTTCAGCTTCCACCAGAAGCTGAAGACGCCGCTGTAACGCCGGCCCATCCCACGCCGGCCCGTCACCGCATCCCCGCTCTCCGCCTGCCGCGCGCAGGCGCGGGATGCGCGCGTTCCGCGCTTGCCTGCACTTCACCGCCCGTGTCCAGTACGCCGGCGGCAAGGGCCGGCTCGCGCCCGATTTCTGCTACACCGCCGTGGCGGCACCACGGAAACGTGCACATAAAAAAACCGGCACGCCCATATCCCACTATGGAGGAGACACCATGCATCACCCATCCCTGCGCATCCACGGCGCCCTGGCCGCCGGCCTCTTGGCCGCATCAGGCGCGGCCGGCGCCGCCGACTGGGCCGACAATGCCATCGGCTACCGCTACGGCACCCGCTTCGCGGAGCCCTACAACCCGCAGGACATCAGCAAGAACATCGTCAACTTCACCCACAGCAGCGGTTACAAGTACGGCACCAACTTCCTCAACGTGGATCTGCTGATGTCCGACAGCAAGGACGACAATGCGCAGGAAGCCTACATCACCTACCGCCACACGCTGGACATCGGCAAGATCGTCGGACGCGACCTCTCTTTCGGCCCGGCGCGCGGCGTCGGCCTGACGCTGGGATTCGACTGGAACACCAAGAACGACAACAGCTATGCCTCCAAGAAACGCATGTGGGTGGTCGGCCCGACGCTGATGATGGACGTTCCCGGCTTCCTCAACATCAGCCTGCTGGCGCTGTTCGAAAGCAACCAGCCCAAGGGCGTCTCCAGCCGCTACAGCTACGATACGCACCCGATGCTGAACCTGGCGTGGGGCATTCCCTTAGGCTCGTCCGGCTTCGCCTTCGAGGGCTACATGAACTACATCGCGTCCAAGGGCAAGAACGAATTCGGCGGCCCCACCGCGCCCGAACTCAACATCGACGCGCAAGTCATGTACGACGTCGGCAGCACCATGGGCATGGGCAAGAACACACTGCGCCTGGGCTTGGAATACCAGTACTGGCGCAACAAGTTCGGCAATCCGCACGAAGTGCCGGGCTCGCTGGCCAAGACGCCGATGGTGCGGGTCGAGTACCACTTCTGACCCTGCCCCGACCGTCATTGCAGGCGGATTGGAAGCGGAGCGGACAATCGCGTAAGCTGCGCTTTCCGCCCCGCTTTCTTTCATTTGCGCCAGCCCAGCCATGCAACAGAACCCAAGCAAGCCCACCCCGCCCGGCATCAGCCCGCAAGAATGGCAAGTGCGCCTCGACCTCGCCGCCTGCTATCGCCTGTGCGCGCTCAACGGCTGGGACGACCTGGTCTATACCCACATCTCGGCCACCGTACCGGGCGAGCCGGGGCATTTCCTGATCAATGAATTCGGCCTGGCCTTCGACGAAATCACCGCCTCCAGCCTGGTGAAGATTTCCCTGGAGGGCGAAGTGGTCGATAGCAGCAAGCGCCGCGTCAACGCCGGCGGCTTCGCCATCCACGCCGCCGTGCACGCGGCGCGGCCCAACGCGCATTGCGTCCTGCATCTGCACAACGTCAACAGCATCGCCGTGAGCATCCAGCCGCAGGGACTCTTGCCGCTGTCGCAGCACGCGCTGCGCTTCTATGAACTGATCGGCTATCACGACTACGAAGGCCTGGCCCTGACGCCGGCCGAGCAGATCCGCCTGGTGCAGGCGCTGGGCGATTTCCCGGCCATGCTGCTGCGCAATCACGGCAGCCTGGTCTGCGGACGCACGGTGGCCGAAGCCTATGTCTTGCTCGATACCCTGGACAAGGCCTGCGCGATCCAGTGCAAGGCGCTGGCCGGCACGCCCTATCCGCGCCTGCCGCCGGCGCCCGTCTGCCGCAACACGCGCGACCAGTTGCTCGGCGACGGCAGCCCGGAAGGCGCGCTGGAATGGCCGGCGCTGCTGCGCAAGCTGGAACGGCTGGATCCCGGCTATCAACATTGAACATCAGAGATTGCCCACACCCCGACCACAAAAGGAGAAACGCATGCCCACCTTCAACATCCAGCTCTTCGAAGGCCGCAGCCTGGAACAACGGCGCGAGCTGGTGAAAGCCATCACCGAAGTAACCTGCAAGACCCTGCAATGCCCGCCCGAATCGGTGGACATCATCATCCAGGAAGTGAAGAAAGAAAACTGGGCCACCGGCGGCAAGCTGTGGTCCGACTGAAGACGAATGCCGCCTCTGAGAAAGGCCCCGCTTGCGGGGCCTTTTTCCATTTATATCGATTTATATCATTGGGATGATTTCTCCCGGCCGACGCATTCCATGCGCGGTCAAGCAGAATCTGAATCCGCGATTGAACATCTACAATATTTTCAACAAGGATCCGGCAAGCACGATCAACAAGAGCGGCAATCGCTATACTCCAAGACACCCCGCGCCGAGACACCGACCGCCAATATCGCGTTTTGATGGAGGCGATCTGATCTGCCCCGTGCCGCGCCCCGCCCGCCTCGACAAAGCAGGCGGCGTCGGTCTGGCAGCAGAGAATGTCAGGCCCATCCCCCTCCCCCGTGGAGGGGCTTTCCATTGGAGATTGGAGAATTCCATCATGATGCTGCACATTCCCGAAGTCCTCAGCGCCGACCAGGTGCGTCACATCCGCGTCGAACTGGATCGCGCCGACTGGGTCGATGGCCGCGCCACGGTCGGCGACCAGGGCGCCAGGGTCAAGCGCAACCGCCAACTGCCCGAACACTCGCCGCTCAGCTTCAAGCTGGGCGAGATCATCCTGGAAGCGCTGAAGAAAAACCCGCTGTTCTTCGCCGCCGCCCTGCCCAAGAAAACCATGCCGCCGCTGTTCAACAGCTATGAAGGCGGCGAGCACTACGGCCTGCATGTGGACGACTCGGTACGCCACCTGCCCAATGCGGCCGGCAGTATCCGCACCGACCTCTCGACCACGCTGTTCCTGTCCGGCCCCGAGGAATACGACGGCGGCGAACTGGTGGTGGTCGATACCTACGGCACGCACGAAGTCAAGCTGCCGGCCGGCGACCTGATCCTGTATCCCTCGACCAGCCTGCACCGCGTGGAACCGGTCACGCGCGGCGCGCGCGTGTGCGCCTTCTTCTGGTCGCAAAGCATGATCCGCGACGACTGGAAGCGCAGCATGCTGTTCGAACTGGACCAGAACATTTCCAGCCTGCGCGCCAAGATCGGCGACAGCGACGAAGTGCTGGGCCTAACCGGTCACTATCACAACCTGCTGCGCCAATGGGCCGAGGTCTGAACGGCTTGCCCGGCCCGGCGCGCGCCACCGGATAAGCGCGTCGCCATCCCGGCGCGGTGCCTTCCCCCCGCATGCGCGGCCAGCTCCCTTCTGCCCGTTCGCCGATTGCTCCTCGTGATATGACGATTTTTTAGAGTTTTCATCCTTCATACGCGAGCACTTCACAAAGCCTCAACATCGCCTGTTTATATTGGCGCGAATTCTGATTCCCTCGCCCTCTCATCGCCGGGCGGAACAGAGTTGATTGTTTCCGCTCGCCCGCCATCGCATGCGCGGCACGGTCGTCACCCAGACCCGATGCCGCTCCCCACGTAGCCAGCCAGAGATCTCCGAACCGCTTTAGAAGGCCTCTCCATGACCTACGTTAAAAGCCGCAAGCATGCGCAGCCCCGCACCTATTCCAGATTGTCCGCCGCCGTCGCCGGCGCCCTGCTGCTGCCCGCCGCCGGCGCGCATGCCCAGACCCAGAACACGACCGGCCAACTGCCCAGCGTGAGCGTCACCGCGACCCAGGAATCGGACTTCAAGGCCGACAAGGCGTCCTCGCCCAAATACAGCCAGCCGCTGGTGGATACACCGCAGACACTGACCGTGATCAAGAAGCAGCTACTGGACCAGCAAGGCGCCACCACCCTGACCGATGCGCTGCGCAACAGCCCCGGCGTGGGCACCTTCTTCCTCGGCGAGAACGGCTCCACCAGCACCGGCGACGCCATCTACATGCGCGGCTTCGACGCCTCCAGCGCCATCTATGTGGACAACGTGCGCGACCTGGGCGCGATCTCGCGCGACACCTTCAACATCGAACAGGTCGAAGTGCTCAAGGGGCCGGCCGGCGCCGACAACGGCCGCGGCTCGCCGACCGGTTCCATCAACATGGTGACCAAGCAGCCCGAGCTGCACGATGCGTTCAATGCCTCCGTCACCTACGGCGGCTGGAGCCAGAAGCGCGTCACCGCCGACTGGAACAAGATGCTGGACGCCGAACGCGGCGCCGCGCTGCGCCTGAACCTGATGACGCAGGACAGCGGCGTGCCCGGGCGCCATGTGGTCAATAACAAGCGCTCCGGCATCGCGCCGTCGCTGGCGTTCGGCCTGAACAGCCCGACCCGGATATTCCTGAACTACCTGCACATCGATCAAGACAACGTGCCCGATGGTGGCGCCTCCACGGTCGGCTTGCCGGGCTACAGCTCGCCCGATCCGGCGCGTCCTTACATCTCCGGCGCGCCGCGCGTGGATTCGTCGAACTTCTACGGCAGCGTCAACGATTTCAACAAGGTCAGCGTGGACATGTTGACCGTCCGCGTCGAGCACGACTTTTCGCCCGACCTGAAATTGCAGAACACCGCCCGCTACGCCAAGACCAGCCAGGATTACCTGCTGACCTCGTACATGGCGCGCGCGACCGGTCTGAGCACGCCGTCGCCGACCGATCTCTCGACCTGGACGGTAACCCGCAACCTGCCCACCCGCAGGGACCAGACCAACGAAATCGCCACCAACCAGACCAACCTGACCGCCGTGCTCGCCACCGGCACGATCAAGCACACGCTGGTGGGCGGCGTCGAGCTGACGCAGGAGAAACAGCATGCCGCCTCATTCACCACGGTGGGCATGCTGCCCAACGCCAATCTCTACAATCCGAACCCGAACTTCGCCGCCCCGGGCTTCAGCATCAACCGTACCGGCTATAACGACGGCAAGACCGATACCGTTTCGGCCTACCTGTTCGATACGCTCAAGTTCAACGAGCAATGGTCGATCAACGCCGGCATCCGCGAAGACCATTACCGCACCACCTACGCCGGCAACACACCGGGCAATACGACCAACCTGTCCACCTCGGGCAACCTGTTCAACTGGAAGCTGGCCGGCATCTACAAGCCGACCTCCTTCAGCAGCCTGTATGCCCTGTACGCCACCTCGCAGCAGCCGCCGGGCAGCGCCAACTTCGCGCTGAGCACATAGGCACGCAGCCCGGCCAACATCAACTACGCGCCGCAGAAGGCCAAGACCGCCGAGATCGGCACCAAGTGGGATCTGCTGGACAAGAAGCTGTCGGTGAACGCGGCCCTGTACAAGACGCAGGTGGAAAACGAGGTGGAACTGGATCCCACCAGCGGCCAGTACTTCCAGACCGGCAAGAAGTCGGTGCAGGGGGTGGAACTGAGCGTGATGGGTGAAGTGACCGCCAATCTGTCGCTGGCGGCGGGCTATACGTACATGAAGACCAAGGTCGACAGCGGCGCCGTCGTCACCTCGACCGGCGAGAACATCCTGGCCTACACACCCAGCCAGGCCTTCACCTCCTGGGCCAACTACCGCCTGCCGCACGGCTTCGCGATCGGCGGCGGCGTGCGCTACGTGAGCGCGCTCACGCGCGGGATCGATGGCGCCATCGGCACGCCGCGCTCGGTCGATAGCTACTGGGTCGTCGACGGCATGGCCAGCTATGTGCTGAACAAGAACGTGGACTTCCAGCTGAATCTCTACAACCTGTTTGCCCAGGACTACGTGGCCTCCATCAACAAGAGCGGCTACCGCTACGTTCCCGGCTCGCCGCGCGCAGTGTCGCTCACCGCCAACTTCAAGTTCTGATCCGGCGCCGGCAACACGCCCGGCCGGCATCCGCCGGCCGGAGCAGGAAACAGCCGTCGGCGCGCCTCATGGTCGCCGCCATCGCCCATGGGCGAGCGTCGATGGTTCGCGCATGTCCACGACACCAGCGCGCGCATGAGCGCCAATGAAAACGCCCGGCTCGTGCCGGGCGTTTTCACTCAAGGCGCGATCTGGCCTCCCAGGCTTTACACGAACTGCCCGATGCTGCCGATCACCGCATCCCGCACCGACCCGCTGGTCACGAAGCCGTGCGCGGCCTGGATGTCGTGATGGAACCAGCGGTCGCCGTCGAGGCAGGCCGGGATCTGGCGGCGGATCTCGTCATAGGCCGCCTGCGTGCCCTGCCCCAGCCTGAAGTCCTTCAGCAACGCCTCCGTCATGGTCAGCGCCTGCGCCGCCAGCAGCATTTCCACTCCCACGATGTATTGCGTGTTCTGCACCACCGTCATCGCCTTGCGCGCGCACCAGGTCGAGTTCGAGATGTGATCCTCGCTATTGCCCTTGGACGGGATGCTGTCCACGCTGCCTGGCATGCACAGGGTACGGTTTTCCATCACCAGCGCACTCAGCGAGCATTGCACCACCGGGTAGCCGGTGTTCACGCCGCGGACGCCGCTCATCAGGTTGCGCGGCAGGCCCCACGACAGCGTCGGATCGATCAGCCGCGCCACGCGGCGCTCGCAGATGCTGCCCAGGTCGGTGATGGCCATGGCCAGCAGATCCATCGCCTGCGCCAGGTACTGGCCGTGGAAGTTGCCGCCGGAGATGATCTCGAAGCCTTCGCCGTCTTCCTTGTGGAAGATCAGCGGGTTGTCAGTGGCGGAGTTGGTTTCCTTCTCAATGATGGTGTCGATGTAGTCCAGCGCATCGAACACCGGGCCGTACACCTGCGGCGAGCAGCGCAGCGAGTACACGTCCTGGATGCGCGCGGTATAAGGGATGTCGGTGCGGCGCAGCTCGTCGGGCAGCTGCACGGCGCGGGCTTCGTGGGTGGTGCGGGTGGAGCCCTTCAGCAAGGTACGGACGACCTGCGCGGTCTTGATCTGGCCGGCGTGCGGACGCGCCTGCTGGATGCGCGGATCGAAGGCCGACATCTCGGCGCGCATCGCTTCCAGCGTCAGTCCCAGCGACAGACAAGCGTCGGTCAGCAGATGGCGGGCGTCGTGCGCGGCCAGGATGGCCACCGCCAGCGAGGCAGTGCAGCCGTTGATCAGGGCCGAGGCATCCTTGGCCTTGAGGTCGAACTGCACCGGGCCGATGTCGGCCTAGGTAATGGCTTGTGGCGCACTCATGCGCTGGCCCCGGTACATCACTTCGGCTTCGTCGAAGCCGGCAATGGCGGCGGCCAGATAGGCCAGCGGCGCCAGGTCGCCCGAGGCGCCCACCGACCCCTTCTGCGGCATGATCGGATGGATGCCGGCATTGATGAAGGCCAGCAGGCGATCCACCACTTCCACGCGCGGCGCGGAATAGTTGGAGGCAAAGGCATTGGCGCGCAACAGCATGGTGGCGCGGCTGACCTCTTCGGAGAAGGGCTCGCCGATGCCGGCGCTGTGGGCGCGGATCAACTGGGTCTGGAAAAGCTCGATGTGCTCGACCCTGATGCGGGTATCTTTGAGCAAACCCACGCCGGTGTTGAAGCTGTACATCATCGGCGCCTCGTCGTGCATCCAAGTGCTTTCGATGTAGTCGCGGCTTTGCTTGAGGGCTGCGCGCGAGGAATCGGCCAGCGCCACCTTGAGATGGGGCGCGCGCGCCACGCTGATCACTTGCTGGGCGCTGAGGTTGAAGCCGTCGATGGTAATAGTTTGCATATCTTGTCCTTGCAGGCTGGGCACGGCTTTCACCGCGCCGTGTCGATAAAGGCGGAACAGGCGAAGAATGCGCGCCGCGCCTGAACGGGCGGCGCGCGCAGTGAGGCGGCTACGACGCTTACTTGGCGCCGGCCTGGAACCAGGCGGCGACTTCGGCGCGCTCCTCGTCGGTCATTTGCGTCATGTTGGCCAACGGCATGTCCTTGGTCTGCACCGCACGCTGGAAGACCTTGGCGGCGTGCTGGTGAATCAGTTCCGGCGTCTGCAGCATCATGCCCGCCGGCGCGGTGGCGAAACCGGCCTGGGTCGGCTTATCCGAGTGGCAGCTGGCGCAGCGCTGGGTGATGATGGCCTGGATCTTGGCGAAATCCGGCGCGGCCTTGGCAGGCGCCGCCCCCTCCGCGGTCGGCGCGGTGGCCGCCGCGGCCATCGCGATCGGCGCCGCCGGGCGCGGTGCGATCGCCACCGCCACGACCAGCAGCAGGATCACGCCGGCAATCGGATAACCGACCGATACCCGGCCCTTGTGGCGCAGGTTGAAGAAGTGGCGGATCAGCACGCCGGCCGCCATGATCGCCGCCAGCACCAGCCAGCTATACGGATGCGTATAGGTCATCGCGTAGTGGTTGCTGATCATGATGAACAGGATGGGCAGCGTGAAGTAGTTGTTATGCACGCTGCGCTGCTTGCCGCGGCGGCCGTGGATGGGATCGGGCGAGCGGCCTTCCTTCATCGCCTCCACCAGCTTGCGCTGGCCGGGGATGATCACCATCAGCACGTTGCCGACCATGATGGTGCCGATCATCGCGCCCACGTGGATATAGGCCGCGCGGCCCGATAGCAGATGCGTCAGCAGGTAGGCCACGGCCACGATGAAGACGAACATCACCAGCCCCAGCCAACCTTCCTTCTTGCCCAGCGGCGACCTGCATAGCAGGTCATAGACGATCCAGCCCGCCACCAGCGTGCCGATGCCCACGCCCACCGCTTCCAGGCCGGAGAGATTGGCGACCGACTTGTCCACCATCATGGCCGAGGCATTGAAGTAATAGACGATGAACAGCATGGCGATGCCGGTGATCCAGGTGGCATAGGCTTCCCACTTGAACCAGTGCAGTTCTTCCGGCAGTTCGGCCGGCGCCACCAGGTATTTCTGTGGATTGTAGAAACCGCCGCCGTGCACGGCCCACAGCTCGCCGGACACCCCCTTCTTCTCCAGGTCGCTGCCCGGCTTGGGCGGGCGGATCGAGTTGTCCAGCCAGACGAAATAGAACGATGCGCCGATCCAGGCGATGCCGGTGATCAGGTGCAGCCAGCGCACCAGCAGGTTGGCCCATTCGACCCCGTACGATACCAATAATGCTTCCATGTCTTCCCCAACTTAGGATTTCCGTCCGCCACCGCGACTTACTCCGGACAGGCGAGGCATCGCCTCAGGAAAGGGCCGCCATGAAAGCTCATCCTTCCCGCAGGCATGGCTGACGCAGCGGCGGCGATGCCGTGCGGCAATGCAAATGTGAGTGGATGAAGAGCTTCCCGCGCGCCAGGAAGCCGCAAGCGGGCGCGCCGCGCCCTGCCGGTCTCCTGTCGTCGCTGCCGCTACGACCCGATGGCTGCGCTCGCCATGCAATGGCGCGCCATCTGTTATTACGCTCCGCGCTTCGTACTGCCGCCCTCGTGAGGCGGCCCATTTCCGTGGCTCGGACCGGTTGCACGAAAGATAAACGCGCCGCATGACTAAAACATGGCCGCCAACGTATATTTGACATACGGATGTTCATATACAAAAATGAACCGGAAATGTGGGACGCTTGCGTTCGCGCGCAATTAAGCGGCATGGACATGCCGCCAACCAAGCTCAAGCCGGATCGGGGCAGCCGCCCCGGACGCGAAGCAAAAAAGGCCGTGGAGACCGGCCGGCGCGCGACGATGGCGAACCACCAGGGAAACCGCGACGACACACGTTCATCCGCCGGCAGTTGCCGCCGGGCACGATGCTTGCATTTGCGCGGGCGATGGATGGACGCGCCGTGCCGAGACAGTCCGATACGCCATCGAAGCAAGACCGAGTGACGAAACCAGCAGGCTTTCGCCCGCCGCGGGCCGGAAGTCCACAGAGTGAACGAAAAACCGTCACCTGCCTTTTTGCGCAATCACCATGCGCTTGAACGAAGAACCCGGAGACATCCCCATGTCCAGGCTGCCAGACCATCTCGACATCCACCTCATCCGCATCCTTTATCTGCTGCTGTGCGAGAAGAACGTTTCGCGCGTGGCGCTGAAGCTGAACCAGCCGCAGCCCTCGATCTCGGCTTCGCTGCGCAAGCTGCGCGAACTGACCGGCGACCCGCTGCTGGTGCGCGGCGCGCGCGGCATGGTGCCGACCCAGCACGGCGAGAGCCTGTTGAAGCCGGCCAAGCGCATCCTGGACGAGACCGAGCGCCTGTTCGTGCCCAAGACCGCCTTCGTGCCGCAGGAAGAAGAGCGCACCTTCCACATCGCCGCGCCCGATTACATGAACACGCCCTTCTTCACCGAAGTGATCGCGCGGCTGCGGCGCGAATCGCCGCGCAGCCACATCGTGATCCACGCCCTGGGGCCGGAGACCGACTACGTGCGTCTGCTGTCGGATGGCGAGCTGGATCTGGTGATCGCCAACTGGGACGAGCCGCCGCCGCACCTGCACCTCTCCAAGCTGTTCGACGATCCCATCGTCTGCCTGATGCGCGCCGACTGCGCCTACGCCAAGCGCACCGCACGCGACGCCATGAGCATCGAGGACTACCTGTCGCTGCCGCATGCCGCGCCCTCGCAGATCCTGCCCGGCTACCACGGCACCATCGACACCTTCCTGGAGAAGCAGAACCTGCATCGCAACGTGGTGGTGGAATCGACCCATTTCCGCATGCTGCCCTACATGGTGGCCCAGACCGATCTGGTGCTGACGGCCGGCCAGCAATTCGCCAGCTTCTATGAAAAGCTGCTGTCGTTGAAAAGTTATACGGTGCCGATCAAGTTTCCGCCGCTGCGCTTTTACCAGCTCTGGCATGAGCGCGTGCACCAGGCGACCGAGCACAAATGGCTGCGCGCCCAGGTCAGCGCGGCCGCCAAGCTGGTCGCCCAGGTTCGCGCGTAAGCCGCGCCGGACAAGACCTTGCGGCGCAAACGGGTATATCGGCACGGCGCCAGCAGGTATGCCCGGCCTTATATATCGCACCGCCGGGATTGCATTAGTATCGCCAGCACCAGGCCTGCATTCGCACCCAAGAACGAAGCAAGGACCTGAACCGGAACCACCTTTCAATCGACAAGGCACGCCTGGATGCACGGGCGCGGTCACATGTCAGGTTCCTTGATAACAATATCTGGAGACAGCCATGCAAACCCCAAGCCATCCGGTGGATGAACGCCTACCCGTATTCAAACTATTCGCGCTCGGCATGCAACACGTACTGGTGATGTATGCCGGCGCCATCGCCGTGCCTCTCATCATCGGCGGCGCGCTCAACCTGCCCAAATCCGAAATCGCCTACCTGATCAGCGCCGACCTGTTCTGCTGCGGCCTGGTTACCATCATCCAGAGCGCCGGCATCTGGAAATTCGGCATCCGCATGCCGGTCATGATGGGCGTGACCTTCGCCGCGGTCGGGCCGATGGTGGCGATGGCCAACAATCCGTCGCTGAGCATCCTGCACATCTACGGCGCGGTGATCGCCTCCGGCGTTTTCTGCATCCTGGCCTCGCCTTACATGAGTAGGCTGATGCGCTACTTCCCACCCGTGGTGACCGGCACCGTGATCACGGTGATCGGGGTCTCGCTGATGGGGGTGGGCATCAACTGGGCCGCCGGCGGCCAGCCGGTGATCGGCAAGCTGGTGGACGGCGTGTTCGTGAAGGTGCCCAATCCCGACTACGGTTCGCCGCTGTCGCTGTCGATTGCTGCCGTGGTGCTGGTGTCCATCCTGCTGATCACCAAGTACACCAAGGGCTTCATCTCCAACATCTCGGTCCTCATGGGCATGGTGGTCGGTTTCATCATCGCCTTCGCGCTGGGCAAGATCAGCTTCGACGGGCTGGACGCGGCCGACTGGTTCGCCGTCATCAAACCCTTCCATTACGGCATGCCGCAGTTCGATATTCCTTCCATCATCAGCATGTGCCTGGTCATGATCGTGACCATGATCGAATCGACCGGCATGTTCATGGCCCTAGGCGACATCGTCGGCAAGAAGGTCGATGACAAGACCCTGGCGCGCGGCCTGCGGGTGGACGGTCTGGGCACCGTGATCGGCGGCGTGTTCAACACCTTCCCCTACACCTCGTTCTCGCAGAACGTCGGCCTGGTGGGCGTGACCGGCATCCGCAGCCGCTTCGTCTGCGTGGCCGCCGGCGCCATCCTGATCGCCTTCGGCCTGTTCCCCAAGATGGCCCATGTGGCGGCGTCGATCCCGCAATTCGTGCTGGGCGGCGCCGGCATCGTGATGTTCGGCATGGTGGCGGCGACCGGGATCAAGATCCTGTCCAAGGTGGATTTCCACGCCAACCGCAATAACCTCTTCATCGTCGCCATCAGCATCGGCGTGGGCATGATTCCCATCGTCGCGCCGACCTTCTTCGACAAGATGCCGCCCTTCCTGGGCACCATCTTCCACAGCGGCATCCTGCTGGCCTCGGCCATGGCGGTGGCCCTGAACCTGTTCTTCAACGGCCGCGGCAGCGAGGAAGACGTGGCGCGCTACGCGGTGGCGGCGGCGCAAAGCTCGGACCACTGAGCACGGCGGCGGCGGCGATGGTTATAGCGCTTATATCCGCCGCCGGATAGCCGGCGTGATAAGCGAAAACCCATACGGCCCAGATAAAACCGTTGATGCCATCCGGGCCGAGATGTTTTAAAGTCAGGGGTGCGCCGGAAAGCGCGCCCCGCGGCCGTGGCGGCCGACATTTCCGGACAACAATCGCGGCCGACAATGGCCGCCGACGATCGGACGCCAGGCGCGGCGGCCGAACAACACGCATGACCGAATAACCGAAGGGACCGGCGGCCAGACCGCCCGGCAAGCACATGACGACGACACTGGAACAACTCAACAACGCCGAGGCCTCGGCCTTCATCGCCGCCCTGCACGGCATCTACGAGCATTCGCCCTGGATCCCCGAGCGCGCGGCGCTGCAGCGTCCGTTCCGCAACCTGACGGCGCTGAAGCTGGCGCTGCAAAAGGTCGTCACCGACGCCACCCGCGCCGAGCAGCTCGGCCTGATCCGCGCCCACCCGGAACTGGCCGGCCGTGCCGCCATCGCTGGCGAACTGACTGCGGAATCCACCGGCGAGCAAGCCAAGGCCGGCCTCAACCTGTGCTCACCCGAGGAATTCGCCACGCTGCAGCAGCTCAACGCCGACTACAACGCCCGCTTCGGCTTCCCCTTCATCCTCGCCGTCAAGGGCCCGACCGGCCTGGGCCTGGAGCGCCGGCAGATCATCGCCACCTTCAGCCGCCGCCTGCGCAACCAGCCGGAAGACGAACTGCGCGAAGCGCTGCGCCAGATCGGCCGCATCGCCGAGATGCGCATCAACGACCTCGTCGGCCACAAACCGGCGCTGGGCGCCACCGTCATGCAATGGGCCGAAGACATCGGCGCGCTGTCGGAAGACGAAGGCGCGCTGACCTGCACCTACCTGACCGAAACCCACCGCCGCACCGCCGACCAGATCGCGCAATGGATGCGCGAAGCCGGCATGCATGTGCACATCGACGCCGTCGGCAACGTGGTCGGCCGCTACCTCTCCACCGATCCCCAGGCCAAGACCCTGCTGACCGGCTCGCACTACGACACCGTGCGCAACGGCGGCAAATATGACGGCCGCGAAGGCATCCTGCTGGCCATCGCCGCCGTCAAGCACCTCAACGAGCGCGGCGAGACCCTGCCCTTCCACTTCGAAGTGATCGGCTTCTCGGAAGAAGAAGGCGTGCGCTTCAAGAGCACCTTCCTTGGCAGCAACGCCGTCACCGGACACTTCGACCTCAAGCTGCTGGATCTGCAGGATCGCGACGGCGTCAGCATGCGCGAGGTCATCACCCAGGCCGGCCACGATGTCTCGGCCATCCCGCAGATCGCGCGCGATCCCGCCGACATCCTCGGCTACGTGGAAGTCCACATCGAACAAGGCCCGGTGCTGCTCAACCGCGACCTGCCGGTCGGCATCGTTACCTCGATCGCCGGCAGCTCGCGCTACCTGGTCGATCTCAAGGGCGTGGCCAGCCACGCCGGCACCACCCCCATGGACATGCGCAAGGACGCCGCCGCGGCCGCTGCCGAAATCATCCTCTACGTCGAACAACGCTGCTCGCAAGACCAGCACGCCTCGCTGGTCGGCACGGTCGGCCAGTTGCAGGTATCGCGCGGCTCGACCAACGTCATTCCCGGCAACTGCCAGCTCTCGCTCGACATCCGCGCCGCCCGCGACGACATCCGCCTGGCCGCGGTGGCCGACGTGCTGGACAAGATCGAAGAGATCTGCGCGCGCCGCATGGTAGACGCCAAGATCGAAGAAACCGTCTCCGCCCCCGCCGCCCCCTGCGCCCCGTGGCTGATGGAACAACTCGCCGCAGCGACCGAACGCGCCGGCATCCCCCCCTTCCAACTCGCCTCCGGCGCCGGCCACGACGCCATGGCCATCGCCAGGATGACCGACGTCTGCATGTTATTCACCCGCTGCGGCAACGGCGGCATCAGCCACAACCCGCTGGAAACCATGACGGCGGACGATGCGGAAGTATCGGGACAGATCCTGCTGGATTTCCTGCGCAGCTTCAAAGCGAAGGTTTGATGTTGCTTGTTCGTTCGGGCGCCGATGTAGTGCGACGAACGACACTGGGTTCCGGCCTTCGCCGGGACGACGGATTAAAACGGATGGCAAGTCTGCCTTTTGCAACCGCGGACGAAGTCCGGCGCAACTTGAGTGACGGGTGCCGGCGCTGATGAGGCGCTACGGACGACACTGGGTCTCGGCCTTCGCCGGGACGACGGATTGAATGGATGGCGAGACTGCCTTCGCGGCCACCGATAAGGCTTGATGTTGCTTGGGTGATCATGCCGGGCACCGATGAAGCGCGACGAACGACACTGGGTCCCTGCTTTCGCAGGGACGACGGAGTAAATCAGATAGCGAGCCAACACATCGAAGCTGCAGGCGAGCAGCAAGCACACGAGGCCGACAGCGAGGATGTGCGGACGCGATGCCGCAGGCGAGCCGGACGGATTTCCCCTTGTGGGCCAGCCGGCGGAGTGCGGTGAAAAATGGATCAGCAAGGCAACCGGAGCGCAGCGACTTTGCCTTGCCCATTTTTCAGCGCGCTACGCCGGGAACCCCGCAGGGGCTGGCACTTAGGGGCCGCCTTCTTTTGCTTACTTTTCTTGGCGGAGTGTATAGACCGGTGACATAGGTAACACGTGTGTCGGGACATAGGTAACACTTCAATCGTAGACATCATCTTGTCGCAAATCAATTTTGGCGAAGCGCTGATGAGCGAAGTACAACTCGAACACGCCG
>WNDX01000064.1 GCA_009914615.1 Herbaspirillum frisingense
TCGCAACAGTGCCTGCTGCCTGAACTCCAGGCTGAACTCCTGCCCCTTTCTGCCTGCCTTGCTCTTGGTCATCGTCCACCTCCTATTGCGATAGTTAATCGCTTATAGGGGTGTCCGTGAAACGGGGGCAGGTCAGAGTGTACTCAATCGCTTACTTTTACTTTTTCTAGAGGTGGAGCGCTTGCGAGGTGCTGCCTTTTTCTGTTTCGTTACCATTCTCCCCAGATGGTAACTTGCATCGCTGATCCATGCCACCTACTTCCAGGCGACCTATGCGACGCCCGCTTCTGGCCGGGAGCCGTCATCGCATGGCGTTTGCGGCCGGCTGTTTCAATTGAAATATGGCGGTGCGGGTTCGCAACGTTTCTGAAACCGCGCGCAGGCATGATCTCCACATGGCCGGATCTGACCGGCTCCATACATCAAGGAGAACATCATGCTCAACACCCTGATCAACAACATGCTTAGCACGCTCGCCCATCCGGTCATTCACCTTGCCGGCACCGCGCACGGCGCGGTCGAATATATCGGCCGTTATGTCGGCATGCTTTGACAGGCCCGGCCAGGGCGGTTGCCAGATAGGCAAGGCAACTGCCGGCGGCATGTTGCGATAGGCCGGATGGGGCCCGATGCGCGGGCTGATCGCGTTACTTTCAGCAGGGCGCGGGCCATCCGGCGGCGCCGGTGTCGCCGATAGGGCGCCGTGGGCGTCGCGCGCTTTAGACAGGCAAGGCCGAGGTCAGCTTGATCCGCTGCAGCGGCACTTCCGTCTTGACGCTCAGCACGCCGGGAATGCGCGTCAGGTGCCGGATCTGGAATTGCCGGTATTCCTCCAGGTCGGCGACCACGACGCGTAGCAGGAAGTCGCAGTCGCCCGCCATCAGGTGGCATTCCACCACTTCGGGCAGGTGCCGGATGGCGGCGGTGAAGCCATCGACGGTGGCCGCGTCCTGCCCTTTGAGCCAGACGCGCGCATACACCGACAAGCCCTTGCCGATCATGGCGGGGTTGAGTACCGCGACGTAGCCTTCGATCACGCCGGCTTCTTCCAGCATGCGCACCCGCCGCAGGCAGGGTGAGGGCGATAGTCCGACTTCCTTGGCCAGTTCGACGTTTTGCAGGCGGCCGTCGCGCTGCAGGGCGTCGAGGATACGACGGTCGATGGCATCGAATTCCATGAATTTGACTCTTTCCTGTGGTGGATGCCAATAATCCCGCGTTATTGCGCAAGTACGCAACCCCATTCCAGCCATATCCGGGCAGAATGCGGGTCTCGTTTTTACAGAAGATCTCCGTATGTCAGTCGTTCAACAAGCCGTATCTCCCGCCAGCGATCATGCGTCGCCCACTACCTCCCAGGAGCTCCGCCGCGGAGTGCGCGCTTCCGTTCCCGTGCTGCTGGGCTTCATTCCGTTTGCGCTGGTGCTGGGCGCGCAGGCGGTGCAGAAGGGCCTGGGCGTGTTGGAGGTGCCGCTGATGACCGGGCTGAACTTTGCGGGTGGTTCGGAATTCACCGCGGTCCGGCTGTGGACGTCGCCGCCGCATCTGTTGCTCATCGCGGCCATGTCCTTGCTGGTGAACAGTCGCCATCTGCTGATGAGCGCGGCGCTGGCGCCGTATCTGCGGCATGTGCCGCGGCGCCGCGCGCTGGCCGCGCTGTTCTTCATGTGCGACGAGAGCTGGGCGATGGCGCTGAGCGATGCGCAACGCCGAGGCGACAGCCGTGTCAGCCTGGCTTACTACCTCGGCGTGTCGGCCGGCCTGTACCTGACCTGGGTGCTGTTCACGGGTATCGGCGCGGCCTTGGGGCCGGTGATCGGCGATGTGGAGAAATACGGTTTCGACATGGCGTTCACCGCCGTGTTCCTGGTGCTGCTGCGCGGCATGTGGCGCGGGTGGCGGGCGAGCCGTCCCTGGCTGGTCAGCCTGCTGGTCGCCGCGTTGACTTACAGGCTCATGCCGCAGGGCGCCTGGTATGTCGCGGCGGGCGCGGTGGCTGGTCTGGCCTGCGCCGCGCTCACGGCGCCGAAGGAGCCGCGCGCATGATCGATGCCGCTACCCTGGGCACCGTCGCGCTGATGGCGGCGGGCACTTATCTCACGCGCATCCTCGGTTATCTGGCGCTGCGCAATCGCGTGCTCAGCCCGCGCATGCGCTATGTGCTGGAATGCGTGCCCGGCTGCGTGCTGGTGTCGGTGATCGCGCCGGCGTTCGTCTCCGATCGTCCTGCCGACCTGATGGCGCTGGCGGTGACCATCGCGGCGGCTTGCCGTCTTTCTATCTTGCCGACGGTCTTGATCGGCATCGTTTCCACCGGATTGCTGCGTTATCTCTTCAGTCATTGAGGGCCGCTGGCTTGTGGCGGTGCGGGATGTGGACGGCGTGGGGCGCGAGCCTCGCGCCGTTTGTTTTGCGGGCAAGCTCTGCAGTAAAAAAAGGGGGCGGGGGTGACGTGGCAAGGCGGGGAAGCAGAGAGATTCGCGGCGCCCAGTTCTATCTGAAAAGTGGCGCCGCATGTTGAATCTGCTCTGGTTCGTAATATATCGCGTACCGGAAAGTTACGCCAATGCTCTTTGGAAATATCCATATGCGAAACCGGAATCTGGCCGGAAAGCCTTGGTGGAAAAGGATATACGCCATTTTCCTCAGCTTGGCATCACTTACGCTGGACGTTGCATTTAAGCGTAACTAGGGAATTTCCTGACGATCTTCGGCGGGGCTCTAGGGAAGCGCCCGATACTTGGCGGACGAACAAAAAACTAAAGTACATCCATACCCGCTGCACACAGAAGTTCTCGCACAGGGCGATGAACGGCGCAGGGATCCGAGGAGAATGACCATGTTTTTTGCCAAGAAAAATCGCTTCGTCTGCGCTTCCATCGCCGCCGTTGTCCTGGCTTCCAGCGCTCCGTCGTCCTTCGCCGCCACCGCCAGCGGCTCGCTGACCATCAGCGCCTCGGTGGTCGCATCGTGCACCGTGGTCGGCTCGGCCATTGCCTTCGGCGCTTATACGCAAACGGTGGTGAACCAGACCGGTAACATCACCGTACTGTGCACCAACGGCACCCCCTACAACGTCGGCCTGGATGCCGGCACCGGCACCGGTTCCACCGTGACGACGCGCAAGATGAGCGCCACCGGCGGCGGCACCCTGAACTACGCGCTGTACCGTGACTCGGCCCGCACCAACAACTGGGGCTCGACCATCGGTACCGATACCCAGACCGGCACTGGCTCGGGCCTGCTGCAAACGCTGACCGTGTATGGCCAGATCGCTGCCTCGCAAACACCGCTGGCCGGCGCTTACTCGGATACCGTGACCGTCACGCTGACCTACTGATCCATTTTCGCAATATCCGAACGTCTCCTCTGAATCCTGACGGATTTGGATTTCGCCCTCACCATCAGGTGAGGGTTTTTTTTTGCCATCCAGCATCTGTTCGGCAAGCGTTGCAGGATGCATGCATCCGCTCCTGGCGGCGAGGTGGGAAGGCATGGCGCCGGATTCGAAGACCGTGATCCGTGCATCATGATCGGCGATCGCCGGGATCTTGCCGTTCGGATTGATGCGTCGCTATTCGGCCGTGTGCTGTTCGCCCGCCGACGGATCCAGCACGATGCGACGATACGCGATCCGCGCCACACGCAGATAGATGCTCACCTTCAGGCCGTCGGAAGTGTTGGCGGTATCGACGCTGAGGGGGGGCGCTGGTCCGGTTTTCCATTGATCTCTCCATATGATTGTAATTACAATCGTTGCAAATGCAATCGAATGCGAGAGCTGGTTCCGATGCAAACCGGGACTCAACAGGATCGAGGAAAACATGTCCGCCCATTCCGTGCCGATGACACAAGTTGCTTCTCCCACCTCGCTGGCGGCGCTGGCTTGCCAGGGGCGTATCGCCGAGGTCGATCTGGCGATGCAGGCGGAACGCACTTCTCCCTTGCGCATGGCACGCGCCATCGCGCATACGCTTGCTGCATCGTCGGCGGTGGATCGGCTGGCGTGGGTCGTGCGGGCCGACGGCGATGAAGCGCTCGGCGAGAAAGCGTTGACCAGCGCCTGGCCGCTGCGCTTCTTCGGCTCGTCCGCGCATGTCGAAAAGCCCCTGATCTATCTGCTGCGTACCGACTCGATGGCGGGACTGCGCGTGGCGTTCCAGGAAACCAACGGCCGCGGCATCTTCCTGAACACCGCGGAGACCGCGCCATCGCGCTGGCTGAAGGGCGTCAAGCCCGAGCTGGCGCTCTGGCTGGCGGATTATCCGCCTTGCATTCCTTACGATCCGGCGACGGCGGAAGAGGCGCGCGCGATCGTGCAGGCGAGCCTGCAGGCGCTGTACGTGGAGGGGGAGGAAGCCTATTACTACCTGAATCTCCATGACGACGGATCCGGGCCCGAGAGGGCGGAGCCGGCGGGCGTGGAGGAGGCTTATACGGGCATGTACCTGGTGAGAACGGCGCCGGCGGAAGCGTCTGGCAGGGTCCGGTTATGCGGCGCCGGCAAGGCGCTGGAGCGGGTGATTCGCGCGGCCGATATGTTGCTGGAGGACTGGGGCGTTGCCAGCGACATCTGGAGTTGCCCGAGCTATACCCGGCTGGCGCGCGACGGCCAACTGACCGAGCAATGGAATACCGTGCATCCGCTGGCGGCGCGAAGGACATCGCGTCTGGCGGCGTGCCTGGGCGAGGCGCATACGCCGATCATTGCCGTCACCGATTACGAGCAGCACGTGGCAGCGCAGATCGGCGCGTATGTGGCGGCGCCCTTTAGCGCCATCGGCGCCGATTCCTTGGGAACCGCCGCCGGTCGCCCCGGCGCCGAATGGATCGTCATGCTGGCCCTGAAGGCGCTGGCGGCAGACGGGCGCGTGTCTGCCGGTCGCGTCGGCGAAGCCTTGCGCCGTTATGGTCACAGGCTGCATGGCCGCCTGGAATGGGAGTGAGCGGGCGCGCTATCGCTTCGCTTGGCCGTCAAGTCTCCGTGCGGGCCATGGCTGCCGCGCGGTCCAGCGCCGCCGCGATGGCGCCGCGTTCGCTTTCCTTGAATTGCGACAGGAAGTTTTCCGCCACCGCTGCCTGGTACACCTTCCACATTTTCTTGCGCAGTGCCTTGCCGGCGTCGGTGATGGTGACGAAGGCGGCTCGGCCGTCTTCGGCCGAGCGCGAGCGCACCACCAGTTCTTCCTGTTCCAGCCGGTCGATCAGGCGCGTGAGATTGTAGCGTTCGATGGCCAGCGCGTCGGCCAGTTCGTGCATGCGGCGCGTGCCGCCTTTGCCGCTTTCCACTCCCCACAGCACGTCGTACCACGCATAGGCGGGCAGCCCGGCGGCGTCCAGGCGCCGGTCGATTTCCTTGATCAGGACGCGGTGCGCGCGCACAAAGGAAAACCAGAGATCGGGCTCGGGATGGGTCATGTGAGTTCTCGTCTATCGCGTTGTAAGTAATTGCAATTGCAATGATACCACGGTAGGATGGCGAGACTAACGATTGCAATTGCAATTAAATCTTCCGAATATCGCTGCCGGCTGTGCGATGTCCCTGCACGCAGACAGTTTGCCCAGGATCTTTTTGGAGAAACCTTATGAATCAAGCCCTTGCTCAAGACGACAACGATCCGCTGGAAACCAAGGAGTGGCGCGACGCCCTGGAGTCCGTGATCGATGCCGAAGGCCGGCCGCGCGCGCAGTATCTGATCGATCAGCTGGTGGACGTGGATCTGGCGCGCTACGGCGACCTGCATGGCCGCGTGAGCACGCCCTACGTCAACACCATTCCACGCCAGCGCCAGCCTGCCTATCCGGGTGACCTGAGCGTGGAGCGGCGCCTGAATGCCTACATCCGCTGGAATGCGATGGTGATGGTGCTGCGCGCCGGCAAGCATTCCAACGTGGGCGGGCACATCGCCACCTACCAGTCGGCGGCGGTGATGTATGACGTCGGGTTCGAGCACTTCTTCCGCGGCCGCACCGAGACCTTCGACGGCGATATGGTGTACATCCAGGGCCACTCCGCGCCCGGCATCTATGGCCGCGCCTATATCGAAGGCCGCATCGACGATGCCCAGATGGACAACTTCCGGCGCGAGGCGGATCGCCAGGGCCTGTCGTCCTATCCCCATCCGCGCCTGATGCCGGAATTCTGGCAGTTTCCCACTGTGTCGATGGGCCTGGGGCCGTTGACGGCGGCCTACCAGGCGCGCTACATGCGCTATCTGGAATACCGCGGCCTGAAGCAGCACCAGGGCCGCAAGGTGTGGGCCTTCCTGGGCGACGGCGAAATGGATCAGCCGGAATCGCTGGCCGCGATTTCCCTCGGCGGCCGCGAGCGGCTGGACAACCTGATCTTCGTCGTCAATTGCAATCTGCAGCGCCTGGATGGACCGGTGCGCGGCAACGGCAAGGTGATGCAGGAACTGGAAGGGACGTTCCGCGCCGCCGGCTGGAACGTGATCAAGGTGGTCTGGGGCAGCGGCTGGGATGCGCTGCTGGAAAAGGACAGGACCGGGCTGCTGCGCCAGCGCATGATGGAATGCGTGGACGGCGATTACCAGACCTTCAAGTCGCAGAACGGCGCCTATGTGCGCGAGCATTTCTTCGGCAAGTATCCGGAGCTGCTGGCGCTGGTGGCCGACATGTCGGACGACGAGATCTGGAAGCTGACGCGCGGCGGCCACGATCCCGAGAAGGTGTATGCCGCCTATGAACAGGCGGTGCGCACCAGCGGCCGGCCGACCGTGGTATTGGCCAAGACCGTCAAGGGTTTCGGCATGGGCGAGGCCGGCGAAGGACAGAACATCAATCACCAGTTGAAGAAAATGAGCGCCGATGCGGTGCGGACTTTCCGCGACCGCTTCGGGTTGCCGGTCAGCGATGAACAACTGGAGGAGATGCCGTACCTGCGTCCGGCGCCGGGAAGCGAGGAGGCCAGGTATCTGGCGCAGCGCCGCCAGGCATTGGGCGGCTACGTGCCGGCCCGCCTGAGCAAGGTCGATCCGTTGCCGGTGCCGCCGCTGTCGGCCTTTGCCGGCCAGTTGCAGAGCAGCGGCGAGCGTGGCCTGTCCACCACGATGGCCTTCGTGCGCATCCTGACGACCCTGCTGAAGGATCCGCAGATCGGCAAGCTGGTGGTTCCCATCGTGCCGGACGAGTCGCGCACCTTCGGCATGGAAGGCCTGTTCCGCCAGATCGGCATCCATTCCCATGTGGGGCAGCTCTATACGCCGCAGGACGCCGGCCAGTTGAGCTACTACAAGGAAGCCAAGGACGGCCAGATCCTGCAAGAGGGCATCAATGAATCGGGCGCGATCTGCTCCTGGATCGCGGCGGGGACGGCCTATGCCAATCACGGGCTGTCGACCATTCCCTTCTATATCTTCTATTCCATGTTCGGCCTGCAGCGGGTGGGCGACCTGGCCTGGGCCGCGGCCGATGCGCGCACCCGCGGTTTCCTGCTGGGCGCGACCTCGGGGCGCACCACGCTGATGGGCGAGGGCTTGCAGCACGACGACGGGCATAGCCATGTGCTGTCGTCGGTGATCCCGAGCTGCGTTTCCTACGATCCGACCTTCTTGAGGGGGAGTAAGATAATTACAGGGGGAAGACCGAGATAAATCCGGGAAGAATCAAAACAAACCGGGACAAAACGGGACGAACAAAAAACAAACTTACGCTGAGAATAACAAAAAAAGGCCCGCGAAAAAACCCAAGAAAGTCAGGGCGATCCCCTCAACCGCTTGATGATTGCCACTAGCTCCCTTCGCCCCACCTCCACCGCCCCAAACTCCACCGCCAGCCGGCGCCGCGACAGGCAGACATCGTAGTGCGGCGTACTGCCAGGCTGGAACCACTCCCTCCGCATGCCAATCCGATCCGCCATGGCGTGCAGCTCGGCCAGGGAGTCCGCCAGCATGTGGCACATCACCATACGGCCCAGCGGGTTCCTGGCCTGGTCGACGTACACGGCCATCATATGCCTGACATGATGTGCTGGCCCATGATCTTGATGATATCGGCCTTGTCGATGTCCAGCAGCACCATGAATGGGCGCGGCGAGGTACCTGGATGACGCACGCGCTTGGCGAAGCGGCCGTTGAAAGCCAGCGCCTTCTTCGTGCGAGGCACGATTGTGTGCGGCCTCGAGCCGTTGTTCATTGCCGCCGCGTAGGGCCTGTTGGTGCCGACGCCGGCGAAGTCGCGGCCGTGAAACGGTGTCATCGAAGAGCGCAGCTTGCCGGACGCCTGCAGGATCAGGTTGCCTTTGCCCGCTTTGGCGCGCGAGGCGAGCGTCGATGCCTTGAGGCGGTTCCAGCGAGTGGGTCGACCTTGAGCGCGGAAGTTGTCGTCGATCGCGGACGCCATGCGAACCGCGATACCGGCCATCGCTGGCCCAGGATTCTGCGACCGCCCGAGCATGCGCTGCAGCTCGGCCTGTACTGCCCGGTCGTCGACGGAAATCGCCTCAATCATTGTCTCGCGCCTTCTTCTGGATCGGCCCCGGCGCCGCCTGGAGCTTCTCGTTGTAAATTTGTTGCAGCTTGTTGTTCGCCACGGCCGGGTTGTAGTCCCAGCCCATGTCGGGCGCCACAACCTTGTCGGAGACCGGGCTGCGGTAGCCGGTGGTCTGCACCTTGGCGATGCTGCCATCCTGCTTCTTCACCGACTGCGTGACGATCTCCATCCGACCTTCGCCGCTGGACACCTGGAAGGCGCCGCGCTGCTTCTCGATATCGGTCCTTGCGATCACCGAGCAGCGGCATCGGAAGCCGTTCGGCGGGTACCAACTCTGCCAGAATGGGTCGTCGTAACGGAACACCAGCCCATTGAGCGCGGCGTGCTGTGGACGCGTGCGGTTGTCCATGACCGCAGAATATTCCCACCAGGGGGCGTATTGAGTCGCCGCCATCATCGTTGCGTACCGGCCAGCCATATACGCGGTCTGCAGGTTCGTCTCGTAGATGGTTTCCAGCCGCCATGGGGTGCCGTAGGTGACGGTGCGAACCTCTCCGGTCCAGCGGTTCACCTGTTGGCGCTTCCCCCACCAGCCCTTGGCTTCAAGCACCGGCTGCAGTTTCGCCAGGAACGCCGGAAACGTGCCGCCTTGCTTCAGATCGTCCCGCAGCGCCTCGTAGATATCGGTGACGACGTCCAGGCGCGTCGTCTTTGCCACGGTGAACGCGCGGGCATTGGCGTGGCGCCATACCTCCTGCCAATCCCAGGAAACGCGGATCCCCTTGCGCTCGAAGTAGGCGATCGCCTCTTCCGGCGGCATGTTGAATACGGCGAAGAGGTCGCCGCTATTCAGTTCAGGAGGCTTCGACGTCGCCATTCAAGCGCCCCCAGGTATCCATAGCAAACATCGCGCGCGCAAGGGCTTGCTGTAAGTCGTCGAGCGGCATCGTCGGGAATAGCTCCACCAGGCGCTCAAGCGCCTGCTGGTGCCCAGCAGACTCGCGGATCGCCTTGAGTACTGGCGCCAGCAGCGCTGCCATCAGCGGCTGGAGCTGGTCTTCGGCGATCGCGGCCAGCAGCGCGTCGACAGCGGCCTGGTCAGCGGGCGGCAGTGGGTCAGCAAAATCTGCGATCACGGCACCAGGAGCAATGGCGCTGGCGGCTCCCTTGGTTGGGACCAGATCGTAGTCGCCACCGAAGTCTTGCTTGATGGATTCCAGCGTCGGACGGAAGCCCATGTCGAAAAGCACCTTCTTCGTCTCGGCCATGGCTTTGACGTCCTTCGGTTCCTCGATAATGCGAGACACGCGCGGATATGCGGCGCCGGGCATGTTGTAGTCGACGATCCAGCGCACGGCCGAACGGTTGAGCGAGTCGGACAGCAGGTCGCCGTCTGCCTTGGTCAGCTCGAGGCGCACCTCGTTGTCGATGTTGATAGCGGAGGCCAAGGCACCACCTGATCCCGGCCCATTGGCCTTGCCCAGGATGATGCCCTCGATCTGCTCGTCCATGTAGCGACAGAGCTTCTCATAAGTGTCGATGCCTGACCTTGCTGCTTCTAAAAGCGAAATGTCCATGCCGGCCGGAACCATGATGGATGCTTCCTGTTGGAAGGCGCGCAGCGCGTTGCGCAGCGTGGCCTTCTCGCCCGGTTGCGCGTTGTTGGGATATTTCCCAATTGGCACCGGTGTGCCGAAGCGCTCTGCAAAGGCCAACCAGAACTGAATGCCCTGTCGCTTGAAAAAGACCGGCCAGAACAATCGCGTACCCAGGCCAAGCCCCCATGGGTTGTTGTACTTGGCGCCGAAGCGATGCATCAGAAACTTCCGCTGCGGTACCTTCTCGCCATCATGATAGTTGCCAGCGGTGAGCAGGCGCACACCAGTGCGCGCAAAGATGAAGTCGTCTTCGTCAGGCTTGAACATGAACTGGAAGATCCATGGTTCAACGTCGATGGCTTCATCGAGAACAATCTCAGCGCCGTCGCGGCGCCAGATCACCTCATGAGTCGTGAGGCCCCGGATGGTGGCATCGAGCATGGTGGTCGTGAGCTGGTCGAAGCCCAGCTCCTGCAGCTGCGCACCGACCATGTCGGCCGCTTTCCTGGCTGCGCGCGAGGTGTCACCTTCGGGCGGACTCACCTTCCAATTGCGGGCAGTCAGAGCCAGCTTCCGCTTTTGGAATGCTTCCCACACTTTCGGATCACGCTCCAGCTCGTCGTAAAGCTTCAGGCCACGCTGGTTCCCGCCACCACGCGTCAGCAAGGTATCGTCAGAAGGCAGAAGCCGATCATAAGACCCAAGAATAAGCTGGCGCGCAACAATGGAAATCTCGTTCAGCACGGGCGCGTTTTGGCCGTCGCCACCAGTGGTGGGTGTGCTGTTGGTAGTGCCGGACGGAGTGGTTGAGATGGTCATCACAAGGCTCTCAGGTAGTCATCGTATTGGCCGCCGATCCGAGCGCCCGAGACGCTCTCGTACTCGATCAGCGAGCCTGGGTTCAGGCTGGCGAAGTGGGCCAGCAATGTGGCGATCGCCGCGTCGCCGTGCCGCTGTTTTCCGTCGGCCCCGGTGGTGTGCGCATTATCGGGAACCTTCGGCACACCGGCATCGAGAACGATGGCGCGGAAGTCGCTCAGCACATCGGCATCCTTGGGCACCGAGATCTCGTCATCCTCGAACGCGACCTTCATCTTTGGCATGTTCTCCCGATACCATTCGCGCGTGAGCATGATCTGGTGGATCATCTCCGAGCCGTATCGCTGCATGGCGACTTCGGCCAGGTACTGGCCGTTACCGCGCGCATCATGAGCGCCGCCGGAGAATCGTGGCAGGCGATCGACCAGCCAGAACAGCAGCTGCTCTTGCTGTTTGAACGGGACATTGCGCATCTCGATTAGGAAAGGCGCGCGCTTCTTCAGCGACTGTTCCTCGGTGAACGGGACGATGGTCGAGAGGTCGCCATTGCGCGCAAAGTCTTGGCCGTAGTAATGGCGTTGCGTACGTGGCAGAAAATCCACCAGCGCCTGCAGGTGCTCTTCGACCCAATCGTCGACAAAATTCCTGCGCTCATTGTCAGGGCGCTGCTCGAAGTGCTCCGGGCATTCCAGGCGCAGAACCGAGGCGGTCGGATCCATGCGCGATTCGATCAGCGTCCTGGAAAGATAGGAACCACCGGACTGCGATGGGATCACGTCCAGCTCTTCCGCGTCGTTGGGGCGGTAGATGGCTCGAATTGACTCGCACCAAGCCGCTTCTGCTGCCGGTGACCAGTCACGCTTCGTCGCCATGAAGACGCGTTTGCACAGGCCCTGTGCCACGGCGTCGTTGAAGGTGATCCGGTGCAAGGAATACGGCTTCTTGCCGGCGCGGACGTCCTCCACCAGTTCGTTGAACGGATTGTCGACGCCGTCATGTGTCGAGATGATCGCCACCGAGCCGCCCCAGATCAGCAGAGCGAATGCTGCCTTCAGCAGCTCCTGCAGCTGGCCGTGGAATGCCGCCTCGTCGATCACCACCCGACCTTGCTTGCCGCGCAGGTTCGACGGACGGGACGACAACGCCGTGACGCGGTGGCCGGAGGCGAAGTTGATGCGGAAGCTGAGAATATCCTTCTCTTCGTCATCCAAGACGATCTCTTCCATCTCACTTGCCGCCTGGCCGAAATGTTTGGCCCAGAAGGCGACGTCGCGGATGAACTCCTGCGCCATGTCCTTGTTGTAGCCGATGTACCAGCTGTCCTGACCATTGACGGAGGAGGCATCCAAGCCGGACTTGCAAGCCTCGGCCCACGACAAGCCGACACGGCGCGACTTTTCAGCCACCATGACCGGCGACTGATCCGCTACCCAAGCCTGCTGATACGGTAAAAGGACGGCTTCCATCATGTCAGTTCAGGCGCAAAATGGCTGTCCACAAGGAGTGCAGGCCAGCGCGGGCGATGGCGAACAGTGCGCCACCCCAGGCAAAGCCGAAGCCCATCACCAGGCCGCTAAGAAGAAGCTGCGTCATTGTGCAATCCCCAGGATGCTGCGTTTGATTCGATCCACGGCATCGTCCGACAAGCCGGCGCTCTTAACGATGCCCGACACCTCGGCAGCAGCTTCCTTGGCGCGCATCTTCACCTTGCTGCGATGTTCCTTGACCGTAGTCGATGAGAATCCGGATTCGATGGCGATACTGGCGAGTTTGGCAAAGCCGATTTGCGGGTCGGCTTCCATGTTCATCAGCATGGTGAATGTCTTCTCCTGGATGACCCGCAGCAGCGCGTCGCCCAGCGCGTTCTCATCATCGGGCACCGCCTCGGCGATCGCGGCGGCCTGCTCGGTGGCAAGCTTCACTGCGGCCAGCTTTGCCTCGAACTGCGAGCCGTAGCGGTGCAGGCTGGACTTGCTGATGTCATAGCCCTTGGCCTTGAGTTCTTCCGCCAGCAGTTCGTAGTCGGCGAAGTTGCCCCCGACGAGCGCCTTGTCCAGCCATTCCTTCACGTTGGCCGGCAAGCCAACAACCTTGGAGCGTCGTGCCATCAGCCCCTCCCAAAATAGAGCGTTGCGGCCGTGGCGGCGCAGGCGCCGATAGCGATGCCCACAACGATGCCGCGCATGATGTTGCAGACCTTGCAGGTGGTGGCGATCGGCAGCAGCACGCGGCAGGCCAAGGCCATTGCCCTGTCGCCCGCAGCGAGGCGGAGCCGAAGCGCAGCCGTGCGGAATTCAGCGAAGCGATCGCGCATGGCCATCACCAGTACTTCTGCGGACGAGCGATGCCCGACTCGCAAGGGATGGTGTACTCGACCAGGTCAACACCCACGCGTGTCAGCTTGCTGTGCCAGTGCGGGCTGTCCTTGCCGGAAACCACGATAAGCTCGCGCTCCTCCAGGTAGTCCAGCTCCCGGCGCAATTCGTTGTGCGTCATCTGCGTGACGCCAACAAGGGCCGACATGATCAGGGCTTCGCCGGCCCCCATGGGGCGAGCCGAATCCAAGCATTGCAGGATGAACCAGCGGTTCGCCTCGCGGCGCGCTTTCTCAAGGTCCGGTTTATTCATTGTTTTGATTCCTCAGGACGGTATCAAGGCGCAACGCAAGGCCGTCCAGCTTCGCGTTGACGAGGGTTTCGGAGCGAATTGCATCTTCGCGCCGCACATACTTTTCCGGCAGCTCGGCCTTCAGATTGAGGAACTCGCGCTCGTGCGTGCGCTGCATGTTCTCGATCTTGTCCAGGCGCGTCTCGTTGACATCGAAGCGCTCGGCGGTACTCTTGAAGCGAGTGCTCAGATCGGCCTTGAACTGCCACACGATGACTTTGATCAGTGCGAAGAAGGCGGTGACCAGCATCCCCACAAAGGAAACGATGTGCCAGGCGTCCAGCTGGATGGCGATCATTTGGCGTCCCCCTGCAGTGCAGCGGAATAGTTCACCCAGCGACGCTGCAGTAGCTCCAGCTTGCGCGTGTATGCCGCGAACTCCTCGTGATGCACGAGGATCTGCGTCGCCGTCACTCCGCTCGGCGCAAACGGGTCGGCTTGGCAGGCAGGGTCAACATCGTCTCCGATGGCGCCGCCGGCTTGCTGCATTCCATCACCAACGGGTTAGCCTGCGGCTCGGTTGTAGTCACACACCCAGCCATTTGTGACAATCCAGCCAGGAACAGGAGTAAGGTCGGCAGCGGGCGCCGGTCGGTAGGTAGTCGAAACATTTTTTGCCCTCGTTTTGAGCTGAGCGGTCTGTTCGTCGATCGTTTGATTCGCCGTGATCAGCTGCTCGGTGAGATTGAGAATCGTGCGTTGCTGCGCTGAGCGACGGTCGGCCTCCTGGCTCTTCGCTATGCCCAGGGCCTTCTCGGCCTGCAGCTCGCTGTTTGTGATCTTCAGCTGATACTCACTCGCGGCACGTGCATATCCGTGGTGATCGATGCTGTAGACCAAGAACGCAGTCAGCGCGACTGCGGCAATTCGTTCCAGCCAGCTCATCCCTTGTCCTCCTCGGAGGTCGGCATGCGTGGTTTGAACGAAAGCCCTTGTGTCGCCAGGCCGCGCAGCCAGATGTTCACGATAGGCAGGCCGAAGGCGATCACCTTGTACGTATTGGCCGGCAGAAGCCCCTGCAGCTGCTCGATGTTCCCTTCGGCGATCAAGCAACCGGCGACGATGAAGTTGAACCACACGGTCTTCGAGTGCCACCAAGGCTTGATGCATGGCAGGTCGCGGCCGGCGGCAAGGTCGCCAGCCATGCTCCACGCCTCCGCCATCGAAACGCGCATGCGCTTGCCATCGGCGCTTGCGCACGCTGGTGTGCCGAAGAGAATGATCGAGAGGAAGATGTTGAGTCGTTGCATGTCAGCCCCTTTTCAGACGCTTAGCGGCACGGCGATTTTTGCGCTTCTGCGCAGCGCGCTTGTCTGCGGCGACAGTGCGCGGCAGAAGTCGACGGCCGATGGCGCTGCCCATATTCGGGTATGCCTGGCGATTGAACAGCCCGGTGCGGCGTTTCTTCGGTGCGGAGACGGTCGGGGTCACTGTACGCGCACTACCGAGGGACGGCGCGAGCATGGACATGCCTGCAGCGAGCGCAACACCGACCAGGGAGATCCAGGGACGTTTAAGCACGGGTCACTCCCAGGAACAATGCGCGCTCCAGCTCGCGGCGTTCTTTCAGGCCATTGGCTACCTTCAGGCAGCCGCATTTCTGGTCGCGGTATTTGTTCCATACCAGGAACTGGTCTGCGGCGCCGACCTTGTCGCCGGCGTTCAGCTTGCGCAACAGAGTCGAGTCGGCGAAGTCGCCAGGGATGCCGTCCGCCTTGCCGGGGCCGATGTTGAACACCAGGCTGGTCAGCGGATCGAATTCACACTGACGCAACGGAACACGTACCAGTTTCTTGACGCCGTTTTCTGCGTAGAGATTGTCCTGGACAAGCAGTTGCTCAGCGATAGTCTCGTCGATCACGGCCGTCATCAACGGGTCGCTCTTCGAGAAGATGCGATGGCCCCAGCCGGTGGTCGGATAGCCGGCATCGTCGATGTACATGCGGGTCGCAAAACCCTGGGGGGAAATCTTCGGCGGCCCTTTTTCGTACTTCTTCTCGATCGCCAGGCCGGCGGGGGAAATGTGAAGGGAATCGTTCAAGGAAGCCTCGCATTCAAGGCCACACCAACACGGTGTAGCTTGAACGCGAGGTTACGCGCGCGTGGTGCGCGCCATAATCAAAACGTTTTAATTAATGGCTTGAAACGGCGCGGCGCTTGCGGCTGTCCAGGTACTTGTCGAACACTTCCAGCGCGGCGCTCACCGCGACGACAGTGATGAAGAGCAGCCCGAGATCGATGAAGGTGACCCTGCTGATCGCTTCGCCCAGCGGAAGAGTCAGCAGTGGCTTCACCAGGTCGCGCTGGAACAAGCCGAGCCACACGAGAACAGAGATTGCCACGTTAAAGAGCATTTTCATTTTGCTTTCCTCCTAGCGTAGTCGGGGCCACACCACGCGGCCCAGCACTCGTAAATTTTCCAGCTGCTTCCCGGCCAGCGTTTCCGGCTCATAGGCCGGATTATCCGACTTGACCATCACCGTGCCGTCGAGCCTGGGTTGCACGCGTTTGACCAGCAACGCATCGTCAACCTGAATCACGAACACCGCCGAAGTATCCAGCCGATTCTGGCGCATGTCTACCAGCGCTAGCTCTCCGTCATCCAAGGTGCCCGCCATGGAATCGCCGCGCACTTCCACCAGGGCGATATCGGAGTGAGAAATTCCCAGCACCCGCTTGAGCCAATCCTTCTTGAACGACATGTAGTCGACGATCTGCTCGCTCTCGATGATGGCGCCATGGCCGGCTGACGGGCGGGCACTGCTCTTGGGAACAAGTTGGTACTCACTGTTCCCGTTTGAGGACTGCCTCCCCAGGAGCAGTTGAGAAGGATCCGCTCCATAAATCATGTTCATCTTGATCAGGAAGTCCGCGTCGGGCGCGCGCTCATTGGACTCATACCGGATCAGCGTAGTACGGCCTATGCCCAGCATGCTGGCGAAGTCCGCCTGCGACACCTCGCCGCGAATTCGCTTGATCTCTGCCCCTGTATCGAAGGGGATTCTCTCTGTTGTTGTGTTTTTGACCATTTCTATCCCGTTCGGGCACAAATACCACTTGCTGAGTTCCCAATCGGCAACTACAATTGTCTTCAATCGGAAACTATTAAATTCAATTGAATTTATTGGGAAGTGTACGTGATGAAAGCGAAAAAAACTATGAGCGGTGATGAGGTTCGTGAGGATTTTCGTCGACGTGGGATCACGTTGGCTTCGTGGGCGGAGGCCAATGGCTTTCGCTACGCGACCGTCAGCGGTGTCGTGCGAGGCGTCCTGAAGGGAAATTTTGGCGAGGCACACGAGGTGGCCGTGGCCTTGAAGATGAAAGAACAAGCACCTGGGAAGGAGGCTGCGTGATGGCCGAACCGAAATACACCAATGAAGCGCAGCAGCGCATTTTGAAGGTGGTGATGCTCCTCGCCGAGGACGTGATCACGGGGCTTTCGCCCACGCAGATCGCCAGCGAGCTGAGCGTTCCTGCCTCCTATGTGACCCGCGACCTGGAGAACCTCAAGACGGCGGGATGGGCAATGCAGAGCGAGGAGACCGGCCGTTGGCTCCTCGGTGCAAAAGCAGGCGCCGTAGGCGTCAAGGTGATGCATTCGATCGACCGTGCAGAGCGCAAGGTGACCGAGGATCGCAATCGTTTTACTCGAAATACTTAATCAGGAGAAAGTCAGATGGCTCGTACCAAATCCAACAACAAAGTCGCCCAAACCGGGGTGAACGCCGAGGCGCTGCAGGGAGCTGCCGAGGCATCCGTCGAGCAGGGAGAGAAGTATCAGCTGATCGCGCAACAGTTCAACTATGCCCTGGCGTACAACCGTGGCCGCATGGTGGATGAGGTTCGCCACTACATGGGCGAATCGGCGCGCGCCATGCTTGAAGCCGGCGCCCGCCTGGCGCTGATCCGCAGCCAAGAGCCGCACGGCGAATGGCTGGAAACCTGCGAGCAGCTCAACCTGGAGCCGCGCACAGCACAGCGCATGATCAATTCCGCCCTGAAATTCGCCAATGCGACGACGTCGTCGCAAATGGAGCGCCTGGGGACGTCCAAGTTGATTGAGTTGCTGGTCCTGGACGATGACGACGCCAGTACCCTGGCCGAAGGCGGCGCCATCGCCGGCCTCGGCAGCGTGGATGACATCGCCAGCATGACGGTGCGCGAACTGCGCACTGCGCTGCGCGAGGCCCGGGAAGATGGCAAGGCCAAGGACGCAGTGCTGAGTTCCAAGAACAAGAAGATCGACAACCTGGAAACCCAGCTGCAGCGCAAGCGCGATACGACACCCGCTGGTGAGTGGAAGTGGGCGCCGTTGCGCCGGGATCTCCTGGAGGTGTGCGAAGGGATCGCCAATACGGTGGAGACGGAGCTGCGCCGCACGCTGTCCGAGATCGCCGCCGAAGCCGAGCAATCCGGCGAAGCGGTGCCCGACACCATCGAAACCATCCAGCAGCACGCCCTCATCACCATCATGCAGTCCCTGGTCGGCCTGCAGAGCGAGTACGGGATCGCAGCAGACCTGGAGGAAGTTGTGACGCCTCCCTGGCTGGCTGACGCCGAAGAGCAATCCAACAAGAACGCCAAGTAAGGCTCTGCCATGCGGACGGAACTGAGGATTCAAGACGTGCTGCGTGAGCTTGGCAAGGCGCTCAAAGCGGCAAAACACGGGGAAAGCGGCCCCCTGCTGGATCGGGCGTCCGCAGAGCTGTCCTTGACTCGGGCGTCGCTGTATCGCCGGATGGCCGAGCTGGGGATCGACTTTGGTCGCAAGCAGCGGTCGGACAAAGGTGCGTCTGGCCTGCAGCGATTAGAGGCTGAAACCATCGCCGCCTATCTCCTGGCCGGAACCCGAGGCAACGGAAAGCGCATCGTGAGTGTCGACCAGGCGCTTGCTGATCTCCGCGCCAACGGCAAGATCGAGGCGGTCAAGATCGATCCTGGCACGGGCGAGGTATCGCAACTCACTGCAACGACGGTCACTCGGAAACTGCGCGAGTGGGGTCTGCATCCGGATCAGCTGGGCCGGCCGGCGCCGCACGTCGAGATGGCCAGCTTGCACCCGAACCACGTATGGCAGATCGACGCGTCCGTGTGTGTGCTGTTCTACCTGCCGAAAAAGGGCATGCAGGTGATGACCGAAAAGGAGTTCTACAAGAACAAGCCGCAGAACTTCAAGAAGATCGAGAACGACCGCGTGATCCGCTATACCTGCACCGACCACACCACCGGCACGGTCCAAGTGCGCTACTACGGCGGCGCGGAAACGGGCTTGAACCTGGCCGACTTCTTCATCCACTGCATCCAGCAGAAGGGAGACGAGAAGGAGCCGATCCATGGCGTCCCTTTCATCTTGATGGACGATGCAGGCAGCGCCAACACCAGCCATCTGTTCAACAACCTGCTGGAGCGACTGAGCGTGCGGCATCTGACCCACGCTCCAGCGAACCCGCGCGCGTCCGGCTCGGTGGAGCGCGCACAGAATCTGGTCGAGTGCTACTTCGAAAGCCGCCTGGGTGTTGGTCGCCAAGTAGAGGGGCTGGACGAGCTGAATCACTTGGCCGGGATCTGGTGCCGCTGGTTCAACGGGACCAAGAAGCATAGTCGCCACGGCCACACACGCTATGGCCTCTGGCAAACGATCCGCGCCGAGCAGCTGCGCGTCGCGCCGAGCCGCGAAATCTGCCAGCTGCTGCTGTCGACCAAGCCGGAGACGCGCAAGGTCGATGACAGCCTGCGCATCAGCTACGCCATGAAGGGCCAGCCGTCTCGCCAGTATCCGGTGGCGCACATCCCCAACGTGCAGGTCGGGGAGACGCTGACCATCTGCATCAACCCCTACAACGTCCCGGCGATCAACGTGATCGAGAAGGATGCCGAGGGCAAGGAGGTGTTCTTCGAATGCCGCCCCCTGGAGGTCAACGAGTTCGGCTTCACCGAGGAGGCAGTGACCATTGGCGAAGCCTACAAGTCGATCGCCGACACGCCGGCCGACGAGGCTCGCAAGCAGACAGCCAAGATCGCCTACGGCGTGTCCACCCTAGAAGAAGCCGAGGCGAAGAAGAAGGCAAAGGAGCGCCCGTTCGCCGATGTGGACACGGTGTCCCACCTCCGCGACGAGACCATCGTCGGCTACGCCAACCGCAAGGGCACGGACATGAACGTGAGCAGCCCCCGCATCGAGGAGAAGCCGCTGTCGCACACCAAGGTGTCGATGGAGCTGGTGCGACGCGGCCTGCTTATGTCTCCTGAGCGGAATCGCCTGATCCGCCAGTGGTATCCGGATGGGGTTCCGGAATCTGAAATCGACGGCCTCAAGGCGCGTCTGGAGTCGCAGCCGAAGCTGCGCGTCGTGTCGTAACACAAACATCTGGAGAGGGCCGAATGAAGCACTTGTTAGAGGAATGCGGGGCAATGCAGTCCGACCTGGTCGAACAGTCGGGCGTCAGCAAAACCGCCGTCTCGCTCGCCATCAACAAAAAGCAGTGGCCGAAGCGCCACCCTGAAATTTTTAAGAAGTGCGTTCGTGACTTCTTCATCGCGCGCGGCATCAGCCCCGAGCGCGTTGATGAGGCCATGGGAACGCTGAAGAAAGTAGGACCGTCGCACGCGTTTTACCGCCGTAACAACCCACAACTCATTATCCCGAGCGAAAAGGAAGCACCCATGCTGCTACAGAACGAAACCCTCACCCCTGCGGCCCGCAAGCACTTCGGTATGTTCCGCAACCCGTTTGCCGATGACGTCAACTCGGCCGACGACTTCTTCATGTCTCCGGACATCCGCTACTGCCGCGAAGTCATGTGGGACGTGGCGAAGAACGGCGGCTTCTGCGCCCTGGTCGGCGAATCCGGCAGCGGCAAGACCACCTTGTATGAAGAGATGACCGAACGCATCAAGCGTGAAGGCCACTCCGTCCTGGTCACCGCCCCCTACGTGCTGGCGATGGAATCCAACGACATGAAGGGGAAGACCCTGAAATCGGCGCAGATCGCCGAGGCAATCATCCGCACGCTCGACCCCACCGCCTCGCCGCTGCGCAGTGCCGACGCGCGGTTCAACCAGCTGCATCGCCTGCTGCGCGCCTCGCATGCCACCGGCAACTCGCACGTGGTGGTGATCGAGGAGGCTCACAGCCTGCCGGTTGCCACGTTGAAGCACCTGAAGCGCTTCCGCGAGCTGAAGGACGGCTTCGCACGCCTGGTGGGCGTGATCCTGATCGGCCAGCCCGAGTTGAAGAAGCGCCTCTCGGCCCACAACCCCGAAGTGCGCGAAGTGGTCCAGCGCTGCGAGTTGGTCGAGCTGATGCCACTCGATCGCAATATCCGCGAATACGTCTCCCACAAGCTGGAGCGTGTGGGCGTGAAGACGGATGCGGTCTTCGAGGATGACACCTTCGACGCAATCCGCACCAAGCTGACTCGCACCCCGCGCGGTGGCAAGGCCAGCGATGCCATCTCGATCTGCTATCCCCTGGTCGTGAACAACCTCCTGGCGAAAGCGATGAACACCGCCGTCGCCATCGGGCACGAGAAGGTGTCGGGCGAGCTGATCCTGGATATGCCGGCATGAACGCGATCGCTTTCTTGTTTTTCGGCGTCGGCGTCTTCCTGGTGCTGGCCGGCGCTGGTTTTCCTGGGAATGGCCGTCGTCATCAGCGAATAAAGGGACCCCATGAGTTCGATTGAAACCGGCCAGCGCGTCGTCCATTTTCAGCCCATGACGCCCATCTGCGGTAACTGCCAGTTCGAGCGCCGCGATCGTTGCGAGCGCGAGAACCGGACAACCAGGAGTTGCACCAAGCACGGCTGGTTCGTGATGCTCAGCGGCACCTGCATCAACCACCAGTATCGCAAGACCATGAAGAAAGAGATATCCAAATGATGCCGTTCATCACCCGCCGCACGGAAAGCGCCAGGCTCGATCGCAGCGCCGCCAGGCTGATGCGCAACGTGAACGCCGCCTACAAGCCCAGCGAGCATCTGGTGGGCTATCCAGTGGGCAAGCAGGCCATTCGCGCAGGCGCCGTCCGCAAGGGCCACGCCTGGCTTCTGACCTTCGCGCTGCTCGCGGCCTACCTGGCCGGGTATGCAGCTGGTGATGAGACGCGCGGCGCCAATGCCAGCACCACCGAGACAACACAAGCAGCAAGCGTCTGCGGCTTCGAAGATTCGGCCGATGACGCGACGATCAACCAAAAAGGAGCAGATTGATCATGACGATCAACAAGAGCAAGAAAGGTAGCTACGACGGCCTGCGCGCGGGCAGCTACGCCGAGCAAGCAGTCCAGATCGTTGCCGAAGCCGGATCGATCACCGGCCCTCTGCTGTGTGCCCGGCTGGGCATCAGCGTCTACGAGACCGGCGTCTTCCGCAAAGCCATCACACTGGGCTTCCTGCGCCGCCAGAAAGAAGGTGGCGGCAACATCAACGTCTTCAGCCTGGGGCCGGCCGCCAATGGCATCCAGCACGCCGCGCCAAATGCGGCACCAACGGGCTTCAGTCTGCCCGAGCGCAAAGGCCGCGCTGGCAGGATACTGGCCGCGCTGTACCTGGCAGGCCAGCAGACCGCCGAACCGGCTCTCATGGCCGCGCATGGACTGGATGGCCTCGCTGCAGCGATCTGGCGCAACGGTCCGTACAAGCAGCTGGTTGCGCAGGAGCTGCTGACGCAATCTCCAGGCGATGGCGGCATCAACATGTGGGCACTCACTCCCGCCGCCATGAGCCTGCTCGAGGCGGATGCATCTTTCCACCAGGCCGAGACGCAGGAATTGGAGGATCCGGTGGACCTGGTGCCGGCGCGCACAGCACCGGTCCATCGCCCCTTCGATCCGAAAGTACTCGGCGCGGTCCCGATGCGCCCTGGCGCCTGGGACTTCCGCCAGATCCCAAGCCACTTCGCCACCAGCAATGCGGGGAAGGCGTAATGCGCCTGACGTGCCCCGCATGCGGCGCCGAGTTCACCCTCGATGTCCTGATCGCTCACGACGGCGCTCGTGAGGCGCTGGTGGAGGCCATGGGGATGAATCTCACGATGGGAAAGCGCTTGGTGCAGTACCTAGCGCTATTCCGCCCTCTCGAGCGCCAGCTGACGATGGACCGGGTAGCGAAGATCCTGCGCGAGATAGCGCCGGCCATCAAGGCGGCGCAGATCGAGCGGCATGGACGGGTCTATGTGGTGCCGAAGGAAAGCTGGGAGTGGGCGCTCGACGAGATCGTCGCCAAGAAGGACAAGTTGACGTTGCCGCTGAAGTCGCACGGCTACCTGTTCGAAATGCTGATCGGCGCCACCGATCGCCTGGAGGCCGCAGCAGAAACAGCCAAGGAGAACCGCCGGCGTGGGGCAACGCCGATCGGTAGTGTGATCCAGGGACCGGCGCCACCGCCACAAGCTCCACCCGCCGGAGCAATGCCGGCGCAAGTCGAAAACGCTCCTCGCGGCGCCCAGCCGGAGGAATTCAAGAACGTGCTGCAGGGACTGCGGCGTCAACATCGAGGAGGCATCAATGGCGAGAAGTAAACAAGACGATCTGCTGGCGGTCCTGTCGGCCTGCCACATTGGGCAGAGCAGGAGCATCGGCGGCGCGGCATTGGCGACACGCTTGGACGTCACAGTCCGCACGATCCGCGCCCTGGTGCGTGGCCTGCGAGAAGACGCCGTAGCCGTCTGCGGTAGCCCGGAGACCGGCTACTTCATCGCAGAGACCTCGGAGGAACTGGAGGGCACCTGCAAGCTCCTGGAGACCCACGGCATCCACCAACTGGAAGTCGCGGCGCGGATGCGCAAGACCACACTGCCGGAACTTCTCGGCCAACTGAAACTGTCGACCTGAGGGAAACATGACAACCACCATCGCAACAATTGAAGCCGCAGCCAAGACCTATGCGGAGTCCCGCACCAAACTGTCCGAGCTGGTCACCGAGCTGAATGACCTGATGACCGCTGCCAAGCGCAGCAAGCTGGGCGCGATTAAGCGCGCGGTCGCCCGTACAGCTGAGTACCACCAGGCGCTGTTCAACCTGGTCGAAGGCAACCCGGATTTGTTCGCCAAGCCCAAGTCCAAGGTGCTGCATGGCGTCAAGGTCGGCTACGCGAAGCAACCAGGTGCCATCCTCATCGCCAATGAGGAAGACACCCTGAAGCGCCTCAAGGCGATGTTTGCCGACGATCCTGCCGCCCTGGCCCTCTTGATCAAGACGACCGAGAAGCCGATCAAAGACGGCCTGGGCGAACTTCCCGCCGACAAGCTGAAGAAGCTGGGCGTGACGGTCACCAACGACACCAATAAGGTCGTGATCAAGCCGGTGGACAGCGAAGTCGACAAGTTGGTCGAGGAATTGATCCAGGGCGCGGTGGAGGAGTGATGCCGACTGTCGTTCTCAACTTCTCCCAGGAATTCGTCCCCCTGGTCGAGGCGGGCTTCAAGCCCCATACGATTCGCGCCAGGCGGACAGACGGCCGCGATCCGCTGCCAGGTGACACGCTGCATCTGTGCTGCGGCCAGGGCACCAAGAACGTCCGCCTGCTGCGCCGAGAAGCGTGCGAGTTCTCCACCGAGATCACGATCCAGCAGAGCGCTGGCAATATCCACCACGTTCTCCTGGGCGGTCTGCCGCTCAGCCAGTTGGCTATCGAGCAGCTGGCGCTGGCGGACGGCTTCCCTAGCGGCGCTGAATTCGTTCGCTACTTCGAGGACCGCTACGCGCTGCCATTCAGCGGCCTTCTGATCGGCTGGGCGCCCACACCGACCTACGTCACGAGGCACTGACATGGATAAAGACACTGCGCTCGAAAAGATCAAGAAGTGCCTCAACCTGGCGAAGTCGGGCAACGAGCATGAGGCCGCCGCCGCACTGCGTCAGGCGCAAAAGCTGATGGAGACTCACCGCGTCAGCGAGGCAGAGGTGTCCGCTATGGGCGTGAGCGAGTCTATGGCCGAGGCCGGTGCCACGCGCAATCCGACCGCCTGGGAGACCGGCCTTGCTAGCACGGTCGCTGAGGCGTTCAGCTGCAGCTTGATCTTCCTGGGCGGGATAGGTCGCTGGAGTTTCATCGGCGTCGGGCCGGCTGCCGAGATTGCGCAGTACGCATTCACGGTGCTGTACAAGCAGCTGCGCCGGCAGCGCGCGCTGTTCATCAAGGCCCAGTGCAAGCGGCTGGTACCTGCCAGCAAGACCCGTCGTGCGGATCTGTTCTGCGATGCCTGGGTGCGCGCTGTTGCCAACAAGGCGGCGGCCTTGGCCGGTACGGAGGCCGACCAGGAAGCGATCTCCGCATACAAGGCGCTGCACTATGCTCAGACAGCAACGATGAATGCTACCGACCGCAACGAAGACCGCAAGCTTCGTGACAAAGACTGGGGCGCCGTTGCAGCTGGCCGGCGCGCTGGTGAACGCACCCAGCTGAACCACGGTGTTGGGCAGAACGCCGACGCGCCGCGCCTCCAAGGAAGGGACTGATCATGGGTGAGACCGCCAACGACATCAAGAAGCGGGAGATCCGCTTGATCAAGATCGCTCAGCGGGAGCTGGGGATCGACGAGGAGACCTACCGCTCGATGTTGTGGGCGATCGCCCGCGTTCGCTCGGCTTCCGACCTTGACTGGACCGGCCGCAAGAAGGTGCTGGAACACATGAAGAAGTCCGGCTTCAAGGTCAAGCGCACACCGAATAACCCGAATGCAAACGACGCCACTTACCGGAAAGTTCGGCAGCTCTGGAGCGAAATGCACCGGGCCGGGATCATCGAACACGACACAGATCAAGCCGTCAACGCATACGTGAAGAGATTGACCCGCGTCGACGATTTTCGATTCTTGAATAGCCACCAGGTCGCCACAATCATTGAAAGCCTGAAGCGATGGCAAGGCCGGTTCTCCAGAGGGGAGACCAACGTCGATTCAGAAGACATGGTAAAACAGCAAGAAAAGAAATCAATTAGGGGAAATCATGGCTGAGCACTTATTCCTGGATGACTCCTATCCGGAAGTCCTGGCCGACATCGCGCGTCAGATTCATCAGAGGTTGATGGAAGATCCGCGCGTCATGCTGCCGCACCAGGTCGCTGCGGAAGTGGCACTCTCGGTGACGGAGAACGTCCGCAAGACGGTTGGCGGGGTGAGCGTGTACATCCCGATGGGGAAGCACTACGAGGCGTCGAAGCGGGAGATGGATATCTACAACGACTTCAAGGGAGACAACTACCACGAGCTAGTAAGAAAATATAAGCTTACCGAAATGCGGATTCGCCAGATCGTGACCAAAGTGACCGCGATCGAGCGAGCGAAGCGGCAAAAGAACCTTTTCGACCTCTCGTAAAAAATCGGCCTTGGCGGCGTTTTCGATCTGCCCCCTGCGGAAAGTTGCGCGGGACGGATGAAAAAGCCGCCAAGAGCGTTTATAAACCAATCTAAACCGCATCCGAACTGCTTAGCTCCTGCGCGTATCCAGAAATTCCCCCGCCCGCTGGTCTCCCTCCCTGATTTTCCTGCGATTTAGAGGCTGTTGCAAAATTAAATTTCGGGGCTGTTAACTTCCCCGACTTGATGTTAACTTCCTGTCTTGTTTTTCCTGACGGGATGCGATGCCTAAAGAACTTGTCGACGATGAATTGTGGTCACTCA
>WNDX01000065.1 GCA_009914615.1 Herbaspirillum frisingense
TTCTCGTAGTGTCATGATGTCAACAGCTTTCCAGGGCATGATGGTCCATCCTTTGGGCTTCGTTTCGAACCCCAAAAGTGTTACCTATGTCCCGGAACATCTGTTACCTATGTCACCGGTCTATACAGCCCGCCAAAGAAAGTAAGCAAAGAAAACGGCCCCCTAAGTGCCAGCCCTCCTGCGGAGGGTGCCCGTCGGAGCGCGGTAAAAAATGGGAAGGGCAGAGTCGCTGCGCTCCGACTGCCCTTCTGATCCATTTTTTACCGCGCTCCGACGGCTGGCCCACAAGGGGGAAAGGCGGACGCCTCGCCTTCGGCATCGGGCAGGGCGCTCGCCTTCGGCTTTGCTGGGGCATTTCTCCTCTTTGGCTTCGCAGCGTATCTCTCGTCGTTGGCTTCGCAGGGGCATCTCTCGTCTTCGACGCCTGTGGTTCGCAATCGCCTCAATCATCGCCATGCTCTTTTCATCATGGCGCTTCCCTCTCTTCTCCGTCGTCCCGGCGCAGGCCGGGACCCAGTGTCGTTCGTCGCGCTACGCACAGCCTGAATCCACTTCGAAGAAAAAACGCCGGCATCGCCGGCGTTTTCCATTCAATCGGCGACAACCTCACGCCGGCTGGTAAGGATGCGTCTTCTTCCAATGCTCCGCAATGTCGATGCGCCGGCAGATCCATACCCGTTCATGCGATTGCACGTAGTCGAGGAAGCGTTGCAGCGCGCGGAAGCGTCCAGGCCGGCCGAGCAGGCGGCAGTGCATGCCGATGGAGAGCATCTTGGGTGACTCTTCTCCTTCTTCGTAGAGCACGTCGAAGCTGTCTTTCAGATATTGATAGAAGTGTTCGCTGGTGTTGAAGCCTTGCGGCGTGGCGAAGCGCATGTCGTTGGCGTCGAGCGTGTAGGGAACCACCAGGTGCGGTTTCTTTTCGCCGCCGGCGGTGTCCACTTCGGTCCAGAACGGCAGGTCGTCGCCGTAGTAGTCGGAGTCGTAGGCGAAGCCGCCGTGTTCGACCACCAGTTGGCGCGTGTTGGGGGAGTCGCGGCCGGTGTACCAGCCCAGCGGGGCGCTGCCGGTGAGTTCGCGGAAGATCTGCACCGCCTGGCGCATGTGTTCGCGCTCGGTCTCGATGTCCATGCTCTGGTAATGGATCCAGCGCAGGCCGTGGCAGGCGATTTCGTGGCCGTGTTCGATGAAGGCGCGCGTGACGTCGGGCGAGCGTTGCATGGCCATGGCGATGCCGAAGACGGTCAGCGGCAGGCCGCGCTTTTCGAACTCGCGCAGGATGCGCCACACGCCCACGCGCGAGCCGTATTCGTAGATCGATTCCATCGACATGTGGCGCGCCGGATAAGCAGCGGCGCCGACGATTTCGGAGAGGAATTGTTCCGAGGCCGGGTCGCCGTGCAGCACGCAATTCTCGCCGCCTTCCTCGTAGTTCAGGACGAATTGCAGGGCCACGCGCGCTTGGCCTGGCCATTGCGCGTGCGGCGGGTTGCGGCCGTAGCCGGCGAGGTCGCGTGGATAGTGTTGTTGCGAAGACATAGTGCTCATTCAGGTTGCGGTGATAAGAAAATGCCCGGCGCAGGACCCCGTCTGCGCCGTCGATGCTTCACGGCCGCGCGAACTCCCGCAGCAGCCCATGGTAAGCCTTGGGCGGCGGCGGCGCCAGTTCCCCGCGCTTGGCGGTGGCCAGGCCCAGCGCCACCAGCGACTCGGCCAGCTTGACCGCGGCCGTCACGCCGTCGATCACCGGCGCGCCGATGTCGCGCGCGATCGCCGCGCACAGGTCGGCCATGCCGGCGCAGCCGAGGACGATGGCTTCCGCGCCGTCCTCCGCCAGCGCGCGCCGGCATTCGTCGGTGATCCGGGCGCGCGCGTCCGAGGCCGGGTTTTCCAGTTCCAGCACCGCGATCTCGCAGGCGCGCACGTTGCGGCAAAAACGTTGCATGCCGTAGCGTTCGGCCAGGTGCCAGGCCATGCCGCCGGTACGCGCCAGCGTGGTGACCACCGAGAACGAGGGCGCCACCAGGCTGGCCATGTGCATGGCGGCTTCGGCGATGCCGATCACCGGTCCCCGCGCCAGCTCGCGCGCGGCCGACAGGCCGGGATCGCCGAAGCACGCGATCACGTAGGCGTCGCAGCCGTCGCGCTCGCCGCGTTCGATTTCCTGCAGCAGGCCGGGCACCGCCAGAGCTTCGTCGTAGTGGCTCTCGATCGAGGCTGGCCCCATCTGCGGGCTGACGCCGATGATCTCCGTGCCGGGCGCCGCCACCATGCGCGCGCAGGCGGTCATGGCGTCGGTCATCGACAGGGTAGTGTTGGGATTGATCAGCTTGATGCGCATGGCTTACCCCTTGCGCGCGAAGGCCAGGTAGAACACCGCGGCCAGGCCGGCGCCGATGAACCAGGAGAAGTCGGCGGCACGGCGCAGTTGCGGCAGCATCACGCAGGCCACGCAGATGGCGGCGGCCAGCACCAGGGCCTTGACGGCATTGCGGTTGACGCCGTTGTTGTACCAGTAGCGTCCGCTCCGGCTCATCGAGTACAGGTCGTCCACCATCACCTGGCGCTTCTTGATCAGGTAATAGTCGGCCAGCAGGATGCCGTACAGAGGGCCGATGAAGCCGCCCAGCACATCCAGCGTGTAATGGATCACTTCAGGATTGCCGAACAGGTTCCACGGCGTGATGAAGATCGAGGCGGTGGCCGCGATCATGCCGCCGGCGCGCCAACTGATGCGGCTGGGCGCGAGGTTGGAGAAGTCGAAGGCGGCCGAGACGAAGTTGGCCACGATGTTGATGCCGATGGTGGCGATCAGGAAGGTCAGGGCGCCGATCACCGCCGCGGTGGTGTTGTCGATGCGCGCCACGGTTTCCACCGGATCGGTGACCAGCTCGCCGAACACGGCGATGGTCGCCGAGGTGGTGACCACGGTGACCAGCGAGAACGCCAGGAAGTTGACTGGCAAGCCCCAGAAATTGCCGCGCTTGACGTCGGAGAACGTGTGGCAATAACGCGAAAAGTCGCCGAAGTTGAGCATCGGCCCCGAGAAGTAGGACACCACCAGCGAGATCGCCGTGATCATCACCGAGACCGCGGCCCAGCCGCTGTACTTGATCTCGCCCAGGTTCAGGCCGATGTTCTGCCAGCCGGCCTTCCAGATCATCCAGCCGGCCAGGATGAACATCACCACATAGACCGCCGGGCCGGCGAAGTCGATGAACTTCTTGATGGTCTCCATGCCGTTCCAGAACACCAGCGCCTGCAGCACCCACAGCAGCAGGAAGCCGCCCCAGCCCTGCGCCGAGAGGCCGGCGAAGGAGTGCACGTGGACGTCGGCCCAGGGTTTCAGCTCGGGATAGAACTTCAGCACCACCACCACGAAGGCGGCCGAGGCCAGGTAGGTCTGGATGCCGTACCAGGCCACCGCGATCAGGCCGCGGATCATGGCCGGCACGTTGGCGCCCAGCACGCCGAAAGAGAGCCGGCTCATCACCGGATACGGCACGCCGTGCGCCTGGCTGGGCCGCGCCACCAGGTTGCACAGCAGATAGACGATGCTGATGCCGATCAGCAGCGAGATCAGCACCTGCCAACTGGTCAGCCCCAGCGCGAACAGGCTGCCGGCGAAAACGTAGCCGCCCACGCTGTGCACGTCGGACATCCAGAAGGCAAAGATATTGTAAGAACCCCAGGTCTGTTTTTTCAGGGGCGCGAGGTCTTCATTGGTCAGGCGCGCGTCATCGGCGCCGGACAGGTAACTGCTGCTTGCGGGGGAAGAGTCGATGGTCATTGCCGGTCTCCGTCCAGATGGATGATGGATGAAACGAACCCGCCCGGCGCGCGGGCGCCGGGTGGTTCAGCGGATTTCTTCCTGCATGCTCTGCGGCACGTGTTCGTCGCGCGGCCTGCGCCGCGCGGTGGCGTTGATGGACAGATGTGACGCCGGGACCGCTTACAGCCCCTTGCCAAGCACGGCGCGCAGATCGAACTGATCGTCCGCATCCGGCCGTACCCGGTCCTCGCATAAATGCAAGTGATGTGCCATGTGCTCCTGGGCGGCTTCGACATCGCCGCTTTCAAGGGCTTGCAGCACGGTTTCATGTTCATCGAAGGAGCAGGCGTTATGGCCCGGCGCCTCCGTCTTGGCGATCATCAGCGTGGTGCGCGAGACCAGCTTGCGCAGCGTTTCCACCAGCAAGACGTTGCCGGTGAGTTCGGCCAGCGCCAGGTGGAACTGGGCCGACAGGCGGATCCAGCGCGGCCGGTCGCCGCTCAGGTAGGATTCGCGCTCTTCCTCCACCATGCGGCGCAGGCCGGCGATCTGGCGCGTGCCGGCTTCGCGGCCGACCTTGTCCAGCACCGCGTGTTCGAGGATGTTGCGCAGCTCGAACATGTCGCGCACTTCGGCGTGGGAGGGGCTGGCGATGAAGGCGCCGCGGTTGGCTTCCAGGTCCACCATGCCTTCCGAGGCCAGGCGCGACAGCACCTTGCGCACGGTATGACGGGCCGTGTCGTAGATCTGGCAGAGCGTCTGCTCGGTCAGCTTGGTGCGCGGCGGCAGGCGGTGTTCCATGATGGCGTCATAGATGTCCTGGTACATGCGCTCCTCGACCGCGCCCGAGGTTTCGCGGTCGCGGGCGGCGGCGGCCCGGCCCTGGGTGGCGGCGGGCGCGCGGCCGGTTTTGCTGGCTTTATTCATGCTCATGCTCTCGATGAAGAATCCTGTCTGAGGTGCCATGGCCGGTCGCTCGCAAGCGCATTGATCGTCAACAATCTGAAAGAGGATTTGCAACAAAACGGGGCTATTCTGCACCAAAACGAGCGACGTGTGCCTTACTTTGGGTCGCTTTTCGGGGCGGATTCGATGCTGCGATGCGGCGTTCAAATCCTTGTTCAGCCTGGGTTCCGTTGCTTCCTCATTGCAAGCGGCAATGCGTCGGGATCATGTTGCAGCGCGCATTCCGTCGTCAAAAATTGTCGTCAATCCTGATGCAAATAATCGGCAATGTTCCCGGCGGATGTGGCCGAAGGTCCGTTTCGCTTCAGGACAATCCGGTCGCCAATCCCGCCCGGCTTCCATGATGCAAGAAGCGTGCTTGACCGGGCCGATCCGGAGCGTCAGCCGGAAACGATGAAAGAAGGGATGGCAAAAGCGGCGGCCCAAACGAAAACGCCCGGCGCGAAGGCCGGGCGTTTCGGGAGCGGGAAGGGCGGGATCAGTGCGCGGCGGCGTACTGTTCCAGTTCCTGCTGCAGCGTGGCCTTGTCCTCGTCGGACAGGAAGCAGGCGTCGATGCCGTTGCGCGCCAGTTGCAGCACCTGGTCGCGGCTGAGGTCGAGGGCGCCGGCCACGGCCTGGTAGTTGGCGGTCATGTAGCCGCCGAAGTAGGCCGGGTCGTCGGAATTGACCGTGACCGCCAGGCCGGCGTCGAGCAGGCGGGCCAGGTTGTGCTCGGCCATGTCCTTGACCACGCACAGCTTGAGATTGGACAGCGGGCAGACGGTCAGCGGCGTGCGCTGTTGCGCCAGGCGCTGCATCAGCGCGGGATCTTCCTCGCTGCGCACGCCGTGGTCGATGCGTTCCACATGCAGCACATCCAGCGCGCCGATCACGTAGGCCGCCGGGCCTTCTTCGCCGGCGTGGGCGACCAGGCGGAAGTCCAGTTCGCGGCAACGGGCATAGACGCGCGCGAACTTTTCCGGCGGATTGCCGCGTTCGGACGAGTCCAGGCCGATGCCGACCCACAGGTCGCTGTATTGCTCGCGCAGCGGCAGCGCGGCTTCCAGCGTGGCGAAGGCGTCTTCTTCCGGCAGGTGGCGCAGGAAGGACATGATCATGGCGCTGCCGAAGCCGTCGCGGCGGCGCGCGTCGCGCAGCGCGCCGGCGATGCCGGCGAACACGGTGGCGATCGGAATGCCGCGCTCGGTGTGGGTCTGCGGATCGAAGAAGATCTCCGCGTGGCGCACGTTATCGGCCTGGGCGCGCGCGATGTAGGCGGCGGTCATGTCGTAGAAATCCTGCTCGGTGCGCAGCACGTTGGCGCCGGCATAGTAGAGGTCGAGGAAGGATTGCAGGTCGCTGAAGTTATACGCCGCGCGCAGCTCCTCGACCGAAGCGTAGGGCAACTGGACCTGGTTGCGCTGGGCCAGGGCGAACATCAGTTCGGGTTCCAGCGTGCCTTCGATGTGCAGGTGCAGTTCGGTTTTCGGCATACCGGCGATGAAGCCGGCCAGGGCCTTGCCCGACGCGGAGGAAGAAATGACTGCTGAGTTCATGGCTGACTACCCTTCAAAAATGGCGAGAACAGGGGAAAAGCGGGCAATGGGGCGCGCGGGCCCAAGCATAGCCGCCTCCCGGACACGGCATTATCACGCAAATCCCATACCGGACTCCAGCGGCGGCGGGAACGGACCGGTCGCACCACGGTGGGCTGAACCTTATCGGTCGCTCGCGTTCTGAGCAGCAGGCCGTGGGGAGCGCGGCGTCAGCCGGCGGGACGCGGTGTAAATATTCGATGAAATTTCGCCCGCTGCTGTAAAGACATGTTTAAATGCAAACCTTCTTGGGGGAAATGCATGCGCAAGACGATCAGGGGTTCGTTGCAGTTGCTGTTATGCGGAACAACGCTGGCCGGCGTGGCCGGCTGTTCCATGATGCCGTGGACCGAGCAGGAAGACCCGACGGTGGTGCCGTACAAGACCATCATGAGCGGCTCCTACCAGGGTTTCCTGAAGAACTGGGATGACAAGCGTCAACCGGTCTTCTGCGCGCTGATCCGCAGCCGCGCCGAGTGGGATGAATGGATGCTGCCGGCGGCGACCATGGGCGACAAGCGCCCGGCCGGGCCGTCTTCCGCGCATTTCGATACCAAACAATACCTGGTGGTCGCCCGCGTCATGCAGGCGCCGGATGCGGCCGAACGGCCGCACGTGTTTACGCCGCTGGCCGTGACGCTGCGCAACGGCACGCTGCGGATGAACTACCTCTACCGCGCGCCGGCTTCGGGTGCCTCTTACACCATCAAGGATTACCTGATGCTGGCCATTCCGAAGGAGCGCTATACCACCGGTCCGGTGGTGTTCTACGAAAACGATCGCAAGGTCTGCCAGCTCGACCGCTGAGAGCGTGGGCCAGGCGGCCCGCGGCGGCAGAAAGGAAAAAAGCCGGAAGCGCGCCAACGCTTCCGGCTTTTTTCATGCGCAGGCCGCTCAGACGCCTTGCGTCATGCCGATGAATTGCTGCAGTTCCGGCGTCTTCGGATTGGTGAACACCTCTTCCGGCGGGCCGATCTCGTGCACCTTGCCCTGGTGCATGAACACCAGGCGGTTGCACACCTCGCGCGCAAAGCGCATCTCGTGCGTCACCATCACCAGCGTCATGCCTTCCTTGGCCAGGCCGCGCACCACGGCCAGCACTTCATTGACCAGTTCCGGATCCAGTGCCGAGGTGATCTCGTCGCACAGCAGCGCCTGCGGTTGCATCGACAGCGCGCGGGCGATCGCCACGCGCTGCTGCTGGCCGCCGGAGGGCTGGTCGGGGAACGCGTCGAACTTGTGGCCCAGGCCGACCTTTTCCAGGTTGGCCTTGGCGATCGCTTCGGCTTCGGCTTCCGAGGTGCCCTTGACGATCATCGGCGCGATCATCACGTTGCGGCCCACCGACAGGTGCGGGAACAGGTTGAACTGCTGGAAGATCATGCCGACCTTCAAACGCAGGTTGCGCAGTTCCAGTTCGGTCACGCCCAGCTTGGCGCCGGCCACGCTGATGTTGCCTTCGTCGATGGTCTCCAGGCCGTTGATGCAGCGCAGGAGAGTGGACTTGCCCGAGCCGCTCTTGCCGATGATGGCGATGACTTCACCAGGCTCGATGTCCAGGCTGATGCCCTTCAGGACTTCGTTGTCGCCGAAGCGTTTCTTGACGTTATCAATGGCGATGAGCGGCATTGTATTTCCTTTCTAAAGACTGGCTGTACTTGGACAGCGGCCAGCAAAGCACGAAGTAAAAGACGCCCACGATGGCGAACACCGTGAAGGGGCGGAAGGTGGCGTTGGTGATCACGGTGCCGGCCTTGGAGAGCTCGACGAAACCGATGATGGACGTCACCGCGGTGGACTTGATGATCTGCACGCCGAAGCCCACGGTCGGTGCGATGGCGATGCGGAACGCCTGCGGCAGCACGATGTGGCGCATCTGCTGGAAGTAGCCCATGGCCAGCACCGAAGACGCTTCCCACTGGCCCTTGGGCACGGCCTCCACGCAGCCGCGCCAGATCTCGGCCAGGTAGGACGCGCTCCAGCACATCAGCGCCAGGCCGGCGGCTAGCCAGGCCGGGACTTCGATGCCGAACAGCGCGATGCCGAAGAAGACCAGGAACAATTGCATGAGCAGCGGCGTGCCCTGGAACAGTTCGATATACAGGCGCGCCACCTGGCGCAGCCAGGCCTGGCGCGAAGTGCGCATGAACAGGATGATCAGGCCCAGCGTACCGCCGAGGACGAAGGTGACCAGCGTCAGCAGGATGGTCCAGCGCCAGGCCAGCATCAGGTTGCGGACGATGTCCCAGGTGGTGAAAGAAATCATGCGTTCCTCCGGGCGGTGATGAAGTATTGGCCGATCAGACGCAGGATCTGGCGCAGCAGGACGGACAGCACCAGATAGATCAGCGTGGCCACGATATAGGCTTCAAAGGCGCGGAAGTTGCGGCCCTGGATGAAGTTGGCGGCGAACGACAGTTCTTCCACCGCGATCTGCGAGCACACCGCCGATCCCAGCATCACGATCACCACCTGCGAGGACAGCGCCGGCCAGATCTTCTGCAGCGCCGGGCGCAGGATGATGTGGCGGAAGATCTGCATGCGCGACATCGACAGCGAGGCCGCGGCCTCGATCTGCCCGCGCGGAACGGCTTGCACGCCGGCGCGGATGATCTCGGTGCTGTAGGCGCCGAGGTTGATCACCATGGCCAGGATGGCGGCCTGGATTTCACTGATATGGATATCCAGCGAAGGCAGGCCGAAGAAGATGAAGAACAACTGCACCAGGAATGGCGTGTTGCGGATGATCTCGACATAGCCGCTGACGATGGGCTTGAGCCACGCCGGCCCCTGCGTGCGCGCCCAGGCACCGAAGATGCCGACCGCCACGCCGAGCACGCCGCCGATGGCGATCAGCTCGATCGTCGTCTGGATGCCCTTGACGATGATGTCGCTGTACTCGAAGGTTGATAGGAAATCGAATTGATAGGCCATGTCGTGTTTGCCCGACTCTGTGTTGCTGGGTCCGCTCCGTTTCGAATCGAAACCGGCGCCCCGGTTGTCCGCCTGCCCTCGTTTGCTGCTAAAGCCCGCATCGCCGGCGCCAGGCGGAATCGCGCCGGCGATGCGTTGTTACCCTTGAAACCGTTCTTGCAAATTACAGGCCAGCCGGCAGCGGCAGGCCCAGCCACTTTTGCGAGATGGCGTTGAGGCTGCCATCCTTCTTGGCGTCGGCCAGGATGGCGTCCACCTTGTCCTGCAGCTTCTTCTCGCCCTTGTTCAGGCCGATGAAGCACGGCGAATCCTTGATCAGGAACTTGGTTTCCGGCTTCTTGGGCGGGTTCTTGGCGATGATCGCCGCGGCCACCACGTTGCCGGTCGCCACCAGTTGCACCTGGCCGGAGAGGAAGGAGCTGATGGTGCTGTTGTTGTCTTCGTAGCGCTTCACGGTGGCCGATGCCGGCACGATCTTGCTCAGTTCCAGGTCTTCCACCGAACCGCGGGTCACGGCAATGGTCTTGCCGGCCAGATCGGCCGCGCTCTTGACCGACAGGTCGGCCGGGCCGAACACGCCGTTGAAGAAGGGCGCGTAGGCGGTGGAGAAGTCGATCACCTTTTCACGCTCGGCATTCTTGCCCATGCTGGAGATCACCAGATCCACCTTCTTGGTGGTCAGGTAAGGAATGCGGTTGGCGCTGGAGACCGGGATCAGTTCGACCTTCACGCCCATCTTCTTGGCCAGCAGGTTGGCGACGTCGATGTCGAAGCCCTGCGGTTTCAGGTCGGAATCGACCGAGCCGAACGGCGGGAAGTCGGCCGGCACGGCCACGCGCAGCGTGCCGTTCTTCTGGACGTCGTCCAGCGCATCGGCGCGTGCCGCCGCGGTGGAGAACATCATGGCGCCGGCCATCAGGCCGATCAGGAGTTTGGACAGTTTCATAGCAGTTTCCCTTTACTTGACGACGTTGATGAGCGGCCCTCTTATTGCGGCCTTTTGGATGGATTACGGTGGGACATGATGTCGGTGACCGCGGCCGTTCGCACGGCCCCCTCGCGCGCCACCGGCGCCAGCGCTTGCCGCAGCGGTTCCAGCGGATCGCTGCTGCGCACCTGGTTCAGGCCGGATTCGACATGCTGCAGGTGGGCCTGCATCAGTTGCTCCGCCTGTTCCAGATCGCCGCGTTCCAGCGCCTCGACGATCTGCACATGTTCCGAACACGAGTCTTCCGCCTGCTCCGACGACTGGTGCAGCATCGCTGTCAGGGTCGTGCGCGCCGTGAGGTCGCGCAGCGTCTCCGAGAGCAGCGAATTGCCCAGGCATTCGCACAGGCAGACGTGGAAATCGCCCAGCAGATAGCTGCGCGCGCCCACGTCGGCGCCGGCGATGGCGGCTTCTTCGCGCGCGATGTGCTCGCGCAGTTGGCGTACCGCCTCATCGGAGATGGGCCGCATGCGGGCCTGGCGCAACAGGCCAAGCTCGATCACGCGGCGCGCCTCGAAGGCTTCACGCGCTTCCTCGGGCGTCGGTTCGATCACGAACCAGCCGCGCCGGGCGCTGACCGTCACGATGCCGCGCGCCATCAGCCGCGTCAGCGCCTCGCGCACCAGGGTGCGCGACACGCCGAACAGGTCGGCCAATTGCTGCTCCCCGAGGCGCGTTCCCGGCGCCAATTGCTTGGCCAGGATCGCCTCGGTGATGCGAATCGCGATTTGCGAAGAAGATTTGACGGAAGGATTTGTGCCCATGACCACTCATCAGCAAGTTGCGTGCCACACTGATATACAAGATTGGCATACAAAACTGCGCGACGATTATTGGCGGCGAAGACCTTGTGTGGCAAGGGTTTTCAGGCGATTGCCTCATGTGCGGTGCACAATGATTGGCTTGCGGAAAGTTGCGATGCAACAAATTCCGGGGTGGGAAGGAGGCAGAAAACGGCACGTTCTGGTGCGCGCCTGAGGAAAGTGCGCTGCACCGTATTTGTGCGGCGCTTCTATAGGCCAAAGGTATTGTGGGTACCGCGCGACTGATGCGGATTTTTCATGCCTTGGAGCATGGAAAGTGGTATCGGGCGACGGCGATCGCCGGCGATGTGCAACGGAGCTTCAGCCCGGCACGCCCAGCCGCTGCGACGCCAGCCGGTATTCGGCCAGCAGTTGCTCGACGATCTGCGCCGCCGGCAGGATGGCCGAGATGGTGCCGATGCCCTGGCCGCTGCCCCAGATGTCCTTCCAGCGCTTGGGCTTGCCGAAGTCCACCGCCGACTTGTCTTCCTTTTGCAGGTTGTCCGGATCGAGTCCGGCGTTGCGGATGCTGGGCTTGAGATAGTTGCCCGGCACGCCGGAGAAATGCGGCGTATACAGAATGTCGTCGGCGCTGCCATTGACGATCATCTGCTTGTGCAGTTCGGCCGCCGAGGATTCTTCCGATGCGATGAAGCGCGTGCCCATGTAGGCCAGGTCGCAGCCCAGCGCCTGCGCCGCCAGGATGCCCTGGCCGTGGCTGATGGCGCCCGCCAGCACCAGCAGGCCGTCGAAGATGGCGCGCACTTCGGAGGCCAGCGCGAACGGCGACAGCGCGCCGGCATGGCCGCCGGCGCCGGCGCAGACCAGGATCAGGCCGTCCACGCCGGCGCCGATGGCCTTCCTGGCGTGGCGCAGCGTGGTGACGTCGTGCAGCACGATGCCGCCGTAGCCATGCACCTTCTCCACCACCTGATCGGGCGCATGCAGCGAGGTGATCACGATGGGTACGCGGTGCTGCACGCAGCTTGCTAGGTCCTCCTGCAGCCGGTGATTGGATTGATGCACGATCAGGTTTACCGCATAGGGCGCGACGATGGCCCGGGGATGCAGGCGCCGGTAGTCGGCCAGTGCCTTCTCGATCTGGGTCAGCCATGCGTCCAGTTCTTCCTGCGGCCGCGCATTGAGCGCCGGGAAGGAGCCGACCACGCCGGCGCAGCATTGGGCGATCACCAGCGCGGGATTGGATACCAGGAACATCGGCGAGCCAATCACCGGCAGGCGCAGGCGGCCGGGCAGGGCGGCGGGGGAGGACAGCAGCAGGTCGGTCATGGCGGTAGCTCGCTTATTTCTTGCCGAAGGCGGCAATGCGTTCCTGCATGTCCGGCCCCTTGCCGGCGTTGCGGAACACTTCATGGGCCAGGCCGGCTTCCAGCGACAGGCCATCGGTCTCCAGCAGCAGGCGCTTGTTGGCGCGATGCGAGAACCAGGAACCGGCCAGCAGCTCGCGCGCCAGCGCTTCGACCCGGGCATCGAATTCAGCGTCGGCGAAGCAGAAATTGGCCAGCCCCATCTCCGCCGCCTGGGCGCCGGCATAAGCGCGGCCCAGCAGCATCATTTCCTTTGCGCGCGCCAGGCCGACCCGGCGCGGCAGGCGCTGGCTCATGCCCCACAGCGGAGTAAGCGCCCACTTGGCGTGGGTATCGGCGAATCTGGCCGAGGCCGAGGCGACGATGATGTCGCCGGCCAGCGCCAGCTCCAGCGCGCCGGTGTAGCAATGCGCATGCACTGCGCTGATCACCGGCTGTGGCAGCCGCGCCAGCCGGTCGATGGTGCGCGCCTGCAGATGCGGCATGGGCAGCGGCTGGCCGGCGGCGAGGTCATGCAGGTCGTTGCCGGCCGAGAAGCAGCGGCCGGCGCCGCGCAGCAGCACCGCGCCGATGTGTTCGGTCTGCCGTTCCAGCGCGGCCACATGCTCGTGCAGTTCCAGGAACATCTGCACGGTGAGCGCATTCATCTTTTCCGGCCGGTTCAGCGTCAGCGTGCACAGGCCGTCGCGGTCTTCCCGCAGCACCAGGGCGCTCATGTCGGGGCCCGTGCCGAGGTGGCGGCTTCCTGCTGCTGGCGGGCGCCTTCGTGCGTGAGCACCAGCACGTCGCTGTCGCCCTCCTGGGTCACTTCGCCGTGCTGGTTGATCAGGCGGAAGCGGCGGCCCAGCTTGCCGCTGCGCCCGCTCTTGCCGGGCTCGACGGCGAGGATTTCCAGTTCCAGGTGCACGGTATCGCCGACCAGGATGGGCTTCTTGAAATTCCATTCGCGCAGGCCCAGCATGGCGATCACCGACTTTTCGAAGATGCCGATCTGGTGCAGCATGCCGGTGCAGATGGCGATGCCCAGCGTGCCGTGCACCAGGCGCTGGCCATAGCGCGTACCGCGCGCGAATTCGGCGTCGGCGTGGATCGGGTTCCAGTCGCCCGAGATCATCGAGAACATGGTCAGGTCGGCTTCGGTGATGGTGCGGCCGCTGCTGCTGAAGACTTGGCCGGGCTTGAAATCTTCCAGGTAATGCGAACTCATCGTCTGCTCCAGAATATCGAGGGAATCAGGCCGCCTGGGCCAGGCGCTGCAGTGCCATGTCGCGCAGCTTCACGCGCTGGATCTTGGTGCCGTTGGAACTCTGGGTGGTCGGGAATTCCTCCACCAGCCAGATATGCGCCGGCACCTTGAAGGCCGCCAGCGCGGCGCCGGCGGCGCGCAACATGTCCTGCTCCGCCGGGCGGCTGCCGGCGTCGGCGATGACGAAGGCCACCGGCCGCGTCTGGTTGGCGATATCGACCGCCACCACCTGCACATCGGCCACGCCGGGCACGGTCTTGATCACGTCTTCGATTTCCACCGGGCTGACCAGGTAGCCGCCAAGGCGCATGGCGTCGCCCTGGCGGGTGACATAGACGAAGCTGCCGTCCTCGCGCAGATAGCCGACATCGCCGGTGCGGAAGTAGCCGTCGGCATCGATGGCCTTGGCCGTGGCTTCGGGGTTGTTGAGGTAGCCGATGAAATTGGTGTCGGCGCGGATCTCGATCGCACCGCTCTGGCCGGGCGCCAGCAACTTGCCGCTATCGACATCGCGGATGCGCACCTCGGCGCCGAGACCGTGGCTGGCCGGCATGCCGCCGCCCTTGATGCGTTCTTCCAGCGGCAGCGCGCGCTGCTGCAGCGAGAACAGCGCCTGCACTTCGGACGAGCCGTACAAGCCGATCATCGGGATGCCGCGCAGCCAGGCCGCCTGCGTATATTCGACGATGCCCGGATGGAAGCAGGCGAAGCCGAACACGCGCGCGCTGGGGAAGGGCAGGTCGCCCTGGCCGTTCTCGATGATGCGGCGGAACATTTCATCGCTGCCAAAGACGTGCGTCACGCGGTGCCTGTTGATCAGTTGCGCCGCGCCGGGGCCGTCGAAGGTATCCATCACCACGATGGGCTTGCCGGCCGCGAAGGCCGCCATCGCCGCATTGAAGCCGAACACGCCGGCGAAGGGCAGCGCCGCCAGCAGGCGCGTGCCTTCCTCGGTGAAGCCGTAGGCCGGCGCCACGCGCTGGCTGTGGGTGCTGACGGTGCGCTGCGGGTGCAGCACCAGCTTGGGGCCGCTGGTGGTGCCGGAGGTGGTGAAGAGGATGCTGTGGGCGTCGGGCGAGGAGACGTCTGCCACCGGTGCATCCGGCAATCCGGCCAGGTCGAAGGCCACGGTCGGCTTGCCCAGTACCTCGGGCGGCATGGCCGCGCCGGCGGCATCGACCACCGCCACTTTCTTCAGCGCGAGCGCCGCGTCGGCCGGCACGTCGCGCAGCACCGCGGGGAAGTCGATCTTGCGGAAGTTCAATTGCAGCACCAGCATGCTGGCTTCCGAACGTTCCAGGATGTAGGCCAACTCGTGCGAGCGGTAGCGTGTGTTGACCGTCATCATGGCCGCGCCGATCTTGGCCAGTCCGAAATACATCGCCAGCCATTCCATGTGGTTGACCATCCACACTGCCACGCGGTCGCCGGGCGCCACGCCCTGGGCATGCAGCCAGGCCGCCGTGCGCGTGGCCATGCGATCGAATTCGCGGTAGCTGATCTCGCGCTCGCCGTCGATGAAGGCGACCGCATCGCCGTGCCGGGCGACGTTGCGCGCCAGCAGTGCCGGCATGGTCTGGAGAAGGTCGGTGGTGGCAGTCATCAGTACAGCTCCATCAGTTTCGCGTTGTCGTTCAATTCCTCGGGCAGGGCTTCGCGGATGATGGCGCCGGACTTCATCACCACCACGCGATCCGAGATCTTCAGGGCTTCCTTCACATTCTGTTCCACCAGCAGGATGGCCATGCCGGTATCCTTCTGCAACTGCCGGATCGGTTGCAGCAGATCCTGGAACAGTTTCGGCGCCAGGCCGATCGAGGGCTCGTCCATCAGCAGGCAGCGCGGGCGCGAGAGCAGCGCGCGGCCGATCGACACCATCTGCTGCTGGCCGCCCGAAAGATTGCCGGCGCGGCGTTCGTAGAACTGCTTGAGCGCCGGCAGCACCGACATCACCCACTCCAGCCGGTCGGCGCGCTCGCCGGCCGGTACGCCGGCGGACCACAGGCCCATCTTCATGGTCTCGGCCACGGTCAGGCCGGGGAAGATGCCGCGTCCTTCCGGCACCAGCGAGACGCCGGCGGCGGTCAGGCGACGCGGCTCCACCACCGGCAGCTCGCGGCCGTCCAGCAGGATGCCGCCTTCCTGGCGCTGCACCAGGCCGAACAGGGTCTTGAGCAGCGTCGACTTGCCGGCGCCGTTGTGGCCGATCAGGCACAGTACTTCTGCCGGGCGCAGGTTGAAATCGAAATGGCGCAGCACCGGCCGGCCGCCGTAGCCGACCACCAGGCCGCGCGTTTCCAGCACCAGCGGCTGGGCTTCGTGATGAGGTTGGGCGCTCATGCGTTCTGGTCTCCGAAATAGATGGCAGCGAGATGCGGATCCTTCAGCACCACATCCGGCAGGCCGTCGGCCAGCAGCTTGCCCTGGTCGAGGAAGGCGATGCGGTCGGAGATGCCGACCACGATGTCCAGGTTGTGTTCGATGATGCACACCGTCACGCCCTGCCTGACCTCGGTGCGCAGCAGGTCGAGGAACAGCTCGTAGGAGCTGCGGTCCAGGCCCGAGGCCGGCTCGTCCAGCAGCCAGATCTTGGCGTCGGCCGCCATGATGCGCGCCATGCTGAGGAACTTGCGCTCGGCGTAGGCCAGGTCGATGGCGCGCGTCTGCGCCTTGGCGGCCAGGCCGGTGCGCTGGAGGATATGCTGCACCTTCTCGCGCCGCCGGTTGCGCGCGGCGCGCCCGCCCGGCTGCCAGATCCAGGAGGTCGGTTCCATGACCGTCAGCACGTTTTCTTCCACCGTCATGTGGTTGAACAGGCGCAGATCCTGGAAGGTGCGGGCGATGCCCAGGCGGCTGATCTGGAAATGCTTCTTGCCCAGCAAGGATTTGCCGCGCCAGAGGATCTCGCCGCTGTTGGGTATCAGATGGCCTGTGATCTGGTTGAACAGGGTGGTCTTGCCGGCGCCGTTGGGGCCGACCAGGGTGGTGACGATGCCGGCGCGCAGGTCCAGCGAGACATCGTTGGTCACCTTCAGGCCGCCGAAGCTCATGTTCAGGTGGCGGATCGACAGCAGCACTTCGCCGCCGGCTTGCGGGCCGGCCTGCTGCAAGGGGCTGTCGCGTTCGATGATGGCGTTCATGCGGCTTTCTCCTTGGCGGCGCGGGGTTTGCCGGAGCCGACGATGCCGCCCGGACGGAAGATCATCAGCAGCACCATGGCCAGCCCGTAGGCGATCTGCTGGATCGAGCCGATCTCGGTCTGCGGCAGGAAACTCATGTAGCTGAACACGCCCGGCAACAACATGAGCAGTACGGTACCGACGATCGGGCCGAGCAGCGTGCCGGTGCCGCCGATGATGACCATGGCCATCAGCAGCACCGAGGTGTCCAGCATGAAGCTCTCGACGTTGATGAAGCCCATGTAGAAGGCGTACAGGGCGCCTGCCACCGCCGCCAGCATGGCGGAGATCACCACCGACATGGTCTTGATCAGCGCCACGTTCTTGCCGAAGGCATAGGCTGCCGTCTCGCTGTCGCGGATGGCCTTGAGGTTGCGTCCGAAGGAGGAGCGCAGCAGCACGCCGGTCACCAGCAGCACCGGGATCAGGCAGCAGATCGCCAGCAGCAGGAACTGCACCGGATCGGTCACCGCATGGCCGAACAGGTCGGCCGGCGGGATGCCGATCATGCCGCCCAGGCCGCCGGTGACCGACTTCCATTCCGAGAACACGGTCACGCCCAGCACCTGCAGGCCCAGCGAGGCCGCCACGAAGTATTCGCCGCGCACGCGCAGCGCCGGCAGCGCCAGCACCAGCGACAGCGCGCCGGCCACCACCATCGCCACCGGGATCACCAGGAAGATGTTGGCGCTGGCGTGCAGCGCAAAGTACGCCGCGCTGTAGGCGCCGACGCCGAAGAAGATGGCATGCGCGATCGAGAAGATCCCGGCATAGCCCATGATGAAGTTCAGTGTGATCGCCAGCACCGCATTGATGCACATCAGCGTGGCGAGATTGAGAAGATAGGCAAGCATGGTCGGAGGCCCCTCAGTGGGCGACCGCGCGGCCGAAGAAGCCGGACGGGCGGAACAGGATGAACAGGAACAGCACGATGAAGGTGATCGCCTCGCTCCACTGCGGTTCGAAATACGCCAGCGCCAGATTCTCGGCCAGGCCCAGCAGCAGACCGGCGCAGGCCGCGCCGCGCAGGCTGCCGACGCCGCCGACGATGGTGGCGGCCAGGCTGATCAGCATCACGTGATGGCCGATGGCCGGGTTGAGCCCGGAACCGGCCGCCGACAGCAGCGCCGCCGGCACCACCAGGAAGGAACCCAGCGCGAACACCGTCATCGACAGCCGACGCGGCGACAGGCCGTAGGCGCGCACCAGCTCCGGGTTTTCCGACAGCGCGCGCATGGCCATGCCGGTGTGGGTGCGCATCAGGAACAGTTGCAGCGCGAAGAAGAACACCACGGCGATGACGATGGCGATCCTGGCCAGCGGCGACACGTACAGGCCGGACATCAGCTCGACGCTGCGCGAGAGCGGCGTGTTGACCGCCACGAAGCTGCGGCCGAACAGCATGCCGCACAGGTTCTGCACCACGATACCCACCCCGAAGGAGGCCACGAACACCGTGAAGAAAGAACCCTCGTGCTTCTGGATCGGCACGTACACGAAGCGGTTCAGCGCCAGCCCGAACAGGATCGCCGCGGCGGTCGCGGCCAGCACGGCGATGCTCCAGTGCAGTTGGGCGATGGCCAGCAGGTCGTAGAACACATAGGCGGCGATCGTGAAGGTCGAGCCGTGCGCGAAGTGGAAGATGCGGGTGGAGCCGAAGATCAGCGAAAAGCCGACCGCGATCAGCGCATACAGCGCGCCCACCTGCACTCCATTGATCAATAGCTGTAGCAGCAACATGTCTTTTGTCCTCGCGTCGCCGGGCTGCTCTTGCAGGCCGGCGGCGTCATTGCCTTGTTGCGGGAAGCCTTACTTGGCGGCGGTGCTGACCACCTTGCCGCCCTTGCCGTCGATCTCGTTGATCTGCATCGGCATGGTCACGGTGCCGTTCTCGGCGAAGGTCACCTTGCCGCCCACCAGATCGAAGGTCTTGGTTTCGACGCGCTGCTTGAGCAGGTTCTCGCCGGTGATCGGCTGGCCCTTCTTGACCAGTTGCTGGGCCAGCAGGCCGAACATGCGCACCGCGTTGTAGTAGTTGGCGATGTAGGCCGTCGGCATCTTGTTGTGCTTCTTCTTGTAGTCGTCAACGAAGCGCTTGGTCACCGGATCCTGGGAATTCCAGTCGATGTTCTGCGAGGTGTACAGCGAACCGACGGCTTCGGGCTGGGCGTTGATTTCCGGGATCGAGAACGCGGTGTAGCTGGCGAACTGCTGCTTGATGCCGTTGTCGCGGAACTGCTTGACGATCTGCGACTGTTGCGAGCCGTAGGAGGCGACGTAGATCACATCCGGATTGGCCGCGCGCACGCGCGCCGCGACGCCGCCGAACTGTTGCGCGGTGGCCGGCACCGACAGCGCTTCGACCAGCTTGCCGCCGGCCGCGGGCAGGGCGCTTTCCATCTCCTTGCGGATCGCCTGGCCGAGCGGATCGTCCACATACACCAGCACGAAATTCTTCATCTTGCGCTCGTTGACCAGGTAGGGAATGATGGCGCGCACTTCATAGTTGGCCAGCGGGATGATGTTCCAGAAATACTGGCCCAGCTCCGCCAGGTCGGGGCCGACGCCGCCGCCGTTGACCGCCACCGTTTTGGTGCGGGTGGCGATGGTGGAGATCGCCTTGGAGACGCCGGTGAAGGCCGACAGCACATACGGCACCTTCTGCACGTTGACCAGCTTGTTCATGCCGATCACGCCTTGCTGCGGCAGCGCCTGGCTGTCTTCATACTGGATCGACAGCTTGCCGCCCAGCAGGTTGTCGGCGTTGATGTGTTCGGCCGCCAGGTTGGCGCCGGAACCGAAGATATCGCCATAGGAGGCGTTCGGTCCGCTCATCGGGAATAGCGCGCCGATGGTGACGTCGGCGGCATGCGCCGCGCCGCAGGCGGCGATGGCGCAGGCCAGCACGCCGGCCTTGAAAGCCTTGCTCAACTTGATCATGTTCATCTCCTTCATCTCCTTGGTATGGCCGACGCCGGTGCGGGCGCCGTTTTATTTTTCATGACCGGCACAGGCCGCCGGCGATTCCTTGCTGCTTGCCTTGCCGTCTTGCCGTATCAGCGCCCCTTGAAGCCGGCGCTGCGTTTTTCGCGGAAGGCTGCCGCGCCTTCCAGATAATCGTCGGTGTAACCCAGGGCGCGTTGCGACACCGTTTCCAGATCCAGCTGCTGGTTCAGCGTATTGGTCTGGGCGGCGTAGATCGCCTGCTTGGTCAGCGCCAGCGCGCGCGTGGCCGATGTCGCCAGTTGCCGCACCAATGCCTGGCTGGCGGCCTCGAATTCCTGATCCGGCACGCAGCGCCAGATCAGGCCCCAGTCGGCCGCCTGGCGCGCGTCCAGCTTGTCGTTGAGCATGCACAAGGCCATGGCGCGCGCGGTGCCGATGCGTTGCGGCAGGAACTGCGAGGCGCCGCCATCGGGCATCAGGCCCAGCTTGCTGAAGCCCTGGATGAAATACGCCGACTCCTTGGCGATCACGATGTCGCAGCCCAGTACCAGCGTCGCGCCCACACCCACCGCCAGGCCGTTCATGGCGCACACCACCGGCGCCGGCAGCGCGCGCAGGCGCAGCATCAGCGGCTTGTAATAGCGCTCCAGCGCGGCGCCCATGTCGCGCCGCTCGCCGTCCGCCAGCGGCTTGCGGTCGCCCTGATCCTGGCCGGCGCAGAAGGCGCGGCCGGCGCCGGTGAACACCAGCACGCGCAGCGCGGGATCATGCTCGATGCGATCGAGGAAGGCCGCGATCGCGTCATGCATGGCGTCGTTGAAACTGTTCAGGCGATCCGGCCGGTTCAGCGTGATGGTGGCCACGCCATCGGCGAATTCGCACAGGACGGGGGACTGTTCCATATCGTCGTGGTCCTCAACCGCGCAGGTGGGCGCTGGCGCGGTCTTCGATCTCGTGCCACAGCTTGTAGGAAATCGGTGATTCCGATTCTTCCAGGATGTGGCCGACCAGGCCGATGGCGCGCGCCATCACGCCGAAGCCGCGCACGATCTTCCAGGGGAAGCCGAACTCGCAGCAGATCGCGCCCAGCGCACCGGTGGCGTTGATCGGCAAGACCTTGCCGGAGGCGCGTTCGGCTTCCTGCTGGATCAGCTGGATCAGTTGCACGTACTTGCCTGCCATGCCATTCTCGGCCGCCAGCGCGAACAGGCGCGGCGTGCGCGGATCGATGGGCTTGTGCACCGGATGGCCCAGGCCGGGGATGATCTGCTTGCGTTCGCGGAAAGCGGCCACGGTCTGCACCGCCAGCGCTTGCAGGTCGGGATGGTCGCCGGCGCCGTCGAAGGCCTCGTACAGCATCCTGGCGGCGCCCTCGGTGGTGCCGACGAACACCGTGCCCAGCCCGCACAGGCCGGCGGCGACCGCGGCCTGCAGTGATTCGGGTGCGCCGGCGTAGGTCATGCGGGCGGCGATGGCGCTGGGCGTGATGCCATGCTCGACCAGGGTGATCAGCACCGCGTTGAACATGCGCGACTGCTCCGGCGTGGCGGTCTTGCCGGTCAGTTGCAAGTAGGCGAAGTCGCCCAGGTTCATCTTGCCCAGGATCTCGTCGGGCAGGCTCTTGCCGCGCACCACGATGCGGTCGGGCGTGCTGAAGGCGATGTCGGATCGGATCTCTGCGGTCTTGGCTGTCATGGTGTTCTCCGTGCTGTTTTGTCGCGTTGTAGGGATGCGGTTCAAGCCGCTGAAATTTCCGCCGTGCCGTTGGCCAGCACGATCTGGTTGCGTTCGACGGCGCGCGCCTGGAACTGGATCCGCGGGCCGTCGCGCCAGATCTCGGTGCGGATGGTCTCGCCCGGATAGACCGGCGCCGAGAAGCGCGTGGCCAGCGCGCGCAGGCGGCCGGCGTCGTAATCGCAACAACTGCGCACCAGCGCATGGCAGGCCACGCCGTAGGTCGCCAGGCCATGCAGGATGGGCGAGGGAAAACCGGCGCGGCGCGCGGTCTGCGGATCGGCATGCAGCGGATTGCGGTCGGCCGAGAGGCGATACACCAGGGCGCTTTCGGGACGCGTCGGCAGTTCGCACAGCAGATCCGGTTCGCGCTGCGGCACCGGCGGCATGGCGGGCGGCGTGTCGTCGCTGGGCTGGCCTTGTTCGGCAAAGCCGCCGTCGCCGCGGCAAAAGCTGGTCTGCTCCACCGTTGCGATCAATTCGCCGGCGGCGTCGCGCAGTTCGCGCTCGACGATCAGCAGCGCACCCTTGTCGCGTCCCTTGTCGATCACCGCCTTCACGCGCGAGGCGCCGCTGACCGTGCCCGCGGGCGGCAGCGTACGATGCAGGCGCAGGCGCTGTTCGCCATGCACCACCTTGAGCAGATCGACGCCGGCTTCCGGCGCGCCCATCCACAGGCCGGGATGGGCCAGGATCACGGCCATGCTGGGCATGGCCTGCAGCTCCTGCTCATAGACGAAGCGCAATGCACCCGCACCGTCTTCGCCGGCCGCCGCCGCGCCCACGCCGATGCCCAGCGCATACAGCATGCTGTCTTCGGCGCGGTAGCTGTGTTGCAGCACGGGGAAATGCCAGTTTTTCAGCTTGTGATAATCGATGGCCATGGTGTGCGTTTTCCTTGGCTCAGACCGGGTCCCACTGGAATACGTCGGCCGAGCGGTCCAGCGGCACGAAGCTGGCCTTGAGCGCCGGCATCGCATGCTCGGCCACGGTCTCGGGCGTCCAGCCTTCGGCGCGGTGGATGGAACGCAGCGGGCGTGGCTGGCTCATGAGGAAGATCTCGTTGTTGCGCACCGTGAAGACCTGGCCGTTGACCTCGGCCGCGGCATCGCTGGCGAGGTAGGCGGCCAGCGGCGCGATCTTGTCGGGCGTCATGCGCTTGATCTTGTCCACGCGCACCTGCTGTTCTTCATTCTTGACCGGGATCGAGCTGATCATGCGGCTCCAGGCGAAGGGCGCGATGCAGTTGGAGCGCACGTTGAATTTCTGCATGTCCAGCGCGATCGACTTGGACAGCGCGGTGATGCCCAGCTTGGCGGCAGAGTAATTGGCCTGGCCCAGGTTGCCGATCAGGCCGGACGTGGAAGTCATGTGCACCAGGCTGCCCGATTGCTGTTCACGGAAGTGCGCGGCGGCGGCGCGGCTGACGTTGTAGGCGCCGTACAGGTGGACCTTCAGCACCGCATCCCATTCGTCGCCGCTCATCTTGTGGAACAGCGCGTCGCGCAGGATGCCGGCGTTGTTGACCACGCAATCGATGCGGCCGAAGGTCTGCACCGCTTGCTCGACGATGCGTTCGGCACTGGCGGCATCGGCCACGCTGTCGGTGTTGGGCGCGGCGCGGCCACCGGCGGCGCGGATTTCGTCGGCCACCTGTTGCGCCGGTCCGGCATTGGCGCCTTCGCCGGTGAGCGAGACGCCGATGTCGTTGACCACCACGGCGGCGCCCTGGCGCGCCATCGCCAGCGCGATCTCGCGCCCGATGCCGCCGCCCGATCCGGTGACGATGACTACCTTGCCGTCGAGCATGCGTTCATTGTTCATGGCTTTCTTTTCCCTGTTCGGAAACGATGGGCAAGGCTGCGCCCCGCGGGCGTTCTCGCGTTCTCGTTACGGTTGGCTGGTGGTGGCGGCTGCGGGCTGCTCGCCCGCGATGGTCGGTTCCGCCGTCGCTGCCTGCGCGCCGTTGGCCGGGCGCAGGATCAGCGTGTCTCTCTTGCGTATTTCTGTCTGTTCTGCCGGATGTCGCGGCGTCGTGATGGACGCTTCCGGTGCTGCGATGTCCGTATAGTCTGGAAGCGCGAAAGGGGTGTCAAGCAGGCTTTTTCCTGTGTTCCGTACATCGGAATATCGCAAACGCTTTCAAACCGCGTCGCGACGGCGCAGGCTATTGCACAGCTGCATCCTGCACCGCGCAAGAAATCAGCGGTGGCGCAGGCGAGTGCCGCGCACGGTGCCTTTGGCTGGGGCGTGGCGATGCGCTCGGCCTGTCTGGATTTGCTGGCGCGGCGCAGCAAGGAATATCCGCCATTCAAAACACGCTTGAAAATTTCAAAGTACGGAACATAAAATATTCATCGGTTGACCCTGTGGCGCAGACTGCCGCAAGGTGTCGCCAGCGAATAAAAAACAGGACGTGGCGCATGCCGCCACGTCACAGCAACGAGACGCGCAGCGAGGCCGGCGCGCCGCAAGGAGACCCAGTGAATTTCGCTATCGTGTTTGCAGCGCGCGGCCCTTCGCGACAGGGCCGCGCATGAAGGCGGCCGTGCGCAAGCCCGCGCGGCGCGTCAAGGACGTGCGCATCGTGCTGCGCGCGCCGAATCCGCCCGAGTACCGCAACGGCGGCGCGGCCGCCCGCGGCGATGCGCCGTCGCAGGGCACCATCAAGCCGATCGAGCGCGGCTTCGCGGTGCTCGACGCTTTTCTCGGCGATGCCGAGTGGCTGGCCAACCAGGACATTGCCCTGCGCACCGGCCTGCCCAAGGCCACCGTCTCGCGCCTGGCGCAGACGCTCACTGCGCTGGGCTATCTCTCGTACAGCGAGCAGCGTCGCAAATACCGGCTGGCGATGGCGGTGCTCACGCTGGGTTTCGCCGCCATGGTCGATACCGACGTCGTGTTGCAGGCGCGCCCGCTGATGCAGAAGCTGGCCGATGACAATGGCGTGTTCGTCGCCCTGGCCGGGCGTGACGGACTGGACATGATCTTCTTCGAGAATTGCCATAGCGCTTCCAACAGCGCCACGGTCGGCCTGGGCGTGGGCGAGCATCTGCCGATGGCATCCTCTCCGGTCGGCTGGGCGCTGCTGGCTTGCCTGCACGAGAACGAACGCAACTACCTGCTGGATCACATGCGGCCCTATCACAAGCGCGACGACTGGATGGCGGTGCGCCAGAAACTCACCGATGCCGAAACGCAGATCGCCGACAAGGCCTATTGCGTCTCCAGCGGCGACTGGGGGCCGGACATCACCGTGGTCGCCACGCCCCTGCAACTGGATGGCCGCATGCCCATGGTGCTGCTATGTGCCGGGCAATCGCGCACGCTCACCAAGGCCCGCGTCGAGCAACGCGCCGGGCCGCAGCTGCTGGCGATGCGGCGGCAATTGCAGAAGATGGAGGCGCAACGTGCGCAGGCTTGAACCGGCCAAGGCGCGCGATGCGCGCGCGGCGGAGGCGGCGCTGCCCGACGTGGTGCGCGAGGACGGCGGCGCCGAGGCCTCGGTCGGCACGCACTCGCTGGAGCGCGCGCTGCAATTGCTCAAGGTTTTTCACGGCAGCGCCAAGCCGCTTACGCATGCCGAGCTGGTGCGGCGCACCAGCTATTCCAAGGCCTCGGTCTCGCGCCTGACGGCGACGCTGGTGGCGCTCGGCTACCTGGATCGCGCGCCCGACGGCGTGCGCGTGCAGATCGGCGTGCGCGGCCTGCGGCTGGGGCACAAGTACCTGGCCAATAGTCTGGTGCAGCGCATCGCCCAGCCCATCATGCAAGACTTCGCGGACCGCTTCGACATGTCGGTGGGGCTGGCGGTGGCCGACCAGTTGGACATGGTCTATATCCAATACTGCAACGGCCGCAAGATTTCCACGCTGCGCCTGGGCGTGGGCCGCACGGTGCCGATGGCGCTCAGTTCCATCGGCCGCGCCTATGTCTGGTCGCAGCCGCCGGAAGAACGCCAGCGCCTGCTGTTCGGCATCTGGAAGAAAAGCGGCGAGCACGGTCCGCAGGTGGTGGCGAAGATGGAACGCGCCTTCGGCGACTTGGACAACCACGGCTACTGCCTGGCTGCCGGCGAATACCAGCGCGACACCTTTGATCTTGCCCCCGTTTCACGGACACCCCTATAAGCGATTAACTATCGCAATAGGAGGTGGACGATGACCAAGAGCAAGGCAGGCAGAAAGGGGCAGGAGTTCAGCCTGGAGTTCAGGCAGCAGGCACTGTTGCGAGCGGCCACAGAAGGGGTAACCACGGTGGCTCGTGATCTGGGGTTGCAGCCTGCCCAGCTGTACAGTTGGCGCGCCCAGGCGCGGCGGCACGACCAGGACGATCAGGCACAACGCTTGGAGTTGGCCGAACATGCACGGCTCAAACGTGAAGTGGCGCGGCTGGAGGAGGAGAACGCTTTC
>WNDX01000066.1 GCA_009914615.1 Herbaspirillum frisingense
CTTTCATACCGGCTTCGGCTTCCTTGAGTACGCCAATAATTTGCTCTTCGGTAAATCGTTTCTTCATGCTGCCTCCGTATGGGGCAGACTCTACATCATTGCCGTACTAATCTAGGGGAGCAGGTCACGCCGATCTCGGTCTGGCGCGCCTGCCCATCCTGCGCGCCAATCCCAATCTGGAGAGTACGCTGCTCTACCGCGAACGCCTGGTCGCCGCGGTGCCGGTCGCGCATCGCCTGGCGCAGCGCAAGGAGGTGGAGATCGCCGAGTTGCGCGAGGAATTCTTCGTCACCGTGCCGCATCGCGACCGCGGCGGCCTGAGCTATCTGGTGGCCGAGCGTTGCATCGCCCACGGTTTCTATCCGCGCGTGGCGCGTGCGACCTCGCGCAAGAATTCCCTGCTGAGCCTGGTCAACGCCGGCTTCGGCATCGCGGTGGTGCCGCAGAGCATGGCCAGCATTTCGCTGGCCGCGGGCGTGAGCTTCCCGGCGGTGAAGGATGCGGATTTCTATTCGGAGGTGGCGCTGCTGCGGCGGCGCGATGCGCCGGCGATGGTGAACCAGTTCGTGCAGGCGCTCATCGCGGGTCTGCGGGAGGCGGGATTATCCGCACCGGATCAGGATTGATCCCGGCGCGGTAAGGGCAGACTCAGGCGCCGGTCGCCACCGGACGCTTGGGGTCGGAGCTCCATTCGCTCCACGAACCCGGATACAGGCTGGCGCCCGCCAGCCCGGCCACTTCCAGCGCCAGCAGGTTGTGGCAGGCGGTGACGCCGGAGCCGCATTGCATCACCGCGGCTTGCGGATCGCCCAGCAGCGACAGCCATTCCTCGCGCAATTGGGCGGCGCCCTTGAAGCTGCCGTCGGCTTGCAGGTTGTCCTTGAAGAAGCGGTTCTTGGCGCCCGGGATGTGGCCGCCGACCGCGTCCAGCGTTTCGTTCTCGCCGCGGAAACGGTCGGGGGTGCGTGCATCGACCACCTGCAGCGCCTGTGATTTCAGATTGTCCATCAGCGCGTGCGCATCCACGGTCTTGACCAGGGAGGACAGATCCTGGATGTTGCCGTGCGCGGCCGGCGGCGGCGTCTCGTCGGTCAGGCCTTCGCCCAGCGCCTGCCAGGCGGCCATGCCGCCGTCCAGCACCGCCGCATCGCTGTGGCCGATCCAGCGCAAGAGCCACCACAGGCGCGCGGCGAACATGCCGCCGTGGGCGTCGTAGGCCACTACCTGAGTGTCGTTGTTGATGCCCAGCGCGCGCATGGCTTCCACGAAGCGTTGGCGATCCGGCAGCGGATGGCGGCCATGGAAGCGGCCGGCGGCGTCGGTCTTGGCGCCGGACAGGATCTCGTCCAGGTGGGCGAAGCGCGCCTGCGGCAGGTGGCCGGCGGCATAGGCGTCGCGGCCGGCATCGGGATTGGTCAGGTCGTGGCGGCAATCGACGATCACCAGATTGAGGTATTGCGCGCGCGATTTGAGCTCGGCGGCGCTGATCAGGGTGCGGTAGGTCATGCGGTCTCTCCTTGTGTTCGAATGCGGGTGGCGCGGCGCGCTTGCCGCCTGCCAGGCTTCAGACCTCGGTCGCGATCGGATCGACCTTGGGCACGTTCTTGGCGGCGGTCTGGCTGCTGCGCTGGTTGTGATAGGTGGCCAGGATGCCGCTGGCGAGGATGATGGCGATGCCGATCCAGCCCACCCAGCCCGGCGCATCGTTCCAGATCAGCACGCCGAACAGGCTGGAAAACACGATGCCGGTGTATTGCAGGTTGGCGGTGAGCAGCGTATTGCCGAGCCGGTAGGCGCGCGTCATGGCGATCTGCGCCAGCGTCGCCGTCAAGCCTATCATGATCACCAGGAAGGCGCCGGTCGGCGTATGGGCGTGGAGCAGCGGGATCTTGCCGGTAAACATATTGCCGGCCAGGCCGGCCACCACGCCGGTCAGCGAGAAGTAGAACACGACGCGGTATTCCGGTTCCCCCAGCAGACCCAGCTTGCGCACCTGCAGATAGACCAGCGCCGAGAGCACGCCCGAGAACAGCGCGATGGCGCCGCCCACCAACTGCTCGGCATTGAGCGAGGGACGCATCAGCATGGCCACGCCGATGAAGCTGAGCAGCACGGTGCCGGCCAGGCCCCATTCGAACTTCTTGTTGCCCTGCCACCAGCCGGCGCCGAACAGCATGGCGGCGATCCAGATCGAGGACATGTAGTTGAGCGTGGTGGCGGTGGCGATCGGCAGCAGGCTGAACGAATAGAACCACATCCACAGCGAGATCACGCCGATGCCGCCGCGGATCAGGTGGTCGCGCGGGAAGGGCGTGCGGAAGGTGCCGCCGCGCAGCAGCACGATGGCGGTGATGACCGTTACCCCGACCAGGCCGCGGCATAGCACAATCTCGGCCGTGGTGTAGTACTCGCCGGCCAGCTTGACGCAGACTCCCATGATGGAAAAGAGGAACGAGGCGACGAGCATCCAGAGCGATTGCATGGCGTTGGCGTGGTAAGGGTGGTGAAAGAGCGGGGATGCGATGCGCGGCAGCGATGGTTCGCGGCGCCCGCATCAATGAAAATCGGCAGCGCCGGGATGCGCCGGTGCTGCCGATCGGGGTGTACGTGCCGATGCGGAGTTCCTGCAAGGCGGGAGCAAGGGCAGTGACGGCGCATCCGCTGTCCGTCATCGTCCTGCCGCTCCCCTTGCATGTGATCTCCTCGCGCGGCCCGCGGCCGGATTATTCTTTCGTGCCTGGCGGCACGTCGAGCTGGCTGCGATACCACTCGTGGAAGTGCTGCATGCCGTCTTCCATCGGCGACTGGTACGGGCCGACTTCACTGGTGCCGCGGTTCATCAGTATACGACGGCCGGCGTCCATGCGCAGGGCGATCTCGTCATCCTCGACGCAGGTCTCCATGTAGGCGGCGCGCTCGGCCTCGACCAGTTCGCGCTCGAACAGGGCGATTTCTTCTGGATAGTAGAACTCCACCACATTGGTGGTCTTCTGCGGGCCGGTCGGCCACAGGGTCGACACCACCAGCACGTGCGGATACCACTCCACCATGATGTTGGGATAGAGCGTGAGCCAGATGGCGCCGAACTTGGGCGGCGCGCCGTTGGCGAACTGCAGCAGCTTTTCCTGCCACTTGGCGTAGGTCGGCGAGCCAGACTTGATCAGGCCGTGGTTTACGCCCACGGTCTGCACGCTGTAGTCGCGGCCAAACTCCCACTTCAGGTCGGAGCAGCTCACGAAGTTGCCCAGGCCGGGATGGAAGGGCTCGACGTGGTAGTCCTCCAGATAGACCTCGATGAAGGTCTTCCAGTTGTAGTCGCATTCGTGGACTTCGGTGTGGTCGTACAGGTAGCCGGAAAAATCCAGATCCCTGGTCACGCCGAGGTTCTTCAGTTTGGACGCGATGTCCACCCCGTTGGCTTCGAACAGCAGGCCGTTCCAGCTTTGCAGCGGGGTCTTGGACAGGTTCATGCACGGCGTCTCGCCGAAATGCGGCGCGCCGATCAGTTCACCCTTGAGATCGTAGGTCCAGCGATGCAGCGGGCAAACGATGTTCTGCGCGTTGCCGCGGCCGTCGAGCATCTTGGCCTGGCGGTGGCGGCACACGTTGGACACGAGTTCGATGCCCTGGGCGTTGCGCACCAGCATGCGGCCCTCGTTTTCCCATGGCAGGGTCGAGTAGTCGCCGGCATTGGGAACCATCAGCTCATGGCCGACGTAGCGTGGTCCTTGCTGGAAGAGTTGTTGAAGTTCCCGCTGGTAGAGCGGTTGGTCAAAGTAGACGTTGACTGGAAGTTGCGCGTTTGAACGCGCCAATTTGGCAAAAGTAGCAAGATCGGACATTTCCGCCCCCAAATTAATTTGCACCAACCTAAGGAAGAAAATCCGCAAAAACCTATGTTCAAATAATATGAAGAGGAAATTTTGGACAGAACCGAGGATTATGCCATAAAACCCCCATAAGGGGCCGCGTTTTGTGGCCAAAATGTCAGCATTGTGGCCGAATTCACGTTTCCGGCCCGCATGGGCGCGGCAAATCCTCGCCTCGAATTGATTTTGGAATCGGCGGATTGTTCTAAAATAGCGAGTTAGTTTTTTTCAATGGGTCGATATGCCGAGAACCTCTGCCACTGCCGCCAATGTCGCGCCGCCCGCGTCCTTCGAGCAAGCCATGCAAGAGCTGGAACAGCTCGTGGCGCAGATGGAAGCCGGCGAACTGCCGCTGGAAGCCTCCGTGGCCGCCTACAAGCGCGGCTCGGAACTGGTGAAATTCTGCGCTGCCCAACTGGACAAGGTGGACACCCAGGTCAAGGTGCTGGAAGGCGACATGCTCAAGCCCTTCAGTGCCGACAACGCCGGCGAGGACGACTGATGAACGCGCGTATCCCGGCGTCGCTGCCGTTCGCGGACTGGATGGGCCAGGTGCAGGCCGGCATGGAAAACGTGCTGGACCGCTTCCTGCCGCCGCTATCGGTGGTGCCCGCCAGGCTGCATGAAGCGATGCGCTACACCGCGCTGGATGGTGGCAAGCGCGTGCGCCCGCTGCTGGTGTACGCGGCCGGCGACGTGTTCGACACGCCGCTGCCGCTGCTGGAGCGCGCCGCCGCCGCGGTCGAGATGATCCACGTGTATTCGCTGGTGCACGACGACATGCCCTGCATGGACGACGACGCCCTGCGCCGCGGCAAGCCGACGGTGCACGTGAAGTACGACGAAGCCACCGCGCTGCTGGTTGGCGACGCCCTGCAAGGGCAGGCCTTCGCCACGCTATCGGCGCCGCTGGAAGCCGAATTGGACGCTGCCGATGCCGGCATGCCGGCGCGCCAGCTCCGCATGCTGAATCTGCTGGCGCAGGCCTCCGGATCGGTGGGCATGTGCGGTGGGCAGGCGATCGACCTGGCCAGCGTGGGCATGACGCTCTCGCTGGCCGAGCTGGAACAGATGCATCGCCTGAAGACCGGCGCCCTGCTGCGCGCGGCGGTGCTGCTGGGCGCGCTGGGCGGCAAGGCGTTGACGGCCGACGAAAGCGCCGCGCTGGACGACTATGCGCGTGCCATCGGCCTGGCCTTCCAGGTGGTGGACGACATTCTCGACGCCACCGCCGATTCGGCCACGCTGGGCAAGACCGCCGGCAAGGACGCGGCCGATAACAAGCCGACCTATGTATCGATACTCGGCCTGGGCGAATCGCAGGCGCTGGCTGAAAAGCTGCGCGGCAATGCGCACCAGGCGCTGGCGCCGTTCGGCGACAAGGCGCGCCGCCTGCGTGAACTTGCCGACCTGATCGTGCAACGAAAGGCATGAAGTCCGCCCGCGCATGCGCTGCATCACCCTCGCAGCGATGCCCGGCCTTCAGACCCAACAAACGGTAATAACAAATGCTGCTCAATACGATAAACGACCCGGCCGACCTGCGCCGCCTGCCCCGCCATCAACTCAAGCCGCTGGCGGAAGAATTGCGCGGCTTCGTGCTGGATTCGGTGTCCAAGACCGGCGGTCACCTTTCGTCCAACCTGGGCACGGTCGAACTGACCCTCGCGCTGCACTACGTCTTCAACACGCCGGATGATCGCATCGTCTGGGACGTCGGCCACCAGACCTATCCGCACAAGATCCTCACCGGTCGCCGCGACCGCATGAACACGCTGCGCCAGCAGGACGGCATCTCGGGCTTCCCGCGCCGCGTGGAGAGCGAGTACGACACCTTCGGCACCGCGCACTCCTCGACCTCGATCTCGGCCGCGCTGGGCATGGCGCTGGGCGCCAAGGCACAGGGTTCGGACCGGCACGCCATCGCCGTCATCGGCGACGGTGCGATGACCGCCGGCATGGCCTTCGAAGCGCTCAACAACGCCGGCGTCTATGACGACGTCAATCTGCTGGTGATCCTCAACGACAACGACATGTCGATCTCGCCGCCGGTGGGCGCGTTGAACCGCTACCTGGCGCGCCTGATGTCGGGCAAGTTCTACGCCAAGGCGCGCGACGTGGGCAAGTCGGTGCTGCCAGGCCCGGTGCTGGAACTGGCCAAGCGCCTGGAGGAACATGCCAAGGGCATGATCGTGCCGGCCACCATGTTCGAAGAATTCGGCTTCAACTACATCGGCCCCATCGACGGCCATGATCTCGATTCGCTGATCCCCACGCTGCAAAACCTGAAGAACCTGAAGGGGCCGCAGTTCCTGCACGTGGTCACCAAGAAGGGCCAGGGCTACAAGCTGGCCGAGGCCGATCCGGTGCTGTACCACGGCCCCGGCAAGTTCAATCCCAGCGAAGGCATCAAGCCCAGCGCCGGCGGCAAGCTGACCTACACCCAGGTGTTCGGCGAATGGCTGTGCGACATGGGCGCGGCCGACGACAAGCTGGTCGGCATCACGCCCGCCATGCGCGAAGGCTCGGGCATGGTGGCCTTCGAAAAGAAATTCCCGCAGCGCTACTTCGACGTCGGCATCGCCGAGCAGCACGCGGTGACCTTCGCCGCCGGCCTGGCCTGCGAAGGCATGAAGCCGGTGGTGGCGATCTATTCGACCTTCCTGCAGCGTGGCTACGACCAACTGATCCACGACGTGGCCCTGCAAAACCTGGACGTGACCTTCGCGCTGGACCGCGCGGGCCTGGTCGGCGCCGATGGCGCCACGCACGCGGGCAATTACGATCTGGCCTTCCTGCGCTGTATACCGAACATGGTGGTGATGGCGGCGTCCGACGAGGACGAGTGCCGCAAGATGCTGTCCACCGCCTATCAATACCCGGGTCCGGCCGCGGTGCGCTATCCGCGCGGCGCCGGCATCGGTGCGCAAGTGCAGAAGACGCTGGACACCCTGCCGCTGGGCAAGGGCGAGATTCGCCACGACGGCAAGGGCATCGCCATCCTGGCGTTCGGCACCATGCTGGCGCCGGCGCTGGGCGCAGGCGACAAGCTCAATGCCACGGTGGCCAACATGCGTTTCATCAAGCCGTTGGACGTGGAACTGGTCAAGCAACTGGCCGCCTCGCACGAGGCGCTGGTGACGGTGGAAGAGGGCTGCATCATGGGTGGCGCGGGCGCCGCGGTGTCCGAGGCGTTGGCCGAGGCCGGCATCGCCAAGCCTATCCTGCACCTGGGTCTGCCGGATCGCTTCATCGATCACGGCGACGCCGCCCAGCTGCTGGCGCAGTGCGGCCTGGACGCGGCGGGCATCGCCGATTCCATCGTGAAACGCTTCGGCAAGGACCAACCGCGTCTGGTGGTCAACAACGGCTGAGGCTGTCCGGGCTGAAAAGAAGCCTCCGCTTGATGCGGCAATGCCGTTCAGTGTCGCACTGAACGGCATTTTTCTTTGGCGGCGTGCTCAGCGCGCGCGTCCTTTTTCCCACAGCACGTCCTGGCCGCCCGCCTCGCGGTTCAGCACGCGCGCCAGCACGAAGCATAGATCGGACAGGCGATTCAGATACTGCCGCGCCGGCGCGTTCACGCCGCCGGCTTCGACTTTCTCCAGCATCACCACGCTGCGCTCGGCACGGCGGCAGACGGCGCGGCACACATGGGCCAGCGCCGCCGTGCGCGAGCCGCCGGGCAGGATGAATTCCTTCAGCGGCGCCAGGGTGGCGTTATATTTTTCCAGCAAGGCGTCCAGCCGCGCCAGATGGGCGTCGGCCAGGACCGTGTAGCCGGGGATGCACAGCTCGCCGCCGAGGTCGAACAGGTCGTGCTGGATCGAGACCAGCTGCTCGCGCAACGTCGCTGGCAGCGTCTCGCACAGTAGCAGGCCGAGCTGCGAGTTGAGTTCATCCACATCGCCGAGCGCCTGGATGCGCAGGCTGTCCTTGCCGACCCGGCTGCCGTCGCCCAGGCCGGTGCTGCCGTCGTCGCCGGTACGCGTGGCGATCTTGGAAAGGCGATTGCCCATCGTGTTCTCCTTCATCAAGTGGCGCGAGCTTAAGCCGTGCAGGCCGGGCGCGCAAGGCGGCCGTCAGGCATCCGGCTTGACGATCATGCAAGAGCAAATCCGTAAAAGATTCACTTGATCCGGCCGGAAGGCCGAAAAGGCATCGGATATTTGCCGGATCACTTGGCCGCAAGAGAGTAAAATTCATCAGTTGAATCAGTGGTCAGTCCACTGGAGGAGCAGGGGATGTTTCTCCACCGGCCGCTGTCCCGCCCTACGCATAAAACAGATAAGACAGATCACAGAGACACCTGAGAGAGACGAATGAATCACATTGTTGACGCACAGAAATTGAAGAAGCCCGTGCCGCAGGCCTTGCTGGACGAGCTGAAATCCTTGTTCGGCGACCGCCTGTCCACTTCGATGGCCATGCGCGAGCACCATGGCCGCGATGAGTCTTCGTACGACCCGATGTTGCCTGACGCGGTGGTGTTCGCGCACACAACCGAAGAGGTCGCGGCCTTCGTCAAACTGTGCAGCCGCTACGAAACGCCCATCATTCCCTACGGCGCGGGCACCTCGCTGGAAGGCCATGTGCTGGCGCTGCAAGGCGGCGTCACGGTGGATCTGTCGCAGATGAATCGCGTGCTGGCCGTCAATCCGGAAGATCTCACCGCCACCGTACAGGCCGGCGTAACCCGCAAGCAGTTGAACCAGGAAATCAAGGACAGCGGGCTGTTCTTCCCCATCGATCCGGGCGCCGACGCCTCGCTGGGCGGAATGGCCTCGACCCGCGCCTCGGGCACCAACGCCGTGCGCTACGGCACGATGAAGGAAAACACCCTGACCCTGACCGTGGTCACCGCCGACGGCAACATCATCAAGACCGGCACGCGCGCCAAGAAGTCTTCGGCCGGTTACGACCTGACCCGCGTGTACGTCGGCAGCGAAGGCACGCTGGGCATCATCACCGAAGTCACGGTGCGCCTGTATCCGCAGCCGGAAGCGATTTCCGCCGCGATCTGCTCCTTCCCCAGCGTGGCCGACGCGGTCAATACCGTGATCCAGACCATCCAGGTCGGCGTGCCGCTGGCGCGCGTGGAACTGCTGGATGAAAACGGCGTGCGCGCGCTCAACGCCCACGACAAGCTGACGCTGCCGGTCAATCCGTTGCTGCTGTTCGAATTCCACGGCAGCGAGAACGGCGTGAAGGAACAGGCCGAAGTCGTGCAAGAAATCGCCAATGACAATCACGCCATCGGCTTCGAATGGGCCACCCGTCCGGAAGACCGCACGCGCCTGTGGACCGCCCGCCATAACGCCTACTTCGCACTGCTGCAATTGCGTCCGGGCGCGCGCGCCATTTCCACCGACTGCTGCGTGCCGATCTCGCGTCTGGCCGAATGCGTGCTGGAAACCAAGGCCGACTGCGAAGCGCAAGGCTTGATCCACGCCATCATCGGCCACGTCGGCGACGGCAATTTCCACGTGCAGATGATGGTCGATCCCAACGATCCGGCCGATATCGCGCGCGCCGAGGGCGTCAACCAACGCATGGTCGCGCGCGCCATCGCCATGGATGGCACCTGCACCGGCGAGCACGGCGTGGGTCTGCACAAGATGGATTTCCTGGTGCAGGAGCACGGCGACGGCGCCATTGCCGTGATGCGCGCCATCAAGCACGCGCTGGATCCGAAGAACATCATGAACCCGGGCAAGATCCTGCGCTGGGAGCAGTGAAGCAAGCAATGAGGCAATGAGCCGGATGCCGGCGGACGCTCCGCCGGCATGAACGCGATTCCTTTTTCGTCATTTCCTCATCGGGCGGCCGTCCGCCCTTGAGCAAGAGCAGCAGGAAACAACCATGGCAACCCGCCTTCCGCCCGTCCACGCCTTGTCCGCTTTCGAAGCGGCAGCTCGCCACAATTCCTTCGCCATCGCGGCCGAGGAGCTTTGCATCACGCCTTCGGCGCTGTCGCATCGCATCCGCCTGCTGGAAGACTTCGTCGGCGAGCGCCTGTTCTATCGCGACGGCCGCTCCATCGGCCTGTCCGAATTCGGCCGCCGTTATCTCGACGTGGTGCGCTCGGCGCTGCGCACGCTGACCGATTTCCCCATGCCGCATCGCAATGCCGCGGTGCAGCCCAAGATCAAGGTCATGGTGCCGCCGACCTTCGCGCGCCACCTGCTGATGCCACGCATCGCCGACTTCACCCAGCGCCATCCGGAGATCGTGGTCGAGCTGTATCTATCGGTGCCGCTGTACGACCTGTCGCTGTCGGAAAGCGACGTCGAGATCCGCTTCGGCGCCGGCAACTATCCCAACATCATCACCGAGAAGCTGTTCGAGGAACCGGCCTTCGTGGTCGCCAGCCCGTCCTACCTGAAGACGCTGCCACCGATGAAGTCGCCGGCCGACCTGCAGCACGCCAGCCTGTTGCGCTCGGCGCTGGAACCCTGGCAGCCGTGGTTTGAAGCGGCCGGCCTGAAGGACTGGACCGAGCCTTCGTCCGGCCTGCGCGTGGACGATCTCGGCCTGTTGCTGGAGGCGGTGCGCCACGGCTACGGCGTGGGCCTGACGCGCCAGCACTTCGCCGAAGAACTGCTGGCGCGCGGCGAGATCGTCGAACTGTTCGACGTGCGCCTGCGCACGCCGCCGCATGCCTATTACGTGGTGTATGAGCGTTCGGTGCGGGAGCGGCCGGAGGTGGATACCTTCATCAGCTGGATGCATAACGCGTTCAGGAATATTTGAGTCGTTGGCTTGCGTGGGTCGCGTTGATGCGTGGCCGAGAGCGGCTGTCTGGCCGCCGCAGGCGATGTTTCACCGGCGGCCGAACGACGCTGGATCCCGGCCTGCGCCGGGACGACGGAGCGGGGGGAGCGCGTAACCGATCAATTTGACCGCCGCGATCGCTGCAACGTCGGTCGGCCTTGAACACGCCGATCTCGGACTCCTTTAAATCCTCCGGCCTCAAATTTCTCATCGTCGTCCCGGCGCAGGCCGGGACCCAGCGTCGTTCGTCATGCCTCATCCGGCCCTGCAAGGCGCGGAAACGCCGCGGCTTGGCGCCTTCGCCAAGGCCGGCATCGCCCGCGCGTATTGTCCCGCTGAAAATAATTCATTCCCGTCAAAAATTCTTTTCAGTGCGCCGCAAGACAACATTCCGTCTTCCCGCCCCGGAAAATTCGTTACACTTGATCCATTGAAAAACGCCCGCGCCGCCGCCCGTCACGGGAGCGCAGGCAGACAACAAGCGAGACAGCGAGATTCGTGTAGCAAGAACGCGCAGAGCGGCAGCCGCACATCCGTAGCCTCCGGGCGCCGCTCCCGCAGCCGCCGTCCGAATAGCCCAACGCCGAGGTCCAGCATGAATGCTCCCGCCCACCAGTCTTTTGCGCCCGCCCGCCAGCGCGAAGTCGTCGATGCCCTGCGCCGGGCCTTGCCTGCGCATTGCGTGCTGTTCGACGAAGAAGACACCCGCCCCTACGAATGCGACGGCCTGGCCGCCTACCGGCAATTGCCGATGGTGGTGGTGCTGCCCGAGAATGAAGCGCAGGTGGTGGCCATCATGCAGGTCTGCCACGCGCTGAAGGTGCAGATCGTGCCGCGCGGCGCCGGCACCGGCCTGTCCGGCGGCGCCATGCCGATCGCCGACGGCGTGGTGCTGTCCACCGCCAAGTTCAACAAGATCCTGAAGATGGACAAGTATTCGCGCACCGCCGTGGTCCAGCCCGGCGTGCGCAACCTGGCCATCTCCGAAGCGGCGGCGCCGCACGGCCTCTACTACGCGCCCGATCCCTCCTCGCAGATCGCCTGCACCATCGGCGGCAACGTGGCCGAGAACTCCGGCGGCGTGCACTGCCTGAAGTACGGCCTGACCGTGCACAACGTGCTGCGCGTGCGCATGGTGACCATCGAGGGCGACGTGGTGGAATTGGGCAGCGGCGCGCTGGACGCGCCCGGCCTGGACTTGCTGGCGGTGTTCATCGGTTCCGAGGGCATGCTGGGCGTGGTCACCGAAGTGACCGTCAAGCTCGTGCCCAAGCCGCAGCAGGCGCGCGTGATCATGGCCTCGTTCGACGACGTGGTGAAGGGCGGCAACGCGGTAGCCAACGTGATCGCCGCCGGGATCATTCCGGCCGGCCTGGAAATGATGGACAAGACCAGCTCGCGCATGGTCGAGCCTTTCGTCAAGGCCGGTTACGACATCGATGCCGAAGCCATCCTGCTGTGCGAATCCGACGGCACCGTGGAAGAAGTGGAAGAAGAAATCGGCCGCATGACCGACGTGCTCAACGCCAGCGGCGCCACCGCCATCGCCTGCTCGCAGTCGGAGGCCGAGCGCCTGCGCTTCTGGTCCGGCCGCAAGAATGCCTTCCCGGCCGCCGGCCGCATCTCGCCCGACTATTACTGCATGGACGGCACCATCCCGCGCAAGAAGCTGGCGCAAGTGCTGCTGGGCATCGCCGAGATGGAAAAGAAATACGGCCTGCGCTGCGCCAACGTGTTCCACGCCGGCGACGGCAACCTGCATCCGCTGATCATGTTCGATGCCAACATCGCCGACGAATTCCACCGCGCCGAACTGTTCGGCGCCGAGATCCTGGAGCTGTGCGTGGAAGTGGGCGGCACCATCACCGGCGAGCACGGCGTGGGCATCGAAAAGATCAATTCCATGTGCGTGCAGTTCGCGCCGGCCGAGCGCGAGGCCTTCTTCAAGCTCAAGCGCGCCTTCGACACCGCCTTCCTGCTCAACCCCGACAAGGCTATCCCGACCCTGCACCGCTGCGCCGAATACGGCAAGATGCACGTGCAGCGCGGCCAGCTGCGCCACCCCGATTTACCGAGATTCTGACCATGGACGCACACGTCAACGACAACCAGGACATGGCGGCGGTGCTGGCCGCGTTCCGCGAGCGCATCGCGCAAGGCCGGCCGCTGCAGATCCGCGGCGGCGGCACCAAGGACTGGTACGGCCAGGCGCCGCAGGGGGAGGTGCTGGATACGCGCGCCTACCGCGGCATCATCGACTACGAGCCGACCGAGCTGGTGATCACCGCGCGCTGCGGCACCACGCTGGCGGAAATCGATGCCGCGCTGGATAAGAATAACCAGATGCTGGCCTGGGAACCGCCGCGCTTCGGCGGCGCCGCCACCGTGGGCGGCATGGTCGCCGCCGGCCTGTCCGGTCCGGCGCGCGCCGCGGCCGGCGCCACGCGCGACTTCGTGCTGGGCGCGGTGCTGATGGATGCGCAGGGCGAGGAATTGCATTTCGGCGGCCAGGTGATGAAGAACGTCGCCGGCTACGACATGTCGCGCCTGCTGACCGGGTCGCTGGGTACGCTCGGGCTGATCCTGCAAGTGTCGCTGAAGGTGCTGCCCAAGCCCTTCGCCAGCAGCACGCGCGTGTTCGAGATCAATCAGGAGGGGGCGCTGCGCCTGCTCAACCAGAGCGGCGGCCAGCCCTTGCCGCTCACCGCCAGCGCCTGGACCGGCAACGTATTGACCATCCGCCTGGCCGGCGCGCAAGCCGCGGTGGATTCCGCGGTCAAGAAACTGGGCGGCAGCGAGCTGACCAACGGCGACGATTTCTGGCGCGACCTGCGCGAGCAATCGCATGCCTTCTTCGATCATCCCGATCAGCCGCTGTGGCGCCTGTCGGTGCCTTCGGTGGCGCCGCCGCTGGATCTGCCCGGCCGCCTGCTGGTGGAGTGGGGCGGCGCGCAGCGCTGGCTGCGTCCGGACGGCGCATTGGACGCGGTCGCCATCCGCGCCGCGGCGCTCGCCGTGGGCGGCCATGCCAGCCTGCACCGCGGCGGCGACAAGGCGATCGGCGTGTTTCATCCGCTGCAGCCGGCGGTCGAAAAGATCCACCGCAACCTCAAGACCCAGTTCGATCCCAAGGGCATCTTCAATCCGGGCCGTATGTACGCCAGCCTGTAAGCCGTTCTCGCCAGCAGACATCACATGCAGACCAACTTAGCCGATTTCATCCGCGACACCCACGAAGGCCAGGAAGCCGACAGCATCCTGCGCGCCTGCGTGCACTGCGGCTTTTGCACCGCCACCTGCCCGACCTACCAGTTGCTGGGCGACGAGCTGGACGGCCCGCGCGGCCGCATCTACCTGATCAAGCAGGTGCTGGAAGGCAAGCCGGCCACGGCCGCCACGCAGTCGCACCTGGATCGCTGCCTGACCTGCCGCAATTGCGAATCGACCTGCCCGTCGGGCGTGCAATACGGCCGCCTGGTCGATATCGGCCGCAAGGTGGTGGAGCAGCAGGTGCCGCGCCCGCTGTCGCAGCGCCTCACGCGCGCCGCCTTGAAGGAACTGGTGCCACGCAGCTGGATCTTCCGGCCCGCCATGAAGGCCGGGCAGATGGTGCGTCCGCTGCTGCCCAAGCTGCTCAAGAACAAGGTGCCGCTGCCGCAGGACGCCGGCGTGCGGCCCACGCGCACGCATGCGCGCCAGATGCTGCTGCTGGAAGGCTGCGTGCAGCCCTCCATGTCGCCCAACATCAACAATGCCACCGCGCGCGTGCTGGACGCCCTCGGCGTGCAACTGTTCGCGCCGCCCAAGGCCGGCTGCTGTGGCGCCATCCGCTTCCACATGAATGACCAGGACGGCGGGCTGGACGACATGCGCCGCAATATCGACGCCTGGTGGCCGTATATCGAAGGCAAGGATGGCATCAAGGCCGACACCATCGTGATGAATGCTTCCGGCTGCGGCGTCACGGTCAAGGAATACGGCCACCTGCTGCAACACGACCACCTCTATGCCGAAAAGGCGCGCCGCATCTCGCGCATGACGCGCGACATCAGCGAGATCCTGCCCGAGTTCGAAGCGCAGTTGCAGGAGAAGCTCAAGGGCTTCGACGGCAAGCGCGTGGCCTATCACCCGCCCTGCACGCTGCAGCACGGCCAGAAGATCCGCGGCAAGGTCGAAGCCATCCTGGGCGCCGCCGGCGTGGACGTGCGCCTGTGCGCCGACAGCCACCTGTGCTGCGGTTCGGCCGGCACCTATTCGGTGCTGCAGCCCGAGCTGTCCTACCAACTGCGCGACAACAAGCTGAACAACCTCGCCGCCACCGATCCCAACATGATCGTCACCGGCAACATCGGCTGCGTGACGCATCTGCAATCCGGCACCGAAACGCCGGTGCGGCACTGGATCGAGCTGCTGGATGCAGCCTTGCAAGGGCGCGCCTGAACGGTCGATTGCCTTGCGCCCGCGCCGACTGTCTCCAAGCCCCGCGATGCGGGGCTTTTTTTGTGGCAAGAATGACCACGTTCCGGTTCATTTGGATCGGTTGTGCCCGATTTCGGCCGCTTTTGGACGATCCGGCTTGACGGATCGGGCCATAACTCAATAAGCTTCGTGCTTTTTTTACCGCTTGGCGGGAAAAATCGGCCACGGTTTCTCATGGGAAACCCGCGCCATCCTGAACAATCCGGGGCGCACCTGTCTAACAGCAGTCCGAGCAGTCCGGCGCCGCACGCAACAAGCCCTCTCACCACGCCGTCTTCCTGGCCGGAGCTCATGCCGGCCGGCGACCCAGGGCAGGAGAACACATGAAAAAACGCATCCCACCCGCCGCTTACATCTTCGCCGCCATGCTGCTTGGCATCCTGGTCGGCTATCTGATTTTCAGCCACTACGACAAGGCCCAGGCCAAGGAATTGGCGGATTACATCTCGATCGCCTCCGACATGTTCCTGCGTCTGATCAAGATGGTGATCGCGCCGCTGGTGTTTTCCACGCTGGTGGTGGGCATCGCGCACATGGGCGACGCCAAGTCGGTGGGCCGCATCTTCGGCAAGTCGCTGGGCTGGTTTCTGGCGGCCTCGCTGGTGTCGCTGGCGCTGGGCATGGTGATGGCCAACCTGCTGCAGCCTGGCGCCGGCGTGGCGTTGCCGTCGCCCGACGCGGCCGGCGCCGGCCTGGCCACCGGCAAGTTCACGGTCAAGGAATTCTTCAACCACCTGGTGCCCAAGTCGGTGGCCGAGGCGATGGCGCAAAACGAGATCCTGCAGATCGTGGTGTTTTCCATGTTCTTCGGCATCGCGCTGGCGGCGCTGGGCGAACGCGGCAAGAACCTGCTGGCGGTGGTGGACGACCTCTCGCACGCCATGCTCAAGATCACCGGCTATGTGATGAAATTCGCGCCGGTCGCGGTGTTCGCGGCGATGGCCGCCACCGTCGCCGTCAACGGCCTGGACATCCTGGTCAGCTTCGCGGTCTTCATGCGCGACTTCTATTTCTCGCTGGTGCTGCTGTGGCTGCTGCTGATCGCCGCCGGTTTCGTGTTCCTGAAGAAGCGCATCTTCCACCTGCTGGCGCTGATCAAGGAAGCCTTCCTGCTGGCGTTCGCCACGGCCAGTTCGGAAGCCGCCTATCCCAAGCTGCTGGACGCGCTGGACCGCTTCGGCGTCAAGCGCAAGATCTCCAGCTTCGTGATGCCGATGGGTTACTCCTTCAACCTCGACGGCTCGATGATCTACTGCACCTTCGCCACGCTGTTCATCGCCCAGGCCTATGGCATCCACATGCCGCTGTCCACCCAGATCACCATGATGCTGGTGCTGATGCTCACTTCCAAGGGCATCGCCGGCGTGCCGCGCGCCTCGCTGGTGGTGATCGCCGCCACGCTGCACCAGTTCAATATCCCGGAAGCGGGCCTGCTGGTGATCCTGGGCATCGACACCTTCCTGGACATGGGCCGGTCGGCCACCAACGCCGTGGGCAATTCGATCGCATCGGCAGTGGTCGCCAAGTGGGAAGGCGGCTTGCTGAGCGAAGAAGAAGCGCGTGCCGCCGAGCAGGCCATCGAACAGGAAGCCGAGCTCAAGCTGCATGCCTGAACCTTGTTCTCCGACGGAAAAAAGCTTCGCCGCGGCGAAGCTTTTTTTTCGTCCGCATCATCGTGTCCCGGCATGCCCTCCTTCGACTTGGCGGGGACGCCGGCAACGGTGAAAACGGTGGAAACGGAAAACCGCGCGCGGGAGCAGGCTGGCGCGCGGCGTGCTCCCGCAAGGGACGAGCGATGGAACCCGTGAAAGAATCAGCGAGGTATGCTCAGGCCGGAACGGCTTCGCGTTCCTTGACCGGAATCCATTCCTGCAGCGTGATCTCGATGGTGATGAAGGACAGGTTGGCGCCGCGCACGAAGCGGCCGGCGAAGATCTTGCCGTCGGTGTCGGCCACCACGCCTTGCAGCGGATTCGGATTGGACTTGCCGTCCGAGAAGCCGATCTCGCCGAACACGTTGAGGATTTCCACGCCGGGGCCGTTGATTTCCATTTGGCGCAGGCCGGCCGGCGTCGAGTATTGCAGATGAGCGTCGATCAGGCTGCCGATGGCGCCGCGCACGATGGCGGTCTTCATGCCGTGCTGGCGGCACAGCGCTTCCACGCTCTCGGTCAGGTCCTGGTTGGGTTTGAGGCGGGCCATGACCAGCTTGCCCAGGGTGCCTTCTTCTACTTGGATGTTGTCGTCGGTCTCGTTTGTCGTTGTGTTGGCTAGGATCGTCATCATGATTCCATGGGTGTCGGATGCAATAGACTGAAGTGCGTCTCTTCATCGCTGTTGACGACGAAGGCGCCCCGGGAGAACAAGCAAAGGCGGATGATGAGCGGATCGTCGCCCACTTCCACCGTATCAAGCAGGAGATGGCCGCCGTGGATGGCGCCATCGCCGTCAATGAAACCTGAATGGCAGTGCAATAATACCTTTCCCTCCGGGTTCTGGCCCACCGTGATGGCGCCGGTCACGAAGGTGATCGCGCCTTCCAGCACATGCGGCGGGCCGTAGTCGTAGGGCCGGTTCTTGTCCCGGGTGTTTTCGATGCGGTGATAGTGCAGGCGGCGCGCGGTGCCGCCGCACATGCGGCCGACGCCGCCGCGCTGGCCGTAGCGCGCGAGCACCTTGCGCAAGGCCTCGCCCACCATGGTGCCCGGCTGCAGCGTGATGCGCAGTTCCTCGGCCGGATCGGCCTCCAGGTCCAGCGTGCGCGGATAGCTCTGCTGGCCTGCGTGAAGGAACTTGCGCACCTCGACGAAACCGGGGTGGCCGTCGGCGGGTTTGCTGGACAGTTTCATATGCGGTAATCCCCTTTCTCTTCCAGCAAGGCCTTGATCTGTTTCTTCACGATCTTGCCGTAGCCCGACTTGGGCATGGTTTCCCAGAACACGAAGCGGCGCGGCCACTTGTACTTGCCGATGCGCTCCTCCAGATACGCTAGCAGCGCCTCGCCCTGCACCTGCTGGCCGGGCTTGGCGACGATGACGGCCAGGCCGCTTTCCCCCCACTTGGGATCGGGCACGCCCAGCACCGCCACTTCGGAGACGGCCGGGTGGGTCAACAGCGCTTCCTCGATCTCGCGCGGATAGACGTTGGAGCCGCCCGAGATATACATGTCGGAAGAGCGGCCGGTGATGTAGAGGAAGCCGTCCTTGTCCACATGGCCGAGGTCGCCGGTGTGGAACCAGTCATGCTTGAAGGCCTTGGCGTTGGCGTCCGGATTGTTGTGGTAGCCCATGAACACGGCCGGGCCGCGCACGCAGATCTCGCCGGTCTCGAAAGCCGCCAGCTTCTTGCCGCTGTCGTCCAGGATGGCGATTTCCATACCGGTGCGCGGCATGCCGCAGGTGCCCACGCGCGCCTGCGGGTGGGCGTCATCCTCGAAGTGCATGTAGGGCGGCAGGAAGGTAATGTTGCCGGTCACTTCGCCCAGGCCGTAATACTGCACCAGCACCTTGCCCAGTTTCTTGAGCGCATACACCTGGTCGGCGCGGTACATCGGCGCGCCGGCGTAGATCACATGCTTCAGCGACGCATGGTCGTAGCGATCGACCGACTCGTCCTCCACCAGGATCTTGACGATGGTGGGCACGGTGAACATGTTGTCCACCTTGTACTTTTCCACCAGTTGCCAGGCTTCTTCCACTACCAGGCGTTCCGATGACAGCAGGATGCTGGCCGCGCCGCGCGCCGTGTTGATCACCGCATGGATGCCGGCGCCGTGCGACAGCGGGGCCACCACCAGCGAACGCGACTGGTGATTCAGGCCAGGCATCAGGTCGGCCAGGTGGTTGGTGACGACGAAAGCCATCTGGCCGTGCGACAGCATGCCGGCCTTGGGATGGCCGGTGGTGCCGGAGGTATAGAAGAACCACATCGGATCTTCGTAATCGACTTCGACTTCATCGAAGGCCTGGCCGCCGGCATCGGCTACCAGCGTCTCGAAATCCAGTTCGCCCGCACGCGGATCGGCCAGCGCGATCACGTGCTCCAGCGCCGGCGAGGCCGTCTTGACGGCGTCAACGTAATTGCCGAAACCACGGTCGTAGATCATCACCGAGGCGCCGCTGGATTGGCCCAGGTACGCCGCTTCGGGAGGCGTGATACGGAAGTTGGTCGGAACCCAGATCATGCCCAGCTTGAACGCCGCCCAGGCACTTTCAAAGATCTGCTGGTTGTTGCGCGAATGGACCAGCATCTTGTCGCCTTTCTTCACGCCGCGCTTGGCAAGCGCATGCGCGAGGGCATCGACACGGTCGTTGATCTGCTTCCAGGTGATGATCCGGTCGTCACCGTTGGCGGCGCCCTTGCTCAGGATGAGGCCGGGCTCGTCCGGAAAGCGGCGCGCCACGTCGGATAGCAGGCGGCCCAGGTTCATGACTTTCTTTAACATCGTCTCACTCGTTCTAATTGAAATTGGCGTTGCCGTTGTAATGCGCTGCTGCTATTGCTGCTGTTACTGCGGTGCTGCTCCGGTGCGGAAAAACCATCGATGCGCGCCGCCCGCCGGATGAGGGCGGGCGGCGGCAATGCGTGGAAACGCTCAGTGGATGCGTTCCAGGACGCTGACGTAGTTGGCGACGGCGGCGCCGCCCATGTTGAACACGCCGGCATACCTGGCGTTGGCGATCTGCATGTCGCCCGCGTCATGCGCGGCTTGCATCGCGGCCATCACGTGCATCGAGACGCCGGTGGCGCCGACCGGGTGGCCCTTGGATTTCAGGCCGCCGGAAGGATTGACCGGCAGCTTGCCGTCCTTGGCGGTGATGCCTTCGGCGATCACGCGCGCGCCCTGGCCGTGCGGCGCCAGGCCCATGGCTTCGTATTCCAGCAATTCAGCGACCGTGAAGCAGTCGTGGGTTTCCACCAGCGACAGATCGTTCAGGGACAGGCGCGCCTCGCCCAGCGCTTTCTTCCAGGCCAGTTCGGCGGCTTCGAAGCGGGTGGCGTCGCGGCGCGACAGCGGCAGGTAATCGTTCACGTGCACCGCGGCGCGGAATTGCACGGCGCGCGGCATGGACTTGGCGGCATCGGCGGCGCTGATCACCATGGCGGCGGCGCCGTCGGAGATCAGCGAGCAGTCGGTGCGCTTGAGCGGGCCGGCGACGAAGGGATTCTTCTCCGACACGTTGCGGCAGAAATCGAAGCCGAAGTCCTTGCGCATGTGCGCATAGGGATTGGACATGCCGTTCTTGTGGTTCTTGGCGGCGATCATCGCCAGCGCGTCCGACTGGTCGCCGAAGCGGTCGAAGTAGCTCTGCGCGATCTTGCCGAACACGCCGGCGAAGCCGCCGGGAATGCCGGCCTCTTCCTTGGCGTAGCAGGCCTTGAGCAGCACTTCTCCGACCTGCGGCGTGGCCAGTTCGGTCATCTTTTCAAAGCCGATCACCAGCACATGCCTGGATTCGCCGGCCTTGATCGATTGCAGGCCCGAATGGATCGCCGCCGAGCCGGTGGCGCAGGCGTTCTCCAGGCGCACGGCCGGCTTGAAGCGCAACTGCGGCAGGCTGTTGAGCACCAGCGAGGAGGGGAAGTCCTGGTACAGGAAGCCGGCATTGAACGTGCCGACATGGATGGAATCGATGTCTTCCGGTTGCAGGCCGGCGTGTTCGATGGCGGCCTTGGCGACCTGGCCGATCAAGACTTCGGGATCGATGCCATCGAGCTTGCCGAATTGGGAATGATGCCAGCCGGTAATGCAGGGTGCGGATGCAGAAGCAGTCATGTTGAAGGTCCTTGTAAGACTAATCGATGGAACGCATCTCCCGCGGGTAAAGCGAGGCGAGGCGTCATGCGCTCCGGTTCACGCCAGGGCAATATGCAAATTCGGTGCCACGCGCGGGATGCGCCCGCGACACGCCGTGCAGGCGCGCGCGCAGGCCGTTGCGTGGACCGCCGGCCGATGGGCGGCCGGCATCTTGCCCGTCTCCAGCGAGCCCGGCGCAAAGCCGCGCCGGTTCTCGCGTTTTCATGGTTTTTACTTATTGTTGCGGTACGTCGGGATGTCGTCGGCGCCGGCATCGCCGCCGCTGACTTGATCAAGATAGCACGACTTTACGTTAACGTAAGTCATTGCGCTGCAACATGGAATCACCGGCCGCCGGGGCATGTACAACTGTCGTTGCCTGCGACAGCGATGCGACACTTGTGCGACAGGTGTCGCATCATTTCCCATCAAATAAAGTGTTGCAGGGACGGCCCGCGCCCTTGTACAGGGCCGCCCTTATCGCAGAGAATACAGGCGCAATGCCGATGACAGGGAGGAGACGCCCGCGGCGCCGAGGGAGGCTCGGCGGCTTGGCATCCAAATTGCTCTGTCGGTGCATGGGCAGTGTTGACATACGTGGAACGGTTGCAGGCAGTCCCGCATCCGCCGGCCCGGATTCAGCAATTTCATATAAATACAAACAGGAGATAAACAGATGGGACATCCCACTGGCAAGATCACGCGCCGTCATTTTCTGAAGACCGCATCGGTGGCCTCGGCTGCCGCCGCCACCGGCCTGTATGGCACCTCCGCGCACGCCGCCGAATTCACCTTCAAGTACGCCAACAACCTGCCGGTGTCGCATCCCATGAACACCCGCGCCAAGGAGATGGCCGCCAAGATCGCCGCCGAATCCAAGGGCCGCATCGAGCTGCAGCTCTACCCCAACAACCAGCTGGGCACCGACACCGACATGCTGTCGCAGGTGCGCGCCGGCGCCATCGATTTCTTCACCCTGTCGCCGCTGATCCTGGGCACCCTGGTGCCGTCCGCGCAGATCTCCGGCATCGGCTTCGCCTTCAAGGACTACGACCAGGTCTGGGCCGCCATGGACGGCGAGCTGGGCGTGCACGTGCGCAAGCAGATCGAATCCAAGTCCACTCTGTTCGCCTTTGAAAAGATCTGGGACAACGGCTATCGCCAGATCACCAACAGCACCCGTCCGATCAAGACCGCCGACGACCTCAAGGGCATGAAGCTGCGCGTGCCGCCGAGCCCGCTGTGGACCTCGATGTTCCGCGCGGTGGAATCGGCGCCGACCTCGATCAACTTCGCCGAAGTCTATTCGGCGCTGCAGACCAAGATCGTCGAAGGCCAGGAAAACCCGCTGGCGATCATCTCCACCGCCAAGCTGTACGAAGTGCAGAAGTACTGCTCGATCACCAACCACATGTGGGACGGCTTCTGGTTCCTGGGCAACAAGAAGTCCTTCGAGAAGCTGCCGAAGGACTTGCAGGACATCATGACCCGCGCCATCAACGAAGCCGGCGTCAACCAGCGCGCCGACGTGCGCAAGCTCAACGACTCGCTGATCGGCGAGATGAAGGGCAAGGGCCTGGCCTTCAACGACACCGACGCCGATTCCTTCCGCGCCAAGCTGCGCAGCGCCGGCTTCTACGCCGAGTGGAAGAAGAAGTTCGGTGACGAGCCGTGGGCCCTGCTAGAAAAGTACACCGGCAAGCTGGCCTGAGACCGAGATAGTCGTCCCGGAGGTTGATGATGGAAGCTGCAATGACTTACCGCGCGCCGGTAAACATGAACCCGGCCGCTCGTGCGCTGGTGGCGTTGAACCGCATGGTGATGCATGTGGTCGGCGCCGTCGCCGCCGCGCTGGTCGTGGCCGAGACGGTGGTGCTGTTGACCGGCGTCATTTACCGCTACGCGCTGCATGACCCCCTGGTGTGGTCCGATGAACTGGCCTCGATCCTGTTCATCTGGTTGTCCATGCTGGGCGCCGTACTGGCGCTGGATCGCGGCGAGCACATGCGGCTCACCGCCATCATCAACAAGTGTTCCGAGAAGGGCCGCGTCTGGCTGGAAACGGTCGCGGCCCTGGTGGTGTGCATCTTCGTGCTCATGGTGATCCACCCCGCGGTGGATCACTCGGTCGAGCAGATGGCGATCACCACCCCTGCCTTGGAAATACCCGACGGATTGCGCGCCGCGGCCCTGCCGGTGGGCGCGATCCTGATGTTGCTGGCGGCGGTCTCGCGCATGGCGGCGATGACTTCGCTGCGCCTGTTGCTCTCGGCGCTGGCGGTGGTGGCGGTGATCGGCGGCGGCTTCTGGCTGGCCAAGCCGGCGCTGCTGGCCATGGGCAACTACAACCTGATCGTGTTCTTCGTGCTGCTGATCGGCGTGTGCGTGGCCGGCGGCATTCCCATCGCCTTCGCCTTCGGCACCGCCACCATGGCGTATCTGGCGCTGGCCACCAGCGCGCCGCTGATGATCGTGGTCAGCCGCATGGATGAAGGCATGTCCAGCCTGATCCTGCTGTTGGTGCCACTGTTCGTGCTGCTGGGCTCGCTGCTGGAAATATCGGGCCTGGCCAAGACGCTGATCGATTTCATGGCCTCGCTGCTGGGCCACGTGCGCGGCGGCCTGCAATACGTGCTGCTGGGCGCGATGTTCCTGGTGTCGGGCATCTCGGGCTCGAAGGCGGCCGACATGGCGGCCATCGCTCCGGCGCTGTTCCCCGAAATGAAGAAGCGCGGTTCCAAGCCGGAAGAACTGGTGGCGCTGCTGTCCTCGTCCGGCGCGATGACCGAAACCATTCCGCCCAGCCTGGTGTTGATCACCATCGGCGCGGTCTGCAGCGTGTCGATCACGGCGCTGTTCATCGGCGGCCTGATGCCGGCGGCCATCGCCACCATCGCCATCGCCGTGGTGTGCTGGATGCGCGCCCGCCGCGAACCGGTGCCGGACGTCAAGCGCGCCCCGCTGTCGCTGATCATGAAGACCCTCTGATCTTGCCCCCGTTTCACGGACACCCCTATAAGCGATTAACTATCGCAATAGGAGGTGGACGATGACCAAGAGCAAGGCAGGCAGAAAGGGGCAGGAGTTCAGCCTGGAGTTCAGGCAGCAGGCACTGTTGCGAGCGGCCACAGAAGGGGTAACCACGGTGGCTCGTGATCTGGGGTTGCAGCCTGCCCAGCTGTACAGTTGGCGCGCCCAGGCGCGGCGGCACGACCAGGACGATCAGGCACAACGCTTGGAGTTGGCCGAACATGCACGGCTCAAACGTGAAGTGGCGCGGCTGGAGGAGGAGAACGCTTTC